>CACXMH010000018.1 GCA_902768715.1 Fibrobacter succinogenes | reverse complement strand
GGTTCAGGTCGCTATCCATCTTAAAGCCGAAATAAAGCTTGAGGATATCGCTTTCCTGCTGGTCCAGGTTCTTGTTCAAAACTTTTTCAAAGACTTCCCGGCGGTTGTTCTTTTCGGCCAGGTCTTCGGTGCGGAATTCTACAGAGGGAATGCAATCTCCCAGGGTGGAATCTCCGTCTTCGCCAACGGGGGCTTCCAGAGAAGAAGTGCGGTTGCCCATCATCAACACCTTTTCGATGGCGTCACCCTTGTACTTGGAAACTCCTTCCAGGCTGTCGGTGTCCAGCACATAGCTGCCACCCACAACCTGTTTAAGTTTGCCGCCCTTCTTGTTGAAACGGCGCAGAATCAGTTCCTTCTCGGCGCTGATACGGACCGTGCGGCCCTTTTCGGCGATGGCGCGGGTAATGTTCTGGCGCACCCACCACACGGCGTAACTGATAAACTTGATTTTCTGGCTAGGGTCAAAACGGCGGGCGGCCTCTATAAGGCCCATATTGCCTTCGCTGATGAGTTCGCCCACTTCAAGGCCCTGGCCCTTGTAAAGGTTCGCGATGTTCACCACAAAGCGCAGGTTGGACTTGACCAGCAAATCCAGGGCTTCGCGGCTGCCCTCCTTGACCTTCTTGATGAGCAGCTTTTCCTGTGCCGGAGTCAGCAGAGGAATGCTGGAAATATCTTCAAGATACTGAAAATAAGTGCTTTTCTCATCACGGGTGTAGGTAGCGGCGTTCATAGTAAGTCCTTTTCCTTTACGCCTATAAATCTACCTCCGTTTAGGTTTCGGAGTGTCAGGAACTGCCCTAGCCCTTGCAAAAGTTTAATTTGTTTTTTGTCGGGAAAATTCGCTTTTTTGTCATAAAACTGTCATTATGGGCTGTACGGGGGGCGTTTTTGGACCTATTTTTGTCATCATGGAACCAGAAAAAACCAAAATTTCCATTTTCAAGCTTCGACAGAGGTGGCAGGGGGCCCAGGAAAGGGATTTCGACCGATATGAGAAAAAAATCCGTGAAATCCTGGAACAGGAGGAAAAATTGTCTTTCCCTGTCCCGGCCTACGTGCCCCAGATACTCATATTTCTCTTTATCTTAATTTTTCCCATGCTCTACATCGGGGATCCGGTTACCCGTTCGGTAATCGGTTTGGACTGGCGAGAACTCATGAACTTCTATTTTCCCGTGCTGATGAGCATCGGGGTGTTCGGCCTTAATCTCAATTTTCTCGTTCCTAATTATATTCTCAATAAGCGTTATGGGATTTATTTTGTATATAATGCTGTCGTTATTTTGGTAACCTGCTTCTTGCGAGAAGTGGTGTTTTTTTTGATAGACCGGGCTCCCGATCAGGGAGTAAATTACTTTTTCAATTCCTACATGTTCTCTTCGGTAAAAGGGCATTTCAGCTATTGGACCGTCTTTTCCTTTGTGGTGCTGGTCTGTCTGGTTTGCATTATCTGCGTGTTTTACCGACTTATATCGGCACAAATCCTTCGCGGTTTTGTGGTCAGGGAACAAAAGCGCAGCCGTTTGCAATATGAGCTGGAATTTTTAAAAAACCAACTTTCACCCCATTTCCTGTTCAATACTTTGAACAACATAACAGCGCTGATTTCCATAGATTCCAAGCGGGCAGAAAAATCCATGACGGAACTTTCGAAGCTTTTGCGGGTGACGCTCTACCAGACTTCTGATGACGCCATTCCCCTGGAAGAAGATGTGGAAATCCTTCGGATGTACGGGAACCTGGAAAAACTCCGGCTGGACGACAGTTTCGATTACCGTTTTGACGTGGAACTTGAAAACCCAAAAGTGATGATACCGCCTCTAGTAGCCATGCCCCTGGTAGAAAACGCATTGAAACACAGCAAGAATCCCAAGGGAAAAAGCTTTGCCCATATTTCCATAAAGCAGCGTGGAAACGAGCTGGTCCTTGAAACCGCCAATTCGAATTTCCCGAAAGTACACCAGTCTCCAAAAAAAGCAAGCGGTCTTGGACTATCCACTTTCCAGAAGCGCCTAGAAATGCTTTTTGTAGATAAGGCGGAATACAACGCCTATGTAGAAGACGGTGTGTACCATAGCCGTCTAAAGATCCGTCTTGCAGAAGGGGCTTAGGGAGAACTGGCGACTCGCGACTATTTCCGTCGAATCCAGAAGCCGAGGAACAGCACCACCGACAGGATACACACGGCAATAACGGCCCAGAAAGTCATGGGCGAACCCACGGTGGCGTCGCCGTTCATGCCGAAGGGCAGTTGCACGTTCATGCCGAACAAACTGGCAAAGAACGTCGGGAGCGATATGGAAATCGTCACGATGGTCAAGTTCTTCATCAACTGGTTCAAGTTGTTGTTGATGACGCTTGCGCGGGCATCCATCATGGAGGTCAAGATGTTGGCGTAGATGTTTGCCTGTTGCAGGCTCTGGCCGTTTTCAATCTGGATGTCTTCCAGCAGTTCCCGTTCGGCCTCGGTCCAGTTGAGGCTGCGACCCATCTGGAGTTTCTTCAAAAGGGTGTCGTTACTGTTCAGGGCGCTCACGTAGTAGATCAAGCCCTTGTTCAGGCTGAACATGGAAAGCAGGTACTTGTTCTCCATGGAGGTGTTGAGCCGCTGTTCCAGGTCATCGTTGATGCGGTTGATAATCTTCAGGTGTTCGTTGAAGTGGTAGATGGCGTAGCTCAGGACCTTCAGCACGAAGGTGTTCAGGCTGTCGATTTTCGAGAAACGCTTTTCGTCCATCACCGGGATGTCGCTGTCGGTCAGGAGCAGCACCCAGTCCTTGAAGATGAAGATGCCGAAGGATTCCACCCGGAACTGGAAGTTGTCGGCGGCGGAATAGTTCTTGGGCTTCTTGAACACGATGGTGGTGAAATCGTCGTCGTATTCGATACGGGAAAGCTCGTCGGAGTCGAATGCGGAGGCGATGGTATGTTCGGTAATCTCGTATTCCTTGACCAGGACGCTGCGCTGTTCCTGGCTGAGGGAGCCCATCATCACGATGTCTGCGGCATCTTCACTCGGAGCCACCGCCAGACGACCCGATTCGATCTTGTAATACTTGAGCATAGGCGCCCCCTTTTTATCGAACGGGGTAAATATAGTTAAAGGGGCTAGGATCTAGGGGCTAGGGGTTGGTAAAACACTTGCACTTTCAAATAAAAGAGTATATATTCAAGAGAAACCCAAGAGGAGAGACTATGCGAAAAATGTGGAAGACCCTTTCTTTGGCCTTTGTTGCCTTTCTCGCCATGATCCTCACGGCCTGTGGTGACGACAGTAGCAATTCTACAACCAAATCGGATAACGAGTACGAATCCCTTGCCGCCCTGCCAGACTGTACCAGCGACAATGAGGGAGACACTGTCAGCGTGCAGGACAAGAACTACATCTGTGCGTTTGGCGAATGGCTCCCTGATGAGCTGGAATTTGGTTCCAGCAACAGCGAAGAAGAGGAGTCGTCCAGCAGTGAGGAAATAGCCGAAGAATCCTCTTCTTCAAGCACTCCTAAAAAGAAAATGGTATCCTGTGAGGTTCCCAGCGATATACCGGGGCTTGGCTGTGAAGAGTATCCTGCCGGAAGTGAAGAAGCGGCTAACCTTGCAAAGGTATGCGAGTCCATATTGGAGGGTACGCTCGGTGACGGATGTCCAGTCGAGTCATCCGACAGCGAGGAACCCGAAGGTTCAGAGTCTTCTAGTAGCGAAGAGTCCTCCAGCAGCGAAGAATCATCCAGCAGTGAGGAACCTCTGCCCAACGGCCCCGATGAAAGCGAATATGATCCGGGAGACAACACCCTTACGGACTTGCGCGACGGCAAGGTCTATGCCACCACCACCATCGAAATCAACGATGAGGAACGAGGAATCCACTATTCCCAGGTATGGATGGCAGAGAATCTGAACTACCGCTATCTGCAGCCTACGGGAACATTGGATTCCAGCAGTTTCTGCTACGACAACGCCCCAGCATATTGCTCCACGTACGGTCGCCTCTACCTATGGAGCGCCGCCATAGACAGCGCAGGCGTGTGGGATGAAAACGGTAGCGGTTGCGGTCTTGGCAAGATCTGTCAACCCACCAACCCTGTCCGTGGGGTATGCCCCAAAGGCTGGCATTTGCCAAACATAGACGAAGTGAAGGCGCTATTCGTGGCTGTTGACGGCAACGATACGACATACGTCCGTCAAAATGAGGCCGGTATAAAACTTAAAGACTCTCTCACCCACGATGAATCCCCTTACGGTTGGAGGAACTTTGGGCATTTCAAAGGCAGCGGTACCGACGACTATTCCTTCGCCGCACTCCCTGCGGGCCGTCGGGAATGCGATCGATACTCAAACCCCACCAATCAATACTATAATAATGACTCCATTGCGGAATTTTGGACAGCCTCCGAGGATGATGTAATGAAAAACAAGCAGGAATATGCGACCAAGTATACCCTTCGCTACGATACCGACGAAGCGCACACCGATTATGCAGACAAGGACAACGGCTTTTCCATCCGCTGTGTCAAGAATAAAGAATAGGTAGATTTCCCCTCATACAGAAAAAAAAGGAAGCCCCGGCATTGCCGAGGCTTTTCTAGATCCTTCGACTTCGCGCCATTGGCGCTCCGCTCAGGATGACACTTAGGTATTACACACCCTTCTTGAACTTCTTGCTCCACCAGAGAACGATGGGAGAGCAGAAGCACACAGAAGAGTAGGTACCGATGAGGATACCGAAGCACTGCACCAGACCGAAGTCGCGGATAGAGGAACCGCCCTTCACGGCGAGAATCACGCACACGAACAAGGTGGTGAGAGAGGTCACCATGGTACGGCTGAAGCACTGGTTCAGGGACTTGTTGATGGTCTCGCCAAAGTTGCCGGAGCCAAACACGGCGGTATTTTCACGAATACGGTCGAAGTTCACGATGGTGTCGTTCACAGAGTAACCGATCATGGTCAGCAAGGAGGCAATCAAGGCACCGTCGAAGGACAGGCTGAATGCGGAGATGAAGCCGAGAGTAATGATGGTATCGTGCACAAGGCCCGCCACAGCGGCCACGCCGAAGCCGAGACCGAACTTGCCGAACCGGAACCACACGTAGAGCAGAATGCCGAGCCAGGCGAGAATCACAGACAAGATAGCGTTGAAGCGGAGTTCCTTACCGATGGTGGGACCCACATTGTCGCGAGCCACGATTTCGCACTTCTGACCGGCCTTCTCGAAAGCCTGAGCCATCTTGAGTTCAAACTGGGCGTCATCGGAGGCGCGCATGCTGATCTGGTAGGAGTTGGCAGAGGTACCGCCCAGAGTGCGGACCTTGGCGCCAGAGATGCCTGCCGCAGAGAGAGCACCGCTCAGGTCCTTCTCGTGCTTGGCGTCATCCTGGTACTGAATCGTATAGACCTGACCACCGGTGAAGTCGATGCTGAAGTCGAATCCCTTCACGGCGATGCAGGCGATGGAGGCGATAATCAGGATGGCAGAAATCAGACCGAAACGACGGCGGTTCGGGATAATCTGGAGGTTGGCCTCGTTGATGGCCTTGAAGCCGTTACCGATGGAGAGCGTAGTCCTGTCGGCCTTGGCAAGACGCCAGTCGAGGATAGCGCGGGTCACGGTGATGGCGCAGAAGAGGGAGGTCAAGATACCGATGGTAAGCGTAAGACCGAAACCCTTCACGGAACCAGTACCAATCTTATAGAGGATAAGGCCGGTAAGCACGGTGGTCAAGTTGGAGTCCAAGATGGCGCTGAAGGCACGTTCATAACCCTTGGCCACGGCAGCGCGGGCAGTAAGGCCGTTCTTCAGTTCTTCACGGATACGTTCGTAGATAATCACGTTGGCGTCGAGAGACATACCCACCACCAAGATGAAACCGGCGATACCCGGGAGAGTCAGGGTGGCGTTGAATACGGACATCACGGCAGCAGTCACGAGAGTGTTGATGACCATACCGAAGCTAGCGATAAGACCACCGAGGCGGTAGTAAGCAACCATGAACACCAAGCAGAGGATAAGGCCGATAGCACCGGAACCGAAACCCTGGACGATGTTTTCTTCACCGAGGGTAGCACCCACGCTACGGCTTTCAATAATCTTCATAGGAGCCTTGAGGGCACCGGCACGGAGAACCACAGCCAGGCGGTTGGCCTCGGCCATGTCGTCAAGACCGGTAATCTGGGCGTCGCCGTTGGGGATACGGTCACGAATCACAGGAGCAGAAATAACCTGGTTGTCGAGAACGATGGCCATCTGCTTGCCGATGTTGGCAGCCGTGACAGCGGAGAACTTCTTGGGGCCGATACCGCCGAACTTCAGGGAGACGGCCACTTCACCGGCATTGGTACCGTCGCTTACACGGTAGGGACGAGCGTCAACAATGTCGTCACCGCCCATTTCGGCACGGCGCTTGAGCAAGTAGAGACGCTTGGCCTTGATCTTGGAGCCACGCTGTACCGGTTCGAGACCGCTACCGAAAGCAAAGTTCACGTCGCGGGGGATCAGCTTCTGGACCCCTTCGGTCTCCAGGAGCTTCTTCACCTTCTCGATGTTCTCCTCGGCGATAAAGCCGCCGTTACCGAAGGACAGGTAATAGGCGCTGAGGGCAGTTCCGACCTCGCCAGCAGGTTCACCCTCGGCAGGAGCGGTTTCCTTGGCAGAATCGGTGGCAGCGACTTCGGCTGCGGGGGCAGCGGGAGCCTTGCCACCCAGGAGTTCTTCGTCGGAAAGGGCCTTGGCGGTGTCGGCTGTAGCGGCGGGCTTGGCGCTATCAGCAGCGGTAGCGGCAGCAACCGTAGAATCCTTAGCGGGCGCAGCCGTGGAATCAGTAGCGGCAGAGTCAGCCACGATGTCGGTAGTCTGACGGGTCAGGTACTGGTCGATAAGGCCAACCACCTGGGTAAATTTCTCGGATTCGGCCAAAATCTTGAATTCCAGCTTGGCGGTAGAACCCACCAGGGACTTGGCGGTAGAGTCGTCCACGCCGGCCAGTTCCACCAAGATGCGGTCGTCGCCGGAGGGGGAAATCTGGGGTTCGGAAAGACCGAACTGGTCCACACGGTTACGGATGATTTCCAAGGACTGGGCCTGGATATCCTTGATGTCCTCGTTGGGCTTCAGACCGGACTTGTCGATTTCCAGCGTGATGCTGGTACCACCGGCCAGGTCAAGGCCGAAATTGATGGACTTGGAGCCCAGCTTCGGATTTTCCTTAAGGAAAGCCTTCTTTTCGTCGCCCTTCCTGGAGTGAACCTGGATAGAGGGCCACACGGTATAGGCCGAAAGTGCTATTACAAGGAGAATGATAAATTCCCGCATTCCAAATTTATGTTTGTTCATTTGTAATCCCTTAATAAGGCATTATACGCTAAGTTTGCGCGCAAAGATAGAAATTTTAGCCCGTAGTTACTAGTTCCTAGTTACTAGAAACGACGGAATAAACGGGTTTCTATCAAAAAAGGGGGAAGAATCCCCGCTATTTCCACCGCATAGTCAGTTTGCGTTTGCACAGGGCGCAATCGGTGAGATACGAATCTATGAGCGTCTGGTACGGTATCCCGACGTCTTTCGCCATGTTCTTGAAGTATTCGATGGTGCTTGAATTGAGACGTATGGTTATCTGCTTTTTCAACGCTGCCGCATAAGGGTTCCTCACCGCCTTCATACCCGAAAAGTCATATTCCTTTTTCATATTCCGTCTCCTTTCCGTTCATTCCAATAATACTGAAACTCTTTCTTGGTCGCCTTGCGGGCACTGATGATCCGATTGACAACAATCTCCATATCAAGAATGCTCCGTTCCGCATAAACTACCACAAGAGTCCTCAATTTCTCGGACAGACCAATAAGAATGGACCTGTCCTCCTTTTTAGAATGTTCAACATCAAAAAACACCCTGGCATGTTCATCTTCAAAGCAAGTTTTGGCTTCTTCAAACGAAATTCCATGTTTCCTTTGATTTATCGCATTCTTCCGCTGATCCCACTCGAATTCTACTTCCATATAGAACCCCGTGGTGTAATTATAATATAATTACATTTTTGAGAAAAAACAACTAATGTTCTAGCCATATTCCCGTTTATTTCGGAAAAGCCTCCGTTTGGCAGACGGAGACAGTCCCCATCTACTAGTATAGACTCTTTTTTGCGGGAAAAAATGCCTTGTTAATGTGTAAAATTTCAGCAATTAACAAAAAAGGGGGAAGAATCCCCCTGGTTCGTACTTCGTTGCTCTCCACCCCCTCGCCTAGGGGGCAAGCCCCCTAATACCCCCCCCCACATCGTCAGCTTGCGCTTTTCAACTTTTCTTGTTCGGAAAGAATCGTTATGCCGTTGACATTTTCCCTGATGGAAATCAGCGGCTCTCTTTTATACAAAGGCTTGTTGAAATCGACAAAATCCAAGAAATCCTTCTTTTTTTTCTGATTTTTTCAGCATCAAAACGCTTGCGAACCCGCACAAATTAAGGTATATTCAAGAAGTAGGTCTTATAGGGGCTCTTTATAAGCGGGGATAAAACAAAGGGGGAAGGATATTATGCAAATCCATATGAAATCGAAGCGTATTATTTTCAATTCCTTTATGATCAAGGTTATATTGATATGTATGGGAATATAAAGAAAGGTGTTGAGGAAAATCATGAAAAATGGTCAAAGCAGTTTTATGAAAAGGGGTATGAGAGTAAAATTACTGGCAAAGAAGTTGATCCCTATATAAGTAGGGATGGTGTACAAGAACGTTATGGCAAACATTGGACTTGGGAAAGAGATTGGTCTTTTAATGAAACTTATTAAATCAATAGCCCCTATCATGGGAACCCTATGCTTATTGGCTTGCGATCCGGCACCAGAAGCTGCGCATCTTAGATGTGGCTTGCATTTAAGTTTTGACATGCCTAAAGGTGTTGATTCAATTCATGTGGTAATCTATAAAAATGATTCTATCCAATATGTTTTTAAAGATACTATTCCATGTTCGAAATGTAGTGATAATCAAGTGTGGGTAGTTAAAGACGATAGTGATTTAAAAAATGTGTGGGGCTTTGGTGAATATTTAATCCAAGAAATAGCGTATTGCAAAGAGAAAAAAACTGTATTCTCTCCGATTTTACTGGATTTAAAAGAAAATTTCGTAGCAAGCATAAATGTTCTATATAATGATGACCATAATGACATGTATTCTCCATTTATTCCAATATTAGATAATTGTGGTATAGATTCCACGTATCAGATACATATAACAAACAATGATAATTGTTTTGAATAATAAGGATTGTATAAAAACATTATGAAGAACATTGGACGTGGAATGAGAATTGGTTATAACGAAACAGCCTTAATGAGAAAATTTTTCACTGTTCGCGAGATAAAAATACACGTCTTATAGGGGCTCTTTATGAGCGAAGATAAAACCAGAACAGAAAAAAAACTGTTATAATTCCTGGAAATTGCCGATAATACGCAAGTAATCAGAACTCTCGGCGGAAACTCGCAGGGACTAACAGTCACAAGAGTTTCCTCCTGCAGAAACGGTTCATACCAGTAAAGGCGGGTCTACACCACAAAGCACTTGGAATCCAGAGCCACATTTTTTGTTTTTTGACCGAGATGTGGGCTTCCCGAGCGAACAGTCGAACAAAGTGAATCTGTGAGCGAGGGGGAGGCTTCCCCCTTTATTTAATTTCGAAGGCGGGTTCAGTGCCGGAGGTTGTGACGGAGAGGGTCACGGTCTTTTTGCCCAGGGTGCGGGTGACGGTGAAGCCGTCGGCGGTGCTTGCGATGGAAAGGCTGCCGTCGCGGAGGACGGGGTTTTCGCGGCGCATTTTCACCTGATTACAGATAAATTCGTAGAGCGGTTGGGACTTGCGGTTTTCCAGTTCGTCCCAAGGGACGCTTCGGCGGCAGTCGGGGTCCTTGCCGCCCTTCATGGAAAGTTCCTCGCCGTAGTAGATGCAGGACGCGCCGGGCATAAAGAACAGGAGGGCATATGCCAGCTTGATGCGTTCGAGGCTTGCGCAGGGCTGGGACAGGAGGCGGGTGGTGTCGTGGCTTCCCAAAAGGTTCATGGGGATGTCGCCGCGGCCTTCGGGGAAGGCGGCGCGGACCCGGTCGCAGAATTCCTGGACGGAAATGGGGTTCTCGTCGAAGAGGAATTTCATGACCGCCTTGCGGAAGATGTAGTTCATGACACCGTCGAACTGGTCGCCTTGCAACCAGCGGGAGGGTTCGTCCCAGATTTCGCCTACGATGTAAGCCTCGGGATTGATGGCCTTTACGCGGTTGCGGAATTCCTGCCAGAAAGAGTCGTCATCGATTTCGTTGGGCACATCCAAACGCCAGCCGTCGATTCCGCGCTTTGTCCAATATTCGGCGACTGAGAAAAGGTATTCCCGGACATCGGGGCAGTCGGTGTTGAACTTGGGGAGCGCCGGATAGTTCCACCAGCATTCGTAATTGGGCTTGCCCGAATAGGCGTTGAGGGGCCAGCCCTTTACATGAAACCAGTCCACGTAGGGAGAATTTTCGCCCAGTTCCAGCAGGCTGTTGAACTGGAAGAACCCGCGAGAACAGTGGTTGAACACGCCGTCGAGAATGATGCGCAGCCCTAGCCTGTGGGCCTTTTTGACAAGGCGGTCGAAATCCTTGAGGGTGCCCAGCACCGGGTCGATTTCGAAGTAATCGACGGTATGGTAGCGGTGGTTGGAATTGCTCTTGAAGATGGGACAGAGGTAGATGGCGTTTACTCCGAGACTCGCGATGTAGTCCAGATGGTCCTCGATGCCCGCGAGATTGCCGCCGAACATGTTTTCGCGGGTGGGCTTGGAATCCCAGGGTACGAACTTGCCTACCGCCTGGTAACGAGGACTGCGGCAGAACCTATCAGGGAATATCTGGTAGAAGACGGCGTCTTTTGTCCAAGCGGGAGCGAACATAGGCAATGTGTAGTGTGAAGTGTGTGATGCGAGCGGCTGCGCCGCAATGTGAAACGTCTAATTACACATTCCACATCCCACATTCCACATTGAATTAGATTTTCCACATGGGTCTGCGTTTGCGGGCGTCCACCAGCTTGCGGATTTCGGAACAGAGGAAGTTGTTTTTCACGAGGTCCTCTACGGAGCAGGGCAGGCGGTAAGTCCAGTTCTTGCCACCCACGGTACCCGGGATGTTCACTCTTTCCTCTTCGGGAGCACATTCCGAAAGGGCGGGCGACAGGGCGAAATAGTCCTGCACCGGCAAGATGCAGAGCAGGCTGTTGGCGGAGAACACGTGGGCCAGAATGTTCCGCACAACGGTAGGAGTCAGTTCCTCCGGAGCGTTGCCCGGAAGCCCCGCGTGAGACCAGTAGAAGGCCCTATCAAAGTCAGGTTCTTTCCAGAGCCCACGAAGGCTGGAGGTATCGTGGCAGCTGGTGGTGCACACCGAGAGGCGGGGGTATTCTTCCATGGCGTAGTAGGGAGAATAGGGAGCGTCCCAGTTGCGGGCCCAGCGCTCGATACGGAGCGAAAGGATGTTCAGTTTCTTGAGAACCGCAGGAACGCAGCGGGGCACGGAGCCCAGGTCTTCGGCACAGACCAGCATGTCCGTTTCCTTGGCAAGGACCGACAGAAGCTTGGTGGCATTCGCCTCCCAGAGCCCATTCTGGGCGGCCTCGTTTTCGCCGATAATCTCGTGAAGTTTCTGCTGCTCGTTTTCGGGCAGGGTGTAAAGCACCGGCTGGTTGTACCAGTACCAGTAGGGGTAGAAGGTGTGTTCGTCGCCGGTAGGGACAAACACGCGATTCCAGTAAACCTTCAGCAGCTTGTCCTTGATTTCTTGGGGTTCGGAAAGACCGAGGATGGCTTTTTCCGAAAGGAACTCGTCCTTCAAAATGTAGCGGTCCGTAGTGCCGTAGAGCGTCTTGAAGCAGAGGGGCAGCAGGCGTTCCGTATCGCCTTCCAGGAACTGCCGCAACTGATCGACGGAATAGTTGGGCTTACGCAGGTATTCCAGGGATTCCTGCTTGAACCCTGCGGCCTGCAGGCGTTCCAGGGTCAGCGGGATACTGGGATTGAAGTGCCCGAGGATGCCCGTGGTCTCGGTCTGGGGGATGCTCCAGATACGGAAAAATCCCAGCACGTGGTCGATACGGTAGGCGTGGTAGAACTTGCTCGCCTGGGCGAGACGGGCTTTCCACCAGGCAAAGCCGTCCTGTTCAATGACATCCCAGCGGTAGGTGGGGAATCCCCAGTTCTGACCGCTGTAGCTGAACATGTCGGGAGGGGCGCCGGCACGGTCTTCCAGGGAGAAATACTTGCGGCTCGCCCACACGTCGGCGCTGTCCTCGTTGATGAGGATGGGAATGTCGCCCTTGATGTTGATGCCCTGCTTGGAAACTTCTGACACGGCGGCACAGAACTGCGTCTCGGCAACGAACTGCATCCAGGCCTGGAACCAAACGTCTTTCTTGTACTTGGTCCAGATTTTTTCGATGTCCGCGTCCGTGGGGTTCTTGAAATTTTTCCAGTCCTTCCAGCTCTTCTCGCCGTTTTCGGCCTTTAGGGTGCTGTAGGCGCAGTAGGCCTTGGCCCAGGGGTTCTTGTCCAGCCACTCCTGCAAAACCTTGTCCTTGCGGAGCTGGTCGTAACGGTTGTCAAAAATTTTTCTCAGGATGGAGCGTTTCCAAGTGGAAATCTTGTAATAGTCGATGCGTTCCTGTTCGTCAAACTTTTCCTTGGCCTCTTCGATATCGTCTTCGAATTCGGAAGAACCCTGCACCGCCTGGATGTTGATGAACACCGGGTTCAAGGCAAAGGCGCTGCGGGCGCTGTAGGGGCTGGCCTCGGCGCCGGTATCGTTCACCGGCAAAAGCTGGATGACGTTGAAATCACAAAGCTTGGACCACTGGGCAAAGGGAATCAGGTCGAGGTATTCGCCGATACCGATGCTGTTTTTGCTACGGAGGCTGAACAGGGGAACGGCTACACCGCTCTGGAAACAAGAAATATCACTGTAACGCATGGTGGGAAAGATAGTATAGTGGCTAGGGATTAGGGGCTAGGATCTAGGATCTAGGGGATAGGATCTAGGGGATAGGATTTAGGGGATAGGATTTAGGGGATAGGATTTAGGGGATAGGTTGTAGGTGTTAGGGATTGGGGGACTGGATTTAGGGGGTAGGGGCTAGGATCTAGGGATTAGGGGATAGGATTTAGGGGATAGGTTGTAGGTGTTAGGGCCGCAGGGGACAAGAGGTGCGAGGCTCGGAGAATGTCATCCTGGAGAGGCGCAGCCGTCTCACGACTTTACGTGAAAATAATCCACTTCGGGGTGGCTGATGTAGAGGCCGCTCACGGAGGCCTGCGGGTACATGGCGCCGTTCTCGGTGATCGATATTCCGACACTACCGAAGTCGATGAGTTTCGCGACGTTGAAGATTTCCTTGATGTTCGGGAGCACGGGGTAGCCGACGGCCGGGCGGATGCCCTTCCAGTTGCTTACGCGTGCGAGTTCCTGGCTCAGGTATTCGGCGCCCGCTTCGGCGAGGCGGTCGGCGACGGTCTGCATCAAGAGAACGTCGTAGTCGCTGCCGCCCTGTTCGGCCTTCATTTTTTCGAGGCGCTTCACGAAGGCGTCGCTCACGGTGACGGCGAAGGCGCCCACGATGTCGCGGAAAACATCTTTGCCGGCGGGAGCGTTAAAGACGCTTGCTGTCGTTGCGTTGGCAGGGGCTACGTAGTCGCAGAGGGAATGGCAAGTGCCTTCGGGGTTCTGCTGGCGGGCCGTGGCGACTTCGACAAGGTCGGAGTCGGTGCCGGTACGGCCTGTGTTGAACCTGATGGAATTTTCCGTACCGGCTGCAGGGTAGAACGCCTGCACGGCACGCAGTGCATACTCGGGCTTTGTGAGACTCTTGATAAGTTCTTCGGCGTCGGCCTTGAGCTTCTTGGCTTCTTCTTGGTCTGCCTTGACTTTCCAGGTAAAGAAGAAGTATTCCCAGCTGATAAGCGGGATGACTTTTTCCAGCGCGATGGGCGGGAGTTTGCTTTCGCCCATAAATGGAGGTTCGCATGGCTGGTACTTGCTCCAGTCGCACTGGAAGCGACGTTCAACCGGCGTCTTTTCGGCTGCGGCCATGGCGCTTGCGGCTTCGGTCTGGATGCCGTTTTGCTTGTCGCGAATTCTCTGCTGTTCGACTCGATTTTCTTGAATGGTCTGCTCGCTGGTCGCGGGGTCCAGAAGTTTTTGCACGAGGCCCGGATTGCTTGCGGCGTCGCGCACGTGGAATACGGGGCCTTCGTAGCACGGTGCAATCTTTACGGCCGTGTGCGTGGGCGAGGTTGTGGCACCGCCCACAATAATCGGAATGCGCTGGCCCGCGGCCTGCATGGCTTTTGCGACGGTGCACATTTCTTCGAGCGAAGGCGTAATCAGTCCGGAGAGGCTCAGGATGTCGGCCTTGTTCTCGATGACAGCCTTCACGATTACATCTTCGGGAACCATCACGCCGAGGTCCACCATCTCGTAGCCGTTACAGGCCATGATCACGGAGACGATGTTCTTGCCGATATCGTGCACGTCACCTTTCACGGTCGCGATCACGATCTTTCCGCGGCTAGAAGCATTGGCGTCCTTGCCCGCCTCGATGTAGGGCTGCAAAATTTCTACCGCCTTCTTCATGGTGCGGGCAGTCTTCACCACCTGCGGCAAGAACATCTTGCCTTCACCGAAGCGGCGACCGACTTCGTTCATGCCGTCCATGAGCGGGCCAGAGATGATTCCCACCGGGCTATCGCCGCGGTTGATGAGTTCCATCAGGTCGGGCTGGAGCGTTGTAGAAGTTCCCTTGAGAAGTGCTTCTTGCAGGCGTTCTTCGGGGGTGGTAGGCTTGGCGTCCGCAGCGGCATTGCCGGTGTCGCTGGCCGCGAAACCTGCCCCGGTGCTCATGGCGAAAATCGCCTTCGGGTCGTATTTGGTGCCCGCTTCCTTGGCGGCGTTCTGGGCCGCGGTCATGCGGCTTGCAATTTCGATGAGTGCTTCGCTGGCATCGGGCTCCGTGTTCAACAGCACTTCGGTTATGGCCATGCGGAGTTCCAGCGGAATCGTCTTGTATTCGATAATCGCACTGGGGTTCATGATGGCCATACCCATACCGTTCGGAATTGCGTAATGCAGGAACGTGGTATGCATGGATTCGCGCAGGTAGTTGTTGCCACGGAAGGCGAAGGAAAGGTTCGAAAGCCCGCCCGAGATGCGCACGCCGGGCAGGTTATCCATGATCCAGCGGACGGCGCGGATAAAGTCGATGGCATAGGCGTTGTGTTCGGCCATGCCGGTGGCAACCGTCAGCACGTTGGGGTCAAAAATGATATCGGAAGGAGCGAAGTCCAGCTTCTTCACCAGGATGTCGTAAGCGCGGGCGGCAATCTTTACGCGGCGCTCGTAATTGGTGGCCTGACCCTCTTCGTCAAAGAGCATCACGATGACGGCAGCACCCAGCCGCTTGATGGTAAGCGCGTGTTCGATGAAAGCTTCTTCGCCCATCTTCAGCGAGATGGAGTTCACAATGCTCTTGCCCTGGATGCACTTGAGGCCCGCCTCGATGACTTCGAATCGGGAAGAGTCCACCATGATGGGCACGCGGCTCACGGCCGGATCGGAGGCAATCAGGTTCAGGAAGGTCTGCATTTCGGCGGTAGCATCCAGAAGGCCGTCGTCCATGTTCACGTCGATCACGTCGGCGCCATCTTCGACCTGCTTGCGGGCGATGTCCAGCGCTTCGTCGTAATTTTTCTCGTTGATGAGTCGCAGGAACTTCTTGGAGCCAGCCACGTTGCAGCGTTCGCCCACCTTCACAAAGTCTTCGGCGTTGCAGCTGTCAGCACCGTCGCTGGGGCGCACCTGTTCCTTGAACAGCGGCTCCAGACCCGCGAGGCGGAGCAGCGGGCTTGTCGCATACTTGGGCGCGGGCTTGCGGCGTTCGTAATCGGCCGGCAGGGCGTCGAGCATCTTGCGCATGGCGGCGATATGTTCCGGTGTGGTACCGCAGCAGCCGCCAATCATGTTCACCAACTTGTCGTCCAGGTAAACGCCCATGAGTCGCACCATGTCTTCGGGCGTGTCGTCGTAACCGCCGAACTGGTTCGGGAGCCCCGCGTTGGGGTGACAACTAATATAGCAAGGCGCAACCTTGCCCATGCGACGCAGGTACGGCACCATGCCGTCGGCACCGAGACCGCAGTTCAAGCCGATAGAAAGCGGATGCATGTGCATCACGCTCACGGCGAATGCTTCCACCGTCTGGCCCGAAAGCGTACGGCCCGAGGCGTCACTCACCGTCATGGAGAACATGACTTCGACAGGCTTGAGTTCGGCGGCTTTCCCGGCGGCGGTTGCATCGACAGCGCGCTTTTCCATCACCTTGGTGAATGCGCTTGCGGCGGCTTTCGCGTTCAAGGTGTCAAAAATCGTTTCAATCAGGATGGCGTCAACGCCTTCTTCCACCAGCACCTGAATCTGTTCCAGGTAGGCATCTTCCAGCTCGTCGAAAGTAATGCTACGGCTCGCGGGGTCGTTCACGTCTTCGCTCATAGAGAGCATCTTGCTGGTGGGGCCCACGTCGCCGAGGATGTACACCTGGCGGCCGTACTTTTCCATAGCCTCTGCCGCGGCCTGCTTCGCAATCTTCACGGCGGCGCGGTTCATTTCGGCAATGCGGTGTTCCTGGTGGTATTCGTGCTGGCTCACGCGCTGGCTCGAGAACGTATTGGTGGTCAGGCAGTCCACGCCCGCATCCACGTAGCGGCGCTGGATATCGAGAATGATTTCCGGCTTCTCGATGGAAAGCATGTCGTTGTTCGCGCCCTTGATTCCGTATGTCTGGATGACAGAACCCATGCCGCCGTC
Source organism: Fibrobacter succinogenes (assembly GCA_902768715.1). Taxonomy (GTDB): domain Bacteria; phylum Fibrobacterota; class Fibrobacteria; order Fibrobacterales; family Fibrobacteraceae; genus Fibrobacter; species Fibrobacter succinogenes_L. Next base: position 53,329 of record CACXMH010000018.1, on the reverse strand, counting down.
CAGCAGCAGCATCTTGTTTTCGAAAGCTTCACGTAGCGTCATTTTCTTTTCCATGGCACGAACCGCCGCAACCAGCCTTTATGCATTTATTTGTTTATATGCATAAATATAGAAAAAGTCGGGGCGTTGCGGGGTGTCCCCGCAGAGGGGGTAGCGGCAGACTTGGCGAGAACGTTGGATTGTGATTGCTTCACCCCTATTCGGGGTTCGCAATGACACTACCGGCTTCTGTCTAATCGCCAAGGCTGTAGCGAGGGGGAGACTTCCCCCATCCAAGTCAATACTTTGGGCGGTGGATTAAATATTTCTACATTTGCGCCCATGGAAAAGAAGCACCCCCTCTACTTTACGATTCACGGTCACTTTTACCAGCCTCCCCGCGAAAATCCCTGGACAGGCGTCATCGAGAACCAGCCCAGCGCGCGGCCATTTCACGACTGGAACGACCGTATCGCAAGCCAGTGCTACTCCCCCAACTCCGCAAGCCGCATTCTGAATTCAGAGGGGCGCATCCAGGATATCGTCAACAACTACGACTTCATGAGCTTCAACATGGGCCCCACCCTCATGGGTTGGATCCGGACCCATACCCCCGACACTTACAAGAGGATCCAGGAAGCCGACAAGCGGAGCGCCGAACGCTTGAACGGTCACGGCAACGCCATAGCCCAGGTCTATAACCACATCATCATGCCTCTCGCCAGCGAACAGGACAAGCGGACCCAGATTCTTTGGGGCATCGAAGATTTCAAGTTCCATTTCGGACGCATGCCCGAGGCCATGTGGCTGGCCGAAACGGCCATCAACCTGCCGACAGTGGTGGAACTCATCAAGGCGGGAATCAAGTTTACCATCCTCTCCCCCACCCAGGCGGATTCCTTCCGTGAATTGGGTGCAGAAGAATGGATTGGCTGCAGCAATACCGATATCGACACCACCAGGCCCTACCGCATTTACCCGCGGGACGAAAAGGGCAACCTGGTCTGCGACGGCTACCTGGACGTGTTCTTCTACAACCCCTGGCTCAGCAGCGCCGTAGGTTTCGAGCATCTGCTCCGCGATGCGGGCGTGTTCGGCAAGCGCATCCAGGACGCCTGGGACCCGAACCGCGAAGACCCGCAGCTGGTGAGCATCGGTACCGACGGCGAAAGCTACGGACACCACGAGCCCTTCGGCGACATGTGCGCCGCCTACCTTTACAACCGATTCGCTCCCGAGAACAACATGGTTCCCGTCAACTACGGCTGGTACCTGGAAAAATTCCCGCCCAAGCATGAGGTTTTGCTGAAAAACTTCCACGGCGAAGGCTGTGCCTGGAGCTGCGCCCACGGCGTTGGCCGCTGGTACCGTGACTGCGGATGCTCCACCGGAGGTGGCCCCGGCTGGAATCAGAAATGGCGCGGGCCGTTGCGCGACGCCTTCAACCACCTGAAGGAACTGGCCGACGAAATCTTTGTGCGGGAATTCGAGAAGGTGAGCAAGGTAAATCCCTGGGACGCCCGGAACGGATACGTGCAGGCATTGGTCGCTCCCGAAGACGAGACCCGCCTCTCCGCATTCCTGAAGACCATCCTGAACAATCCCGAAAACGCCGAAGAAAGCGCCAAGGCCGTGCGTCTTCTGGAAATCCAGAAATTCTGCCTGTTCAGCTTTACCAGCTGCGGCTGGTTCTTCAACGACATTGAAGGCCTGGAACCTGTGCAGAACATGCGCTACGCCCTCCGGGCCATGGAACTGATGCAGCCGTTCCTCCCCTTCGGGCACTCCATCGAGAACCGCTTCATGAGCATCCTCGCCCGGGCCACCAGCAATGAGCACAAGTGGAACGGCGCCGAAGTTTACACCCGCTATGCCAAGGACGAAGTCCCCGTGACGGTGAAGCTCATGGCCGAACGGGCCGCCATTTTCCACCTGGGACTGGAAGAGGGCTACGACCAGAAAAACGCCAAGCTCACTTCTACAAAGATCGCCTCCCGCCGCAAGCAGACCCTGGTGCGAGCCACCTACGACGACAAGACCATCGGGGAATCACGTGTGGCAACAATCCTCGTGCTGTCCGATTCCATGGGCCGCGTGAACCTGGTGGTGGCCGACGGCGAACCCGAGGTGAACAAGCTCTCCTTCGTAGAAAACCCAAACAAGAGCGCCGAAGAACTTCAGCACCAGTTCCCCACCGCCTATGTGGTGCAGATGCGTCACCTGATGAGCGATTCCCTGAAGCGCATCAACCAGCTGGAAACCAAGCGGAGCCTCAAGGACATTACGGAGGCCTTCTCGGACTTTGCCGTTCAAAAGGGACTTTCCATCGACAGCCTGGCCGACCCGGACCATACCCTGCCGGACACCATCCGGACCATTCTTTCCCTGGACATCAATTCCAAGATCCACCACCTGGTGCTGGAATACCTGGATAATCCGGAGCAGGAACACTTCAAGGAAATCGAGGCCCTGGTCAAGGAGGCCAACTCCCTGAACGCCACCTTCTCCTTCGGCGGGACGGGCCGCATGGTCCACCGCAAAATTGTAGAATGCCTGGACCAGGTTTTCGAGAACCTGAAACAGCCCACCGTCCTCTACATCACGAACCTGATTTCTTTGGCGGACTGGCTGCACATCTACATCGACAAGACCTCCATCGAGAACCAGGCATTCCCCATGTTCCAGGAATTCAAGAAGAATCCCAAGGGCAAGCTTAAAGCCATGATTCCCGTGTTCCAGTGGCTGAATTTCGAGGTAGGCAATGTATAAGATGAGCCTCATGCCCCTCTTTACGGCAGAGGCCATCCAGGAGATGGTCCAACATCTGGGCGAAAAAATCGCCCGGAACTACAAGTTCGACACCATCGTAGGCGTGCTTACGGGCTCCTTCGTGTTCGTGTCGGACCTGTGCAGGCATTTCCCGAACAAGGACATCAAGGTTTCCTTCATCAGGGCGTCCAGCTACGGCGACTCTACGGAAAGCTCCGGCCAGCTGAAGGTCTCCCTGCTGGACGAACTGGACCTGAAAGGCAAAAAGGTCCTGCTCATTGACGACATCTTGGACACAGGACGCACCTTGCAGCAGCTGGTGAGCCTACTCCAAGAAAAAGGTGCCGCCGAAGTGCGCAGCTGCGTTCTGCTAGAAAAGCGGGCCCGCCGGGAAGTGGACTACAAGGCGGACTTCGTCGGGTTCTCCATCGAAGACGGTTTCGTAGTGGGCTACGGACTGGACTGCGCCGGAGAATACCGCACCATGCCTGACATCTGGACTTTGGAAAGCGAAAACTAAGGTACACGCTATGGAAAACAACGATTTAGATGACGTCAGGCTACACGCCACCCAAACCTTGGAAGCCGTAGAGCGGAACTACAACAAGATTAGCCGCGGCAAGCGTTTCCTTATCAACATGGCTCTCTGCCTCGCCTTTTTTGCCGGCGGCTTTGTCACCTGCAAGGTTGTCAACGACGTTCCAAGCCAGGGGATTATCGAAAAGGTGGCCGCACAGCCTGACCTGAAAAACAAGTGCAAGGGCCGTTACGACCGCCCCATGGAATATGCCATCATGCACGAATGCGTCTTTGCCCAAGGCACGCCTTCAGACGATGCGAAACTGGTACAGCGCATCAACTATTGCACCTGCGCACTCCAAAGCGTACAGCAAAAGAAGCCCTACCAGAAAATGTTCGAAAACAACCTGGTGGACTTCACTTTCAAAATCAGGGAAGAAAACCTCTGCCAAGAAAACAAGCTGATCCCCACCCTGGAAGCGGATTCTACTACATCGAAATAACCTGACGCAGGGAATGCGCGCCAACAAGACCGGCACTATGTGACGTCGGCAAACGCAAAGCTCTACAGTATCAGCATGCCGTCGCCGTAGCTGAACAGTTTCATCTTGTTCTCCACTGCCATCTTGTAGGCGGCAAGCGTGTTTTCACGCCCGTAGAAGGCGGAAACCAGCAAAATGAGGCTGCTTTTCGGCCAGTGGAAATTGGTCAAGAGGCCATCCACAATCTTGTAGCGATAACCCGGATAGAAGAACGCATGGGTCACGCCCGATTGAGCCTTTACGATTCCGTTGGCATCGGCAATGGTCTCGACTACACGGGTGCTGGTGGTGCCCACCGTCACGATACGACCGCCTTCCCGTTTTGCCTTGTTGATAATCTCGGCATTTTCCCTGGTCAGCTCGTAATGTTCGCCGTGCATCTTGTGCTGGGTAAAGTCTTCCACCGAAATATTCTGGAATGTTCCGGGGCCCACATGCAAGGTGACTTCGGCCACATAGACGCCCTTCGCCTTCAGGGACTCGAGCATTTCTTCGCTGAAGTGGAGGCTTGCCGTAGGGGCGGCCACGGCGCCCGAATACTTTGCAAAAATCGTCTGGTACGCCAACTTATCGTCTTCGTCATCGGGGCGGTCAATGTAAGGCGGCAGCGGCACGTGGCCTTCACGGTTCATCACCGCTTCCAGTTCCACAGGCGTCACCGCAAAACGGAGCACCCGGGCGCCGTCTTCCTTGACGTCTTCCACAACGGTCTTGACACCGGCGATTTCAAGTTCGCGACCAATCTTGAAAGCCTTGCCGGGGCGAACCTGGGCCTCATAGCGGGCCTCTCCGTTTTCTGCTGGAATCAGCGCCTGCACCAGGAGGATTTCCACTTCGCCGCCATACTGGGTGTGACCGTAGAGGCGGGCCGGAATCACCTTGGTGTTGTTCACCACAAGGCAGTCACCCGGGCGGAACAGCTCCACAATTTCAGGCGCCTTCATGATACGGCGCTCACCGCCGTCCTTGGGACAGTGCAATATACGGGTCTTGCCCTTGCCTGCCGTGCGGCTTGCAATCAATTCCTTCGGGAACTCGAAATTGTAATCCGAAAGTTTGTGTTCCGATTCCATCGAGATACTTCCCTTTCCGTCAGTCATCCATTTCGGACAAGGTCTTCTTCAGCAGGTCCTTCATTTCCTTCTTCAGGGATTCCGGCTTCAGGATTTTCACGTCCGGCAAGACACCCATAAGCCAGGCTTTAAAGTCGGGCGTAATGCGGAGTTTCAGGTCCACAATGTCGTTCTTGTTCTTGTCCTTGCGCACAACCGCAGGCGGATTGAAATGGGACTTTTCAAACTGGGTCTTGAGCCAGTCGTTATTATTGGAACGAATCTGCAGGGAAATGTCTTGCGGAGCAACCTTCGGGTCTATATACTTCCCATAGGCATACTTGTAATAACTCTGCTCGTCAAAAAAGATTCCGCTTTGGGCCAGCTTGTTGGTGACCGTAATGTTCATCACGTTTTCCAACATGTACATCTTCAAGATGCCTGTTTCTGCAAAGCTATCGTCTGCGCCGATAATATAGACCGTGTCCATGCGCATCACCACCTTCACGGGGCTAATCTCGATAGTTTCGTCATCTTTTTTCTTGGTGCCGTGGTGGTAGGCGATACGGATTTTTACACCGCTGTGGATAGCGTCCAGCACCTTGTTCACGTACAGGTCCTGAATCTTGTTGTCGCTCCAGGGGCCATAATCCATAATCAGGTCCTTGTCCGTACTGATGGCTTCGGGCCTGAAATCGTCGGGGTTGGTGGTCTGCATGGCGGTGATGAGCTTGTCCACCAGCTTACGGTTCTTGACGTCGCTGGGGGAATTCCCCGTCATGTTCTTCTTGATTTTTTCAAGTTGCTTTACGGATTCCTGGTTGAAGGAAACCTGCTCGTTCACCTGAATCTTGAACGCGGTCTGGCCCAGGCTATTCTTGCCTTTACGGAGCCCGCAGTTTTCACCCCGCAGGTATTCCAAATAGCGGAATGCCGTGCGAGGGCCGCGCCCGATATGGGTCGCAATTTCTTCTACGGTCCTGTATTCTTTCAGCAGGGCCTTCACATCGTTGATTTTCTCGTATCCTTTTCCAGCCATATCGACCTCTTTGTTTAAACTATCCTCAGCCTGTTTTCAATAGACGTGCTCAGCACGCGCCTTGCCACGCAGAACATGGCCAGCTGTTTCTGGATCATGGAATGAACCTTTCCTTCCAGCAAAAATTTTTCATCTACGTAATTCACGCGAATCAAGGAATCTCCCAAGCGGGTATTCATGGAAAGCTCGTATTCCAGTTCCTTACAGACCTTGGTATTTTCCATCTCGTCTATGGGAATCGAATTAATTTTCACGTTCAAGTCCTGCACGCCCGGAAATTCTGCAATCTTATTCTCGATTTCTTTGGGGAAATATTCCCGAATGCAGTCCAGAGACACCTGCACGCGCCCCTGTTCCACCTGCACCTTGTAATTAAAAATCTTGAGCCCCGGTGTTTCCAAGAGTGAGAGAATCGCCTTTTCAATCTGTTCGTCCGAAGTGTAGGATTCCGCACGAATTTTCATAAAGTCCACACAGCCCCGGACCCTCTGCATGCCGTTGACGCAGGCCCTGATGGCACGCTTTACGGACAAATTTTTCACAAGGCCGTCGAGATACACAATCCCCTGCCCCACCGTCACCGAGACTCGGCGGGAATCTTCCGGGAAAAACTGCATCAGCTTGTTGCGGGTCATGTCCGAAAGTTTTGCATTGGGCAGGTTCTGTATGGCCTGGGGCAGCGTGATGAACAGCAGACTTTTGTCTTCCATCTGCACGGCAAGCTTGTCCTTTTCGCCGTCGTTCACATACCCTACCGCCACGCCGAACATGTCGCGAATGGCGTGATACACATGGTCGCCGATAAGCGTCAAGGCGCTCTGGGCCGGAAGCAGGCGATACCCGCCCGGCGCCACCTCGGATTCCACATGGCACTTGGGGCATTCCACCTTTTCGTCCTTGGCGCCACCGTAGGTAAGCACGTAAATTTCCTTGTCGTGAGTCTGGAAACAACTCTTGACCAACCCCGGTTTCACACCGCCCTTGAAAAACAACCAGTTCCCGGGCTGGATTCGGTTGTGCCCGTAAATCTTCGTGTAGTCCGCATGTTCCACGCTTGTTCCAAAGCTAAACTCGTTGGAAAAGCAGATGATGACATTCTGGCACGCTTCGCACGAACACAGAAGCGGAATTTTCGGTTCCATGCCTCCGTGGGTAGAATAGGGTTCCCGCGCAAATATCCCGTGCTCCGTTACCCGCTGGCAACGGCAGCAAAACATTTTCTGGGTCAGAAGTTTGTAGGGGAACTGTTTACGCAAGATTAGGCTTTAGGTTATAGGTTGTAGGTTATAGGTTATAGGTTGTAGGTGTTAGGTAGTAGGGTTGCGGGTCTCAAGAAGTGTCATCCAGAGCGACGAAGTCGCGAAGGATCCAGTTCAAAGGGATAGGTTGGAGGTGGTTGGGGTTAGGGGGAAGGCTCCCCCTCGTTTCTGCCCTACCGGGCATCCGCTACCCCTTCGAACGGGGCCTCAATCGCCGGCCCCGTAACGCCCCGCTTATTTCATCAGCGGGAGAGCCACGTCAATGCGGCGGAGGACTTCTTCCTTGCCGATGATTTCGAACATTTCCCAGAGGCCAGGGCCTGCGGTCACGCCAGAGACAGCGAGACGCGGAGCACCCACCAGTTCACCGACCTTGTGGCCGCAACGTTCGGCCAGGTCGTAGAATCCCTTCTCAATGACCGGCGTTTTAAAATCCTCGATGGAAGCGAGCATGTCGCGCACGAGGGTCGCGACTTCCTTGGAGCCTTCGCCGAAGTGCTTTTTGGCACCCTTTTCGTCGTAAGTGGTCGGAGCCACAAAGAAATAGACAGCCATGTCGGCCAGGTCCTGCACAAAGTGGGCGCGGGGCTTCAACTGCTTCACGATTTCGTCGAGACGTTCTTCCGGTTCCTTGGAGAGGTCGATGCCCTTGGCGGCAAGGCCTTCCTTCATGATACCCTTGAGGAAAGCATCATCACACAGGTGGATGTGCTGGCCGTTCATCCACTGCAGCTTTTTCTCGTCGAAGCTTGCGGACTTCGGGTTGATGCGTTCCAGCGTAAAGCTTTCCACCATTTCCTTGATGGTCATGACTTCGCGGTCGTCGCCCGGGTTCCAGCCGAGGAGTGCGAGGTAGTTCACGAGAGTCTCCGGCAAGTAGCCGAGATCGCGGAAATCGCCCACGGAAGCGGCACCCTTGCGCTTAGAAAGCTTACCGCCGTTCTTGTCGAGAATCACCGGCAGGTGGCACCATACGGGAGGTTCCCAGCCGAAAGCCTTGTACAAGAGTTCATGCTTCGGCGTAGAGCTGATCCATTCGTCGCCGCGGAGCACGTGGGTCGTTCCCATCAGGTGGTCATCGACAACGCTTGCAAAGTGGTAAGTCGGGTAACCGTCGCGCTTGATGAGCACCAGGTCATCCAGAAGTTCATTCTGGTAGCTGATGTGGCCGCGAATCATGTCGTCGAATTCGGTGACTCCAGTTTCGGGCACCTTGAAGCGGATAACGGCCTTTTCGCCGGCGGCAATGCGGGCCTCGGCTTCTTCACGGCTAATATTGCGGCAATGGCGATCGTAACCCGTGACCGGCACATGGCTCTTTTCCTGTTCGGCGCGGACTTCCTGAAGGCGTTCCTCGGTGCAGAAGCAGTAGTAGGCGCAACCCGCATCCAAGAGTTTCTTGATTTCGCGGTGGTAAATGTCCAGGCGTTCGCTCTGGAAGTACGGACCGCAGTCGCCTTCGCAACCCGGACCTTCGTCCCACTGCAGGCCAAGCCACTTGAGGTCACGCATCAGGTCGTGCAAAGCCGTTTCGTTGTAACGCTTGCGGTCGGTATCTTCGATACGCAGGTAGAACGTGCCGCCCATGTGTTTTGCAAAAAAATAGTTGTAAATAGCGGTACGCGCACCGCCCACATGCAGGTAGCCCGTCGGGCTCGGGGCAAAACGGACGCGAACAGGACGGGTAGCAGAATTTTCGCTCATAGAATCCTCTTAAAAAATTCAAATATCCCGCGCAACTCTGCGCAGGAGTTTTCCGTGTCAAAAAATAGCAATTTACAGCAAAGAAAAGAGGAACTAAGATAATCAGCATCAATAAAGTCTCAAACTCCATCCTAGCACGCAAACTTTTCAACGACCATCAGTCAAAATTCATAACTCTTTGTCAATCAAACGATTACAAAACGAGTACTAATTGCACCCGAAAAACGCTCTGACCAAAAGCAAAATCAAGCCTCCAGCGGCAGTTCAATCAAGCCCCTGCAATTGCTATATTGGGACTCACAAAAGAACAACAAAACAGAAGTCTCGACCCGCACTACTACGGCAATTCGGGCGAGCAAAGAGGAATAATGATTAACGCATGGAATGGCTTTGAAGGCGGACTCTGGCAAAGCGAAATCAACGTCCGCGATTTTATTCAGCGCAACTACACCGCCTACGACGGAGACAAGTCCTTCTTGGCGGGTCCGACGGACGCCACCCAGAAACTGTGGGACGAACTGCAGAGCCTGCAGGCCGAAGAACGTAGGCACGGCGGCGTGCTGGACATGGACACCGACATCGTCTCCACCATCACGAGCCACAAGCCGGGCTACATCAACGAGCGTCTCAAGGACCTGGAAAAGGTCGTGGGTCTGCAAACCGACAAGCCGCTCAAGCGCGCCTTCATGCCGTTTGGCGGCATCAAGATGGCCGAAGAAGCCTGCCAGCAGTACGGCTACAAGCCCAACGCCGACCTCCACAAGATTTTTACCGAATACCACAAGACCCACAACCAGGGCGTGTTCGACTGCTACACTCCCGAAATCCGCGCCGTCCGTAAGGCCCACCTACTCACCGGCCTCCCGGACACCTACGGCCGCGGACGTATCGTGGGCGACTACCGCCGTGTGGCCCTTTACGGTATTGACTACATCATCAAGCAGAAGCAGAACGACCTCGCCCACGTAGGCGACGGCACCATGACCGACGACGTGATCCGCCTTCGCGAAGAAGTGGCCGAACAGATTCGCGCCCTGCAGCAGATGAAGGTGATGGCCGCAAGCTACGGTTTCGACATCTCTGAACCGGCGACCAACGCCCACGAAGCCTTCCAGTGGCTCTACTTTGGCTACCTCTCCGCCATCAAGACCCAGAACGGTGCGGCAATGAGCGTGGGCCGTATTTCCACCTTCCTGGACATCTATATCGAACGCGACCTCAAGAACGGCACTCTCACCGAAAGCGAAGCCCAGGAACTGGTGGACCACATGGTCATGAAGTTCCGCATGGTGAAGTTCGCCCGTATTGAATCTTACAACCAGCTCTTCAGCGGCGACCCGGTGTGGGCCACCCTCGAAGTAGGCGGCATGGGCCAGGACGGACGTTCCATGGTTACCAAGAACGACTTCCGCTTCTTGCACACGCTAGAGAACATGGGCCCTTCTCCAGAGCCGAACCTCACGGTGCTCTACACCAAACGCCTGCCCGAGAACTTCAAGGAATACGCCGCCTACATTTCTGTGACGACCAGTTCCATCCAGTACGAAAACGACGACGTGATGCGCCCCATCTGGGGTGACGACTACAGCATCTGCTGCTGCGTGTCTGCCACCCAGACCGGCAAGGAAATGCAGTTCTTCGGCGCCCGCGCAAACCTCGCCAAGGCCCTCCTCTACGCCATCAACGGCGGCAAAGACGAAAAGGGCGGCCTGGTACCCGGCATGCAGATTGGCCCGGAACTCGCCCCCATTACCAGCGAATTCCTGGACTACGACGAAGTGATGCACAAATACGACATCATGCTGGAATGGCTCGCGGGCATCTACGTGAACACGCTGAACCTGATCCACTATATGCACGACAAGTACTACTACGAAGCTGCAGAACTTGCCCTCATCGATACCGATGTACGCCGCACGTTTGCAACAGGTATCGCAGGTTTCAGCCATGTAGTAGATAGCCTTTCTGCCATCAAGTACGCGAAGGTGAAGGTTGTCCGTGGCGATGACGGCCTTGCCAAGGACTTCGTTGTGAAGGGCGACTTCCCCAAGTACGGTAACGACGACGACCGCGCCGACGAAATTGCTGTGTGGCTGTTGAAGGAATTCATCGCGAAAATCAAGAAGCACCACACCTACCGTAACGCCGAACCCACTACTTCTATCCTTACGATTACGAGTAACGTGGTGTACGGCAAGGCCACCGGAGCGCTCCCCGACGGACGCCCGGCAAACGCACCGTTTGCTCCCGGTGCAAACCCGAGCTACGGCGCCGAAAAGAACGGCCTGTTGGCCTCTCTCAACTCCGTGGCGAAGCTCCCTTACGAGTACGCTCTGGACGGCATCAGCAACACCCAGACCATTAGCCCGAACGCTCTCGGCCACAGCGATGACGAACGTGCCCAGAAGCTCGTGACCGTCATGGACGGCTACTTCGCCCAGGGTGCACACCACCTGAACGTGAACGTGTTCGGCGTGGAAAAGCTGCTGGACGCCCAGGCCCACCCGGAAAAGGCAGAATACGCGAACTTCACCATCCGCGTTTCCGGCTACGCCGTCAAGTTCCTCTCCCTCACGAAGGAACAGCAGGACGACGTGATTAGCCGTACCTGCCACGGCGTGCTGTAGCTAACGGAAAATGGATTTGGCCTCCCAGCCATAATCCTGATACATCTTGGCCGAAAGACCCTTCGCCTTAACATAGTCGCCAATCATCTCGGCACGCTTGTTTTCGCGGAGGGTTTCGTTGTTTGACATGTTCTTCACCCATTCGTCATAGTATTCGCCAAAGATTTTTCTGGCGCTCTTGTCGTAGCGAGAACCATCTTCAACAACGTCTATACCTGTGACAACATAGCCTCCCTTGTCAGACTTTTTTAGGTGAGCCACCCCAGGGTAATTGCCCCCTGAAACGCAGAACAGCGTATCGCCCCGGAGTTCGTAATTGAACACCCAGAACGACCCCCAGGCCAGTGTTTCTCCTTGCTTAGTCGTTTTGGTCGTTAGTATGTTTACAACGGGAATAGTCGCATCGGACTGCGCATAATGCGGGCCGAATTCATCGACGACATACGCCGATATGGCAGCCTCCAGCGGGTCAGAACCGGCAAAGGCCAAAGACACCGCAGTCACCAAAGCAATCCATAATTTTTGTGCCGTCTTCATAAGGACCTCCTTGTTCTACACCATTAATATACCTTTTCTTTTTTATAAATAAAAATTGATAATTTTAATAAATTTAATCAATTATCATTATAAATTACATTTTGACGCAAATTCTCTTTTTTTAAGCGCAAATCGTCGTTCTTTTTATCTATAATTAAGGCATGGCCCCAAGCGAAGTCAACGCCCTCATCAAGAAGCTCTCGCCCTTTCTGGACGAAAGTTCCGAAGTATTTCGCGAACTAACTGTCTTTTTTGGCGAAGGCGGCAAGATTGAGGTCCATCACGGGGACCTTCAGAAATTCCTGGGCCGTAAACGGCTCTACCGCGTGATACGCCTGAGGGGCGAAAGCTACAAGGACTGCGTCTATCAGCTGGTGGACGACCATCCGGAATCCATGGAAGCCCTGGGCATGCTCCGGTATTATAAAGCTCCTGCAGGACCCATCCACTGGGAGCACGTAGAGGCCGCCGAAATCGCCATAGGCAAAGAACTGACCACCAATCCCTACGGCTGGGCACCAGACGCCTGGACTCTCTTTGAGCATAACGAATCCGAAGGCGGTCCCGCGCAGAGCAGTACCGGAGACCACGAGATGGTGGCCATTCTCGCTTTTGATTACGGCGACTAGACCTTCGCTCAAGGCTTCACGAATTCAAAGAAAGTAACGCCCGGAACGCTTTTGGCGCTTCGACCTTCCAGATATTCCTTAAAGGGAATTTCCAGCACCTGCTTTTTGAAAGCGGCGTGGCGGAACATGGGAAGTTCACCAGGAGTAAGCACCATAAATCCTGTGTGGGTGGCGTCCAGATTCTCCATAGGAGCCACAAGCCCGACACCCTGCACCTTCATGGGCCCTTCGTAAACACGCCCAGCCCATTCTAGGGCCTTGTCATAAGGCAAGTAGCGGATTTCCACGGCAGGGTCGGCGGCTTCCTTGCCATTGACCAAATACTTCAGGTTTTTCTTCTTGAAAAATTCATTCTTGCCGATGGTCTTCACCACCACCGTATCCCCCGGCATGGGGAGCTTACGGGTAAACCTCGTATCGCTTGCCCAATCGGCAAGCAGGTAGTGCTTGCGGTGAGAATAGTCTATGACGCCATCCTTGTAGCGGATGTTCTGCAACACCTTGAAAAGGGAATCTTCACTTGTGGCTAACGCCATGGCCAGAGCGTGCTCGATATAGGTCACGCAATCTACGGAATCCATATAGACTAGCGGTTTCATCTCGATGGAATCCAGGTACCCCTCGCCCATGGGCCCAAGCAGATAAGGCGTTCCTTCCATCTTGCGGGAGAAGTATTCCAGGCGAGCGTCCAGACCGCGAATGTTCTGGGCGTCGAGCCACATCTCCTTCATCTTGAGGAGTGACGCATAATCGTCGTTGGTCTGGGCAATAAGACGCATCCAAAGAGTATCCAGCACGTCTTTCAGGGTGGCGTCCTTGTTCTTGCCCGTCTCGTTCAGGTACATGGCCACCGTCAAGGTATCGCCGTCCATAGGGAACAGGTAGCCTACCAGGCCGTGGGCCTCGCCGATGAATCCCGTCTTGAATCGGGTGAGCCACGTGTATTTCAGCTCCGTCATGCGCTTGGCGCCCGTACCCACCTTCGGGCCTGCAAAACTGTTCATGTAGAACTCGCCTCTGGGGTGCCGGGCCATCTTGGCCAGCAACTGCGTTTCTACGGAGGGTTTCAGCTTGTTCTTGGGCGAAAGACCGCTTCCGTCCCAGACTTCAAAATCATCGAAACTCAGGCCCATTTCCGTAAGGAACTTTTCTTCCAGTTTCTTTCCGTTCTCGACGTTGCCCTTGCCGAGAATCTTGCCGCCCATGTTGCGGAAAAGACTTTCGGCATGGTAGTTCTGGCTACGCTGATTGATTTCGTCCAGAATACTCAGGAATGGCGCCGCCGAAAAGATGAACCGCTTGATTTCGATGCCCTGGGGAATGTCGTGGTTCTCTTCGAAAACAATACCGTTTTCCTTGAGCATGTACATGAATGCCGCACGGAAATACCCCACGGGGTTACGGATAGGGAGCACGAGGCTTGCGGAATCCACGTCCATACCGATAGTCCCACCCAGGGTAATCACGGACTTGTCAGGTTCCAAGGCCCAAGTCCATTTTCTCTTTTTTCCAGGAACGGTCTTCAGGTCGTTCTTGACAGTCACGTAGCCCACATCAGGCACAATGGAGACGATAGCCGAATCCCCTTCCTTTTCGCCGGGCTTGAAACGGACCATGGTGCAATTGTCGTTAAAGTCCAGCGGGGCGATTTCGGCACCGTACCAGGCGTCGTAAAAATTCTTGCGCCAGTGTTCCGCCTTCCAGGGGCCGTCATAAAAACCCGTATCCAAATCGATGGTCCCGCGGATGGTATCGATTCCTAGAGCATGGATGGAATCCACCATGGCGTCTATCATATAGAAAGGATCCGCATAGTAGCGTCCCGAAAAATTCGGGTCCCCTTCACCGCGAATCTGCACCGAGCCCAGGAACTTTTTCTGCTGGACACTTCCCATCAAAGAAATTTTCGTTTCGGGAGCATAGTCCAGGGGCAAAAAGTGCAGGGCCGTCGCCGTGGTCAAGGTCTTGAGGGTGCTCGCCGGAGTGAACTTTTCTTCGCCGCGGATGTTCGCCAGTTCCTTACCGCTCTTGAGGGAGCGCACCGAAATTCCGAGACGGGAGCCAGGCACAACAGAATCCACGTAGGTCTGGTAAGGTGCCAAGTCTATCCCGGCAAACAGCGGAGCTGCCGCAAAAACACAGAACGCAAGGCAACGGAACAATTTCATCATCCGCTACTTCTTCCTGATAAGGGCCGACAGGGCCATGCCCGCGATGGCGGCAACAGCCGCAATGGCCACTACCAAGATAAACACCCAGATGGATCCGCCCTCTTCTTCGACGACAACCGTCATGGATTCTGGAGTCACTTCTTCTACAGGAGCGAACAGCTGACTCTTGATATGGGAAACGGCGCGGGCTTTGTCCAACGTGTCGGCGAAGCCAAAAGACTTGTTGATCTTCTGGTGAACATCCCAGAACAATTCCACCGTCTGGTCCTCCACAGCCTCTCGCGAAGAACCTTCCCTAAACAAGTCGCCCAAGGCATTGGAAAACTCTATCAATATTCCTTCGATAGCCACCCATTCCGGAATGTTCGGGAAAGACTTTCCGATTTTCATGGTCTCGATAATCCTGGAATAGCGGGCGTCCTTGCCCCAGATGTTCACGATGCTTTCGTCAGCAGGCAAGAAACCTACCTGTCGGGTATAGGCGTCCATGTTGTCGGCCCGGAGCAGGTAACAGAGAAGACGTTCTGCAGCGGGCTTGTGCGCCTTGGGCAGCACCAGATGGCTTCCGCCTACAAAAGAAACGATTCCCGAGTGTCCCGCCAGAGGCTCCACGATGGTTATTCCGTCTTCGGCGATGGGCGAATCCTTGAGGCCGCCGTCCTTGCTTGCAATTTCCATCTGGCGGATAATTTCGGAGGTGCCGTACAGCACCAGCTGCCCGCCACCGATAAACCGTTCCGTCTCCTGCACGGAATTTTCGTCTAGACCGTAAGGGGAAATTTCTCTATCGGCAAAAATCCTGAGGTAGTAGGCCAGCCCCTTGAGGGTCGTAGAATCCAGCAGGGAGCTTCGGTAACCTGCAGAAGTCTTCGTGATGAAATCTCCGCCAAAGCTCCAGATGAAGGGGGCCATGTGTTGCGGGCCGGTCCAGTCTCCCTTTCCGGGCAGGGCGAAGGGCGCCACCTTGGCTGCACCATCGGAACTACCAGCGGCGTTTTTCGCGAAAGCCCGCAGCACGCCGATAAATTCGGAGTAGGAATCCACCTCCTCTTTTTCCAGCGCAAGCTTTTTCCATAGCTTCTCGTTGACGTACAGCGCTCTCACATCTACAAACCACGGGAAGGAATACACCAGGGAATCCTGGGGCAAGCGGGCGGCCTTGAAACTCTCCTTGAAGAATCGTGTGGCCCCTACCTGTTCCAAGTAGGAGTCCAGAGGTTCAATCGCCCCGGACGAAGCAAAGAAGGGAACCCAGGTAGAGCCCAACTGCAAAACGTCCGGGCCATTGCCGTTCGGTGCCACAGAATCTGCGCCGTTCAATGCCTTGGAAATTTCGGCAAAAGCTTCGCCCCAATTCAAGAACCTGATACGGACCGGGATTTTCGTTTCACGCTGGAACCGCTTGACAATGCGTCCAAGCGCCCGCTGAGAACCGATACCGTTGTCCATGACCCAAAGGGAAAGGGTATCGTCCGGAGGCGCCACCAGGGCAGGCTGCGACGCTAGAGAGTGCGCAGGGAAAAGGCACACCAGGGCAAGCGTCAAGACGGTAGAAACATTTTTTGCAAACCGGGTCATTTGGCGAACCGTTTGAAATCCTCGAAGAAACTCGGGTAGGTCTTGTTCACGCAGGCGGGGTCCAGAATCTTGATGGACACACCACCCAAAGAAACAAGGCTAAAACACATGGCCATGCGATGGTCGTTGTAAGTCTCGATGGAGGCGCTCTGCAAATCCTTCGGCGGGGTCACCGTGATGCTATCCATCGATTCGCGAACTTCGGCGCCTACCTTGCGGAGCTCTGCGGCCATGGCGGCAATGCGGTCTGTCTCTTTCACGCGCCAGCTGGCGATACCCGAAATGGTCATAGGACCGTCGGCAAAAAGTGCAAGCACCGCAAGTGTCATGGCAGCATCGGGAATTTCTACGGCGTTGAATTCGCCGAGGCTCTTCAGCTTACCCTTAGGGCCTGTGCATTCCACCCAGTCGGGGCCAAGCTTTACCTGCACGCCCATCCGCTCCAGCACATGCACAAAGGCAAGGTCTCCCTGGATACTTTCGGAACCCATGCCCAACACCTTGACGCAGCCTCCCGAGATGGCGGCGGCGGCCAGCGGGTAACTGGCAGAACTGGCGTCGCCCTCGACGGTGTAATCCCCCGGGCTCTGGTAAACGCCCTTGGGCACGTAGAAATCGGAAAGCCCTTCGTGCTTGACCACTATCCCGAAACGTTTCATCACGTCCAGGGTCAAAAGCACGTAGGGCGCCGAAATCAATTCTCCCTCTACATGAATGTGCAAGGGTTCATTGCAATAGGGTGCACAAATCAAGAGGGCCGTCAGGTACTGGCTAGAAATATTCCCGCGCACAGAAACAGAACCGCCCTTAAGCCCGTCCGCCTTGATGCGGACCGGCGGATAACCTTCGGTCTCCTCGTAGGAGACATCCGCTCCAAGGCTCTGGAGGGCTTCCACCAAATCCAGGATGGGGCGTTCCCGCATGCGTTCTTCGCCCCGCAAGACAAATTCCCCGTGACCAAGGGTCAGGGCCGCCGTCAAGGACCGCATGGCCGTGCCCGCGTTTCCGAGGAACAGCTCCACAGGAGCACCCGACTGAGTCGCAGGTGCATCCACGGGGCCAGCGTTTCCGCAGACTACCGCCTCCGAAAAATCTTCCGAAAACTGGATTTCCACGCCCAGCTTCTGCAGGGCCTCGCCCATGTAGCGGGTATCGTCGCTTTTCAGCAGGTTGTGCAACCTGGTTTTTCCGTTTGCCAGGGCCGAAATCAAAAAAGCGCGATTCGTGATACTCTTGGAGCCCGGTAACTGAATAGTCCCCTCGAAGGACTTGAAAGCGGGCAACTGCTCAAAACTCTTGCGGAACTGAAAATCTTCCATACGTAAAAATTATACATTTTTAAGACGGAGCCGATGGAGCTCCACTCCGCAAAAGAGGCCGCAAAGGCAGCCCCTGCAAACCAGAGCCGCGAGGAACCTATGGAACCAGAAATCACTACCAAGGAATTCGAAGTCCGCTTTTCGGATTGCGACCTCCACAGCCGACTGAAACTTTCCAACCTGTTCCTGTTCATGGAAGAAACCGCCATCGCCGACGCCGAGGCAAACGGTTTCGGCCTCTGGAAAATGATGAAGGCGGGCTACACCACCGTCATCACCCGCATCAAGCTCCGGATTTTGCACGTTCCCCTGTGGGGCGAAAAAATTTCCATTTCCACCTGGGCCAAAGAATTCTACAAGGACAAGGTGTGCCTCAAGGACTATTCTATCTTGGATGCCCGCGGGAACGCCATCGCCCAGGCCACATCGTCGTGGCTCCTGGTGAACCTCAAGACAGGCAAGTCCGAAAACCCGGCCAATAGCCCTTACCCCATCCCGCTGTTTCCGGGCAAGAACGCCCTGCCCGAGATGATGGACATTCTAGACCCCAGCATCGACCCTGCGGTGGTGCAGCAGGAGACCGCCCACTATAGCGACCTGGACATGAACCAACACGTGAACCACTGCCGTTACGTAGACTGGGTTACCGACGTGCTCAGCAAAGAAGAAATCAGGGACCGGGGCATCCGTTCCATACAAATGAACTACATCCAGCAGATTCCCCTGGGCGAGAAGGTGAACCTGGTGCGCTTCAAGAACACCAACCACCACGCCTACATCTTTGGCATGAACGCCGCCGACATGACCAAGTGTCATTTCCAGGCCCGCATCGGGTTCAGGGACTAATCACGCCCATCCCCGGCCATAGCTCAAAGCCAACGCTTCCGTCCTTATCCGTGCGAAAAAACCGCAAGGAATCGCCCAGCACGTATTTCAGTTTCTGCACGACCTGCGCCGACGGGTGGCCGTAGGGGTTTCCTGCCCCGACGCTCACTACCGCGTACTCCGGCGACACCTGTGCAAGGAACTGGAGACCGCTGCTGCCCGCTGACCCGTGATGCCCCACCTGGAGCAAGTCCGCCGTTAGGGTCGGCGACAGCTCCAACAGACCGCGCTCCCCCAGGCTGTCCAGGTCGCCAGTCAAGAGGGCCGAAGCCTTGCCCCACGAGACCTGTAAAACGACGCTCCCGTGATTTTCCGACACCACGTCATAGTCCGTAGGCCACAGCACCCGAATGTCCGGCAGCTCCCCGTCACCGAGGTGGTTGCCACCAAACAAAACGGGCGCCATCCCGAATTGCAGAGCATCGCCCCGCAGAAGCGTATCTACGAGAATTCCCCGCTTGTGAGCTATATACAGCACGCTATCCCGCCATACGCCGCCTGCCGTATCGGGCCCTACGAAAAGCCGTTTCACCCGAATGTCCTTTAGCTCCACAAACCCGCCTACATGGTCCCGATGGTTGTGGCTCAATACCACCCACTCCAGTTCCTGGACGCCCCTGGCCCCGAGGCTGTCGGCCACTCCCGCCGAATCGGGCCCCGCGTCATAGAGGGCGAACCGTCCGTCACGCTCCAGCAACACCGCAAGTCCCTGCCCCACGTCCAGCACCGTCACACGCAAGGGGCGTTCCTCTTCCCCCTCCTCAGAAACCCAGGTGCACCCCGCCGGCACAATGCAGCACAGGGCCGCAACAACGGCAACACATAAGGGCATCCTGACCCAAACAACAAGATTCAGCAAAAAGCGAGCCATAAAACCTCCTAAAAAAAGGCCCTTTACCTTTATAGACGCTTTTTTCGCCCCAAAAAAGCCTTGATAAAAAAATTTTGCTATCTTTCCCACACAATGGCGAACAAGCCTCTGGAGACACTATGCAGTTACCCAAGTACAAAAAGAAAAAGCGCATCAAGCTGAAAATCTGCCAGGAACCTGGCTGCGGCCGCGAGTTCTGGGGTCACCCCATCGCCAAGTACTGCGAACTGCACCGCGACATCAAGCAGCGCCAGAAGCAGAAGAAGAGCATGGACAGCATCGAGTCCAAGAACATCATCTTCCGACACAACTATACGGAGTCCATGGACCTCACCTTCAAGTGCTGCCTGGAAGGTTGCGACGAAAAGTTCACCATCAAGGTATTCCCCAAGCAGACGGTTTACCCCCGCTTCTGCATGGAGCACCGGAACGACTTCAAGCGGGAAAACTTCCTGCGCATTATGGCCAAAAAGGGTAACGATTAACCGCTAGCGCCCCTAAAACGGCCCTTTCCCCTTAAAAATGGAAACCACCCCTTGAAATTTGGGGTGGCTTTTTTATATTTGGGCTCACACTCATGGTGGGTGTAGCTCAATTGGTTAGAGTCCCAGATTGTGATTCTGGATGTTGTCGGTTCGAGTCCGGTCACCCACCCTTCAAAATCCCGCGATTTCTCGCGGGATTTTCTGTTTCTGACAAGTAAAAAAAGAAGCCTCCGAACGAGTCGGAGGCTTTCCTATTAGATGCGGGTTTGCGATTGCTTCAGGGCTTCGCCCTTCGCAATGACTATGCCCTGTTCGGGCCCATGGCGTGCATCAGCAAGAAGTTCTGCGGGTCATACTTGGCACCTTCCACCTGGGAAACACGTGCAGCCATCGGCACGGCGGACACGCCTGCAGAACCGATGAGCGGGTTCACGGGGTTCTTCGGAGAGCACCAGTTCATGATCTTCGCGAGGAACAGGCCGGCCGCGGTCGAGAAACCGAAGGCCACAACGCCCATGGCGATAATCATGAGAGTCTGCGGCTTCAGGAAGATGTCGGCAGACATGGTGAGACCCACGGAAGTTCCGAGGAAAATCGTCACGATGTTCATGAGTTCGTTGGAAGATGTCTTCACGAGACGTTCCACGACGCCGGCTTCCTTGAAAATGTTGCCCAGCATGAGCATGATGATAAGGGCAGAAGCGTCGGGCACCACCAGGATGCAGACGATCATCACCATCACGGCGAACACGATGCGTTCGGCCTTGGAGACCTGACGGAGAGCCTTCATGCGGATCTTACGTTCCTTGTCGTTGGTCATGAGCCGCATGATAGGCGGCTGGATGAGCGGGACAAGAGCCATGTAGGTGTAGGCCGCCACGGCGATAGGTCCAATCAGGTGCTTTGCAAGTTTGTTTGCAGTGAAGATAGAAGTCGGACCGTCGGCACCACCGATAATACCGATGGAGGCCGCTTCACCGAGAGTAAAGCCACCGAAAGCCACGGCACAGAACATGGTCGCGAACACGCCGAACTGGGCGCCACCGCCGAGAAGCAGCGTGCGGGGGTTGGCGATAAGCGGTCCAAAGTCCGTCATGGCGCCCACGCCCAAGAAGATGATGGGCGGGAACAGTTCCAGATGGATACCCTGGCTGATGTAGTAGTAGAGGCCGGCAGTGGGCGTGAACATACCTTCGATGCTCCAGCCGCCGTCGTAGAATCCCGCACTGGGGATGTTCACCGCCAGCGCGCCGAGGGAAATCGGCAAGAGCAGCAGCGGTTCGTACTTTTTGACAATCGCCAAGTACATCAGGACGAAACTCACGATCCACATGATCACCATAGGGCCGGTGACGTATGTGAATCCGGTGTCGCCTGCGAACTCAACGACCGAATTTAAGAGTGAACTCATTTAACTGTACCTCTTAGGCAATGGTCATGAGGGTCTGACCGTCAACGACGGTATCGGTTTCCTTGACGGCGATGGAGTTCACGGTACCGGCGCAAGGAGCCACCACCGGGTTTTCCATCTTGAGAGCTTCGATGATAGCCACTTCCTGGTTGGCTTCAACCTTATCGCCAACCTTGACCTTCAGCTTGAACACGGAACCGGCCAGCGGGCACTTCACTTCGGTACCACCAGCAGCGGCAGGAGCTGCAGCAGGAGCGGCAGCGGGGGCAGCGGCCACGGGAGCAGCAGGAGCTGCGGCAACGGCGGAATCAAGAACTTCTACTTCGACGTCGTAGGTCTTGCCTTCGAAACTGATACGGACTGTTTTCTTCATTTTGATTTTTCCTGGCTTTAAGCCTGTTGAGTTTTAAAAGTTTGCCTTACTTGACAATGGTCCAAGCAGGGGAGTTAATGTTTCTGTAGGCGGTCACGCGGCAGGGCTGACCAATGGCCTGGGTCGCAGCGGCGGTCACCAGGGCAAGGAACTGATCGTTGGTCATGCCGGGGTGTTCTTCCAGGGCGGCCACGGCGGCAATGCCGAGGAAAGCCTGGAGCTGCTTGTTGGTGAAGCCCGGGTGCACGCTCTTTGCGTTCGGGTCCCAGTCACAGTGGGCAGGGCCGATAGCGGCAGGAGCAGCGGCGGCAGTGCTAGCGGGAGCAGCCTTGACCGCAGGTGCCGGAGCCTTGATCTTGTTCAGACCAAGCTTCGCCATAACGAAGTTCATGAGGTAGCAGAGCACCGTGAGGCCGATGATAACGCACATCACTACGATAAGGCCGGTAGCCTGGAATTCTACCAGGGAACCGATACCGAAGGTGTCGGCTTCGCCCTTGCAGCCCTGTTCGGTGGAATATTCGCCCTTGCAGTAGGTGGAACCCAGTTTCGCCTTGGCGATGGGGAGCACCTTGTGGCCGGCGGCATTCTCGATAGAATCGCGGACGTCGCGGGCAAGCACTGCCTGTTCGTAAGTCTTGTAAAGCACGGCGTGGTTGCCAGCATGGGTTTCCACAATCTTATAAACCATGGAATCGTCCATGTGGGGCATGGAGAGCTGTGCCTGCACCTGGGCTGCATCGGAAGCCTGCATCAGGGCGAGCTGTTCGTCGAACTTGCCCTTCACCTGTGCTACAGGTTCGCTTGCCACAAGCGCCGGTTGTTCAGCCGCTTCAACGGCTGCTGCGACTGCTGCATTCTGAGGTGCAGAATCCACAACCTGGGCCGAGGAATCAGCTGTGAGTTGTTCTGTTTCGTTCATTAGGATTTAGTCCATTTTTAGGTTGTTAATCAACGGGGCAGAATTTAGAAAAAAACGTCCTTCCGCATAGACAAAAACAAAAAAACGACCCCGAAAGGGCCGTTCTTCAAACTCAGCCTCCCCAGTAGATGTTACCTCCACTCGGGAGCGGGCTGCCACCTCCATCGAAAATAATGACCGGACCGCCTCCACCGAAGATGTCACCTCCATTCGGGAGCGGGTTGCCACTTCCATCGAAAATGACCGGACCGCCTTCCCCCCAGTAGATATCACCGCCGTTATCGTTCGCAGCGACTACCCCTACCGATTGGTCCTGGAGCTTGGCATCAGCGTCAGGACACGTCATCAACAAGACAAACAAGGTAGCCACAAGTGCCAAAGCAAAGAATGCAGTTCTCATGATAGCCTCCTTAGTTAGGGTTTAGGGTTTGTTACTCCCATAATATACCCAAACAAAAGTATAAACACAAATATATAATTTGTTAGCTATCAATAAAATAATTTTATTAATTAAGCAAATGACAAAGAAAACGGCCTTATTTCCCAGCCAGACCTGCCGCAGGACCCTTGTAAAGTATGGCCAACATGGTCAGGTCGTCGCTCTGCTCGGCGCCGCATACAAAATCCGTCACCGCCTGGCTCAAGGTATCCAGCAGTTGCTTGGGCGATACTATGGAATCCTGGGCCTTGATAGCCTCGGCAATCCGTTTTTGGCCAAACAGTTCTTTGTCGGCGTTCATGGCCTCCGTCAGGCCGTCGGTATAAAGCATCAGCATATCACCTGAAACCACGCGGGTTTCCTGGTCTTGATAGGCCTGGTTTTCGACAATCCCGATGGGGAGCCCGGGCGTAAATTCAAGCTGTCGCATTTCCTTGCCCGAAATCACGTAGGGCTTGTCGTGGCCCGCGCTGCTATACTGCAAGGTTCCTGTAGCCAAGTCCAGCACGCCCACAAAGAGGGTGGTAAACATGCCCGTGGTGTTTCCCCGGCAGGCAACGGCGTTCATGTCCTGCAGAATCCGGCCAGGGCTACTCTCCTTGGCGGCTACCGAACGGAACACCGCCTGAGTCATGGACATCACCAGCGCCGCAGGGATTCCCTTCCCGCACACGTCGCCGATATCAAAGAACAGCTTGCCGTCCCGCACAAAAAAGTCGTAGAAGTCACCGCCCACCTGCTTTGCAGGCACCTGACTTCCGGCAATGTCAATATGGTCCTTTGCATCCTGGGAGCTCCCGGCCACGTCGATACTGTCGGTAATGAGTGTCGTGGCCGGCAGCATAGCCGCCTGGATACGGTTCGCAATATCCAGTTCCTTGTTGATGAGTTCCTTTTCGGCGCTGACCTCGTTCAGCTTGCGCACGCTATGGATACTGCGGTACATGATAAATCCGAGCAACAGCAGGCCCAACAGCTGGAGTCCAAGGACCGGCAGCAGGGAATGATTCATGTTTTCATAAAGCTGGACCGTCATGGCGGAAAGTTCGTGCATGGGCACGTCGGCACCCAGCACCGCCACGGCCTCGCCCTTTGCGTTGCGCACCGGATAGGCATAAGTGGACATCAAGATAACGTAGTAGTGGCTCATGTAGGGTTCGGTCCAGAACCCGTTCTGCTTGAGTCCTTCGCGATACCAGGACCGTTCCGTATAATCAAAGCCGATGATGGTATCCTCGATACCGCCGGTTTCTTCGTTCCTGAAGGTAAAGTAACCGTCCCGCTTGCCGTCACTGCCTACCCGGCAGGCGAAATCTATTCCCACAAGCTCCGGGTGATCCTTCACAATTTGCTGCAACACCCTGTACAGGGAATCCCGCTCTCCCAAGGCAAAAAGCCGTTCCACTTCGGGGGCCGCCTGAATAAGGGCGCTCTCCGCAATCTTTTTCACCTCGGCCACGCGATTGATGGTACTCACGTCCCGCTGGGCCATCTCCATAATTTCAGAAGTAATGGCATTCCGCGTCGAAAAATACTGCACGGCCATGGTCACCTGCAAAATCAGGGCCGCCACAATCAGAACGGCGATGCTGCGTATTTTCGCGTGTCGTGAAGAATTCATACCAAAATTGTAACAAAATAATTTTTTCGGTACTAAACAGGATTATTCCCTAGACATCATTCAATTGTCAGGATATTGCTAAAACCCGTAACCCTGAAAATGTCGTTGATGTCAGAATTCACGTTTCTCAGAATCATCTGTCCCTGCTTGCTCATGACCTTCTGGGCCATAAACAGGATTCGGAGTCCTGCCGAAGAAACATAGGCCAGGTTCTGGAAATCGAACACCAGGGTTTTCACCCCGTCCAGCTTGCCCACGACTTCCGCTTCCAGCAGCGGGGCCGTCAAGGTATCCAGGCGCCCTTCAAGGGCAAGGGTCAGCTTATCGTTTTCAGTAGTCTTGGTAATCTGCATAAGATTGTTCCTTTTTTATTTATAAAGTCTTGGTGATGGCCAGTTCGTTCTTGTCGCCGTTCCTGCGGTAACATACACTGTCCATGGTCTTTTTCACGATAAATATCCCGAGGCCTCCGATGTCCCTTTCTTCAAGAGGCAGGGTCACGTCAGGGTCCGCCTGCTTGATAGGATCGTAGGGTTTACCGTTGTCGATAAAGGTAAGCCTTGCCGAAAGCGTCGCCTTTCGGACTTCCACAATCAAGGTCACCTCGGTAGCTCCCGAGAACTTGACAATGTTACTGTAGATTTCGTCGATGGCGATATTGATTTGCATCTGGGACTTCATGGAGCCTTCCATGGGAGCAAGAATCCCTTCCACAAACGCCGTCAGAATATCCTGGTTCTCGGGTACAACATCTACAATCTTTTCGTAACGTTCCCAGGCGTCCTTCATCTGCATTTTCTTTGCACCGTCCATAGGAGTGAGGATATCCTGCACAAAGGACTTGAGAGCGCCCTTGTCGTTTTCGGCCACGTTCACCGTCTTTTCGTAGCGTTCCCATACGGGTTCGTCACTTCCGTTGAACTTGATTGCAAGCATGGTAATGTCATCGAACTGCGGAGCCCTCTGCACAAAGTCGTCCAGTTCCTTCTTGACCTGCGTGCACGTGTCAGAAGTGTTCTGCCGGCCTCCCCTTTTCAGGGCATCCAGAAGCCTGTCGTTGCCGAACAGTTCATCCTTGTCGTTGGTCGCTTCCGTCACGCCGTCGGTATAGAGGAACAGGGTATCGCCTTTCTTGAGGTCATAGGTCTGCTTGGTATATACAGTATCTTCCATAGCCGCCATGACCAGTTCCGAGCGGCTAGGAATAAACTCTACCGAGCCGTCTTCGTGGCGAACCGCAGGAGGATTGTGTCCGGCGGAGGCAAACTCCACATGCCCCGTGCGCAAATCGATAATACCCGCCCAGACCGTCACGAACATCATCAGGTTGTTCCGCTTTGCCAGGGCATAGTTCGTTTTGTTGAAGGCATCCACTACGGACTTCAAGTTCTTCGACATGGTGCGGAGGATTATTCGAGCCACCATCATGAACAGAGCCGCTGCAACACCTTTTCCGGAAACATCGCCCACCACCACGCAAAGATGGTCGTTGTCTATCTTGAAGAAATCGTAGAAATCGCCTCCCACTTCCTTTGCGGGGCGCAAGAAGGGGGCTAGTTCATGGCGGTCGTCTTCGGAATTTTCGTCGCGCTCGGCTCCGGGCAGCATGGAAAGCTGGATATTGCGGGCAAGGTCCAGTTCCCGCTCAATCCGTTTCATGTCCTTCTCTTTTTCGATATGCGCCTTGAGCGTAGAAAGCATATTCGAGAAAGCCGTCGCAAATTCCGCCACCTCGTCACGGCCAGAAACCTTCGGAATATCCACATCGAAATTTCCACCGCCAAGTTTCTTTGCCGCAAAAACGAGTTCCTTGAGAGGCTTTGCCACTCTGAAAGAAATCAGCAAGATGATGACAAGGATAACACCATAACCACCCAGAGCAAGTATCAAGAAAAGCTTGCGGGTGTCTCTCTGGTCTTGTAAAAACTTCTGGACGGGCCACACCACCATAAAGGTCCAATTGTTGGAGTTGATTTTGGTGTAGTAAACGGCCGATTCCTCTCCGCCGGCCACCGTTCCCATAAACAGCCCGCTCGAATCCCTGTTTTTTCGGTCAAAGTCAATGGTACTGTTGCCACGGATTTCCTTGACCACTATTTCACGATTTCTTTTCCCTTGAGCAATGCTTTTAGGGTAAGCGACAGCCACATTATTTTCCGAGGTAATCAGGGCATAGCCCCCGTTGGAAACGGGAATCGTCGCGATTTCGTCTTTAAGGAACTCAATAGACATATCGACGGCCAGAACACCCGCCAAAACGTCATCGCCATTTTTATCCTTCTGGAAAATAGGGACGGTATAGACGGCAATGGGTTCGGGAACGAACTCACCGATAAAAGGCTCTTGCCAACGGCTGGTCCTACCTTCCTTGGTGCAGGAATACCATTCCTTGTCCTGGTAATTGGCTCCCGTAACCAGGCGGATTTCGTTCTCGTTAAAGTAGGCAAGACGCATGAATTCGCCCTTGGGAGTTTCCGGTCCCATGCCAGGTTCATAGGCCAGCACCACAGCCACAATCTGGGGAATCAGGTTACGGGCGTTGGTAAGGGAATGCAACAGGAAGGTATCCAAATCCGCCTTGGACATTCTCCTCTTGCCTAGGGTTTCTGCAATGTCATCACCCACAAGTTTCCCTGAATTGAACAGCTTGTCAATGTAGTTCACATTGGCCCGGCTGGTTTCCTCACCGTTTTCAATGGTAATCTTGTTCAGTATGTCCTGGGTTTTTTGGCTCATGATGGCAAAAATCAAGCCAAACACGACCGTAATAGCCGCCAAGATCATCATGGACTGCTTAAAGGCCAGCCCTCGGAAATTAAAACCCATAAAGAACCTCTTATTATCTACAGATAGGTTAAGGCCATTGGTCAAAATGTATATAAATCACATCCAAAGTAAATGGACTGGTCGGGCAAAACCCCTAAAAAAGAAGCCACCCCGTAGGGAGTACTGTCACAGGAACAATCCGCCGGACAGTCTGGCCGTCACTGCCGACCACTACCCCCATTCCGGTCAAAAAGTTCATCCAACGCTGGGGCGTAAACCTCATGCCGCAAAAGTGCGTAAGGCAGGGCACCACCCAGGCGTCGTGGGTCACGAACACGTTAAAGCGGGCATGCCCCTTTTCAAGCATCATGGAAAGCATCTCCTCGGAGCGTTCCGCCAGGGGGTAAAATGGAGCATCAGCGTCTTGCGTCCCAGTCACTTCAGCATCACGGGAGTTTGCCCTCAGCCACTCACAGATTCCCTCGTAAAATCCCGCCCGCAGCACAGCCTCATAGGCGACGTAATTCTGAACAAAGTATTCCGCCAGGCAGTCCAGTTTTTCTACCTCGGGGTTCTCGACACCGCAACCCTTGCCGATAAACTCGGCCGTTTCCACACAACGCCCCACAGGGCTCGAAAAGAAACGCACATCGGCGGGTGTCTCGCCACCGGCACGCACAAAACGGCCCAAGGCAAAAGCCTGCTCCCGCCCACGCTCCGTCAGCCCCACGTGGGCACCGTAATCCGGATCCTTTGGCGTAATGTGGTTCCGTTCGCCGTGTCGCACCAGCAGGTAAGCCCGCTCGTCGGGAGCGAGAGATTCAAAAAATGCCCGGGCACTTGCAAAATCGTTTGTCATCGGCTTAGAAAATCGTTATCCACAGCAAGTGGCCAAGCACAAAGCTCACGATACCCAGCATAAAGCCGCACAGAATGTCGGTAAGCCAATGCACCCCAAAGTACACCCGCAAAAGCCCCCAGGTCAAGGGCAGAACCAGCATAACCCAGCCGTATTGGGGCACGCCGTAAAAGACGGCACTGGCCACCGCCAAGTTGTTCATGGTGTGTCCTGAGGGGAAACTGTACTTGTCCAGCGGCGGCACTTCCGCCTTGATTTGCGGGTTGGCGGCAAAGGGGCGAGGCCGTTTGGTGTTCAGCTTTACCACTTCATAGATAATGAGGCTTACCGCCAGGGCCATCAGGGCCTGCCACAAGATGGGCAAAAAGGCTTCCCAACCCACCATCACGAGAACGAACAGCGCAAAGGCGCCCCAGATGTAGCCGTCACCAAGCCGCACATAAAAACGAAGCCGGTCGTTCACCTTTTCCGAAAAATGACGGTTGGTCCAATACACCGACACCCGGTTATCAAACTCTGCGATTTTCTTGAACATCGCCTTGAATTTAGTTTTTTTCGTACCCCAAAAGCCAACGCCAAACCAAAATGCTATTATTCCCAATGCAAATTAAAATATCCAGTCTAGATCCTTCGACTTCGTCCTACGGACTCCGTTCAGGATGACGCCCCTAGCCCCTAGGCCCTAAATCCTAACCCCTAAGTAATTATGCGCGTACTCGTTCTTAATTGCGGCAGCTCCTCGGTCAAGTTCGCCGTCATCGACACCCAGACCAAGCAGTCCATCTCCAGCGGCCTCGTCGAAAACATCGGCGTGAATGGCCACGTAAAGGCCAAGGGCCCGGTCGGAAACATCGACTTCAATTTCGACTGCCCCACCCATGCCGAAGCCGTTGCCGAGGTACAGAAGTTCCTCGCCGAACAGAAACTCATTGACACCATCGAAGCTATCGGACACCGCGTGGTGCATGGAGGCAAGTACATCAAGAGCGAGCGCGTCTCCCAGGAAGTCATCGACTACATCCGTAGCATCACCCTGTTCGCCCCGCTCCACGAGCCCGCACACGCTACCGGCATGGAATGCGCCACCAAGTTTTTCCCCACACTCCCCCAGGTGGCCGTGTTCGACACAGCCTTCCACCAGACCATGCCCCGCAAGGCATTCCTCTACGGCATTCCCTACTCCTTCTACGAAAAGGATGCTATCCGCCGCTACGGTTTCCACGGCACCAGCCACCGTTTTGTGACTGCCGAAGCCGCCAAGATTTTGGGCAAGAAGCCAGAAGACTGCTGCTTCATCACAGCCCATCTCGGTAACGGTTCCAGCTGCTCCGCCATTTTGAACGGCAAGTGCGCCGACACCACCATGGGTTTCACCCCGCTGGATGGCCTTATCATGGGTACCCGTTCCGGTAGCCTCGACCCAGCAATCCTCTTCTTCATCAGCAAGAAATACGGCTACGACATTGACCGCCTCGACAAGCTCGTGAACAAGGAATCGGGCCTCCTCGGCCTCTCTGGACTCAGCAACGACATGCGTACTTTGACGCAGGCCGCAAGCGAAGGCCATGTGGGCGCACAAATTGCCCTCGAAACCTTCTGCTACAAGCTCACCCGCGAAATCGGCGGCATCGCCATGGCGCTCCCCCGCATTGACGCCCTGGTGTTCACCGGCGGCATTGGCGAGAACAGCCGTGTGGTCCGTAAGGCCGTCATGGAAAACCTCGCCCTGCTCGGTTACCAGATTGACGACGCCCGCAACGAGGACAACGGCAAGAACTCCGGCCACATCATCAGCAAGGACGGCACGCCGACCGCGATGGTCGTCGCCACCAACGAAGAGCTGCTGATTGCACTGGATACAGAAGCTCTGGTCAAATAGGCCGAGTTGTCATCCCCGCGCAGGCGGGGATCTCCTCAACCTAGCGCGTCCAACTCTTCAAACCTTTCATAGGCCCTCTCCAGGGCCTTTTCTCTTTCCGCAATTTCGCCCTGCAGCTCCACAATCCGGGCCGCATTGGTATAAACTTCGGGCTTCGAAAGTTCCGTCTGGCGCTGGGCGATTTCCGCCTCCAGGGTCTCGATTTTTTCGGGCAGGGCGGCGTATTCCCGCTCCTCGTTGTAACTGCGCTTTTTCTTTTTTGGCGCCTCGGCAGGGGTAGCTCTCGCAGCGACGGAGCCCTGCTGGCCTCGAGCCTGTTCCCTTTCGGCCTTGGCACGGGCGGCGCTGGCGGCTTCCTTTTCACGCTGTTTTCGGTTAGTCTCGTAGTCGCTGTAACCGCCCACCGCTTCAAAGACATTCCCGTTTTCTTCGATAGCCAATATTTCCGTAGCCACCGAATCCAAGAAAGCCCGGTCGTGACTTACTGTCAAAACCGTTCCCTTGTAATCCGCAATCAGGTCCGCCAGCAGGTCCAGAGTTTCCATGTCCAAATCGTTGGTAGGTTCGTCCAGCACCAAGACATTACTCGGATGGCTAAAGAGGCAGGCCAGCAACAGGCGATTCCGTTCACCGCCCGAAAGAGCACTGATGGGGCCTCGGGCCCTGTCCGCCGAAAATAGAAAGTCCTGCAGGTAACTCAGCACATGGCGCTTCACGCCGTTCAGCGTAATGTAGGCCTGACCGTCGCCGATGTTTTCCACCAGGGACTTGTCTTCCCGAAGCCTGGTCCGCATCTGGTCAAAGTAGGCCACCTGCAGGTTCGTCCCCAGCCGGACCGTTCCGCTTTCCGGAGCAAGTTCCCCCAGAATCAGGCGCAAAAGCGTGGTCTTTCCCGAACCGTTGGGCCCCACGATTCCTATGCGGTCACCACGGAAAATTTCCGTGGTGAGGTTACTGATCAAGGGCGAGCCGTCGTAGGAATAGTTCACATCGGTAAGGCGCGCCACCAGGCGGCCGGACTTTTCCGCCTCGGTAATCTGCATGTTCACGTTCCCTACCCGGGAGCGCCTGGCCGCCCGTTCTTCACGCATCTTGATGAGGGCGCGGACCCGGCCCTCGTTCCTGGTGCGGCGGGCCTGGATTCCCTTACGGATCCAGACTTCTTCTTCGGCCAGTTTCTTGTCGAAAAGGGCGTTGGCCTTTTCCTCTTCGGCCAGAGCCTGGTCCCTGAACTGCACGAACTTGTCGTAGGGAAAATCCCAGCAGCGCACGCGGCCACGGTCCAGGTCAAAAATCCGGGAAGCCACCCTCCGGACAAAGGCCCGGTCGTGACTCACAAAGAGAACGGCACAGTTCAGGCGGGTGACGATTCC
Source organism: Fibrobacter succinogenes (assembly GCA_902768715.1). Lineage (GTDB taxonomy): Bacteria > Fibrobacterota > Fibrobacteria > Fibrobacterales > Fibrobacteraceae > Fibrobacter > Fibrobacter succinogenes_L. The sequence continues at coordinate 21,721 of CACXMH010000018.1, read as the reverse complement.
CTCCAGCCACTGTATGGCGGGAATGTCCAGATGGTTGGTAGGTTCGTCAAGCAAAAGCAGGTCCGGATCCTCCGCGAGGGCCCGGGCAAAGAGCACGCGACGCTTTTGCCCGCCAGAAAGGCTGTCGAACAGCGCGTTGGCATCAATGCCTGTCTTGCCGAGGACCGCTTCGGCATGGGCATTGTGCTGGCCCTCGGAGGATATACCTCCCATCACCACGTCCCGCACGGTTCCCTCCATGTGGGCGGGAATCTCCTGAATCATGCGGGAAATCCGCAAGCCGGACTTCTTGATGACCTCGCCGGACTGCAAATCCATTTCATCCGTAAGCACCTTCAGCAAGGTACTCTTGCCGCAACCGTTTCGCCCCACCAGGCAAATCCGGTCTCCGGCCTCGATATCAAAGCACACGTTGTCCAGCAAGGGGGCGTTCGCCCCGATGCGCAAAAGCAGGTTCTTTGCAGAAAGAATGGGCATGCCTATCTCTTGATACTCTTTTTCAGCTCCAGAATCCGGCGCACGCTTTCGTCTATGCGGGATTCCTTGATTTCGCCCTTCTCCACCGCCGCCATCACGGCATCAAAAGCCTTCACAAAATCAAGAGGGCAAAGCACAATGTCGATTCCCGCCTGAATCGCTTTCACGGCGGATTCTTCTACGCCAAATTCCTGCACGATGGCACCCATGTCCATGGCGTCGGCCACGATGATGCCCTTGAAACCCAGTTCACCCCGCAATTTCTCCTGCAAAATCACCGGCGAAAGGGTGGAGGGCAAGTTGTTTCCCGTCACCTTCGGGGCGGCAATATGGGCAGTCATGATCATCTGGGCTCCGGCATCGATTCCCGCCTTGAAAGGAACCATCTCGCAGGTCTTCATTTCCTCCCAGGTCTTCTGGGTAGCCACGTAACCCGTGTGGGTATCCGCCTTCACGTCACCGTGACCAGGAAAATGCTTAAGGGTCCCCACCACCTTTGCAGAGTCAAGCCCCTGCAAATAGGCCTGCACCATGTCGGCCACCACTTCCGGGGTGTCCGAAAAAGCACGGGGGCCAATCACGATGTTTTCCGGGTTGGTGTTCACGTCGGCCACTGGCGCAAAGTCAATGTCAAAGCCGTACTCCCGAACATAGGAACCGATGGTAAAGGCCATCTTATAGACCTCGCTTGGGTCCCCGGCCTCGGCAACGGCAGCCATGCTTTCGTACTTGGGCACATCGAACGTTCCGTTGTTGGCAATGCGGGCCACCCGACCGCCTTCCTCGTCAATGGCCAGCAGGGGCAAACCCTTCAGTTTCCGGATATCTTCGATAAAGGTGGCCAGCTGGGATTCGTCCTTTATATTGTGGGCAAAGAGAATCATGCCGCCGATGGGGTAATCCTCGTTTACCGCAAGCATGGTCCGATTCACCTCCTGCAGGCTATAATCCGGGAGCTCCGTATAGCTTTTCCAGTGGATGCTCGTGTCCAGGGCCTCCGGCCGCACCAAAAACATCTGGCCCACCTTTTCCCGAAGGGTCAGGTTCTCTATGGTAAAAGGATCCTTGCAGCAATCCTCCGACACGCTGGTAGAGGAATCCGCGTTAGAACAGGAGTCTAACAGAAAAAGTAGCATGCCGAGGGCGGCCCAACGGGCGACAAAAAGTCCTTTCATATTGGCTCCAGTTGGATAATTTGGACGTTTTTCAGAATTCTCGCAAAATTTATATTTTTTTGCAACCATCCCCCACCCACGCACATCCAAATAGCAGAATGAACGAAAGAGGTGTCCTGAACGGCTTGAAAAGCGGCAGCCGCGAAGCTCTTGCCATACTCTGGCAAGAACATAGCGGTCATGTGCTGAATCTCGCCTTCCGGATGCTCAAGGACCGGGACCAGGCCGAAGACATACTGATGGATGTCTTTGTCCAGGTGCCCAGATCCGTTCAGAAATTCCGTGGCGAGAGCAATCTCGGCACCTGGCTCTACAGGCTCACCGTCAACGCCTGCCTCATGAAACTCCGGGCAGAGCGTAGGCATGCCGAACTGGAAGAAGAAAACTGGGGCGCCATCGTCGAAAGTTCCCTGGGCACAGAAGAAAAGGAACAGGAGTTTGATACAGAACTTTTAACCCTTGGGCTAAACCAGCTGCCCGCCGAAACCCGGAGCATGCTCTGGCTCAAGGACGCCGAGGGGCTAGACATCAAGGATTTGACAGAGATTTACCGCATGCCCGACGGAACCATCAAGGCAAGGCTCAGCAGGGCGAGGCACTTTGTAAAGGACTTTTTGACAAGGAAACAGAAAAATGCGTGATTCCATCGACTTTTCCAAAATGGAACGGATTACGCCTAGGGAAGATTCCTGGGACAAGGTCTGCGCACGGCTCGACAAGGCCGAAAAAGAGCGCACGCTCAAATTCAGCTTCTTCTCCGCCATTCCCATCGCCGCAAGTTTCCTGCTGGTGGGTTTCAGCCTGTTCCTCAGGTCTATCGACGCCCAGGAAACCGCTCCGGCCGTCAAGAACCAGGTCGCCGCATCTGACATGGCTTCAGCCGACGTCGCCGCATCTCAAGCCGACAGCGCCGTCATTCTGAGCAACTGGTACAGCAACCTCGGGCAGGGCGTCTCCGACCAGGAAACTTTAGACGAACTTCAATTCATCAGCTATCTCTTAAAAAAGGAGGATAAGTAATGAAAAACTGTGTAAAGCTATTCGTTGCAAGTCTCATCGTGCTTGCCTGCGCCGTAGGGTTCTTCCTCGGCACATGCTGCAGCGTGCACTGTTGTTCCAAGCATTCTTGCGACCGCATGGGCGCACCCGAAAAGGTGGCTGCAGCACCACACGATGGTCATTTCAAGAAAAGTCACGAAGGCATGGGTTTCCAGAAAAACTGGCCCCACCCGGCCATGTTCGATTCCCTGCTGCAAGTGACTCCGGAACAAAAGACCGCCCTGGACAAACACCGCGAAGAGACCGGCAAGGCCTTCAAGGAACTCTTCGGACAAAAGATGTCCGCCGAAAAAGAACTGAAAGAGGCCCTGGACAGCGGTGACGAGGCTCAAATCGAAGCGGCCAAGGTCAAAATACTCGACGCCCAAAAAGCCCTGCTGGATAACCGCATCGAAGGCGTCAAGAGCATCAACAAGATTCTCACCAAGGAACAGCAAGAAAAGTTCCGCCAGGTCTTGAAAGATCACATCGAAAAGTTTAAAAAAGGCCATCATGGCAAGCGGGGCCCCCAAGAGAGCGGGCCTACACCTCCCCCCGAACGGGAAGCCCCGCCCCATGGGGCCCCTTAAATTGCACAAAATTCCCTGATATACAACAAGGTCCCGATGAATCGCCGGGACCTTTTTTGTTTTCTCCATTTTTATTATATTCTTTTACAAAAAAACGGAGATTTTTATGAAGATATTCTGGCTTTTCGGAATTTCACTTGCAATTGCAACCCTTTCAGCCTGCTCTTCGAGCAGTCATTCACCTTCACAACCCGAAGAAACCCTGAAAAGTTCGGCGTCTGCCTCCCTGGATGACATCGACAACATCCTGGACAAGAGTTCAGCCTCTACAGGGAAAGACGACAACAGAACCGAAGTAAATGGTCTCATGCGTTCCGCCTGCGACACAAAAGATGGCGAAAGCGTCCTGGAAGCACTGGACGTGGTCAACGAAAAGGCCATCGACCTGTTCGAGGCGTTCGCCGACAAGGACTTTGACAAGGGTAAAGCCCTCAGTGCCGAAGTCAAGTCCGCCTACAAGAAAGTTTTGAACAAGGCTCCAAAAAACTGCAACGCCCAACTGGGTTACGCAGTAGCCTCCATTGTGGACCTGGCCAACAACAAGACTCTGAATGACTTGTACAGCGATTACGATTTCTGGTTCAACGACTACGGCATCGAAAGCCTGGAAGACTTCACAGACATGATATCCACCCTTTCCAAGAACAAGAGCTTTACCAAGACCGCCCAGGAAGCCCTTGAAAAGGAAGTCGCCCCCACGGTGGATTCCGCTATAACATACATGCAATACATTGTGGCTCAAGGCGATTACGCACTGCAGCTCAGTGACGGTGAAGAAATCCTCGAAATGGACAACAGCGAGTTCGGCATTGCCCTGGGCGGCCTGTTCGCCACAAAGGCCGCCATTACCATCGCTACCAGCATGAATCTGGAAATCGATGACAACGGTAGCTACAGCTGGATCAACAACCTGGATGGACTCACCGTGGGCGAAGAAGAACCCACCGCCAAGCAAAAGGCAGCCCTTGTCAAAATCGTGAACCTTATCGGTGCAAACGGAACATTCACCTCTATTTACAGCAACAAACAAAAGGAATGGAAAAACGTCCCGAACCTGGTGGATAGCGCCCTTACCGAAATTCGCGCCGCATTCCAGTACAGCCTTAGCGAGAGCATGAAAAAAGGAAGCCAGGACTACGACCTCTACGTGGTGGGCAAGGGTACCGACGCAGACATCAGCACCAGTGACGTAAAGGACATCATCGAAAATCTGGGCAAGGGACTAGAAGCCACCCGTGGAGCCTACGAAGTAGAACTCAAGGGAAAGACCTTCATGGTCAACGCCCGCAAGTACTTCGAGAATGTCAAAGGGACAGAACCATTCCTTCCGTACTACAAGTTTGATGGCAGTGACCTGACCACTTTCAAGTTCACCAACAAGGCAGGAACGGAAACGGCAACATTGATAAGTTTCCTTGACGGAACCCGCTCCTTCCCCGACGACGGCGAAGACGTGATTATCTTCAAGGACCCCACCTTTGGCGGAATCTTCCCCGACTTCGAACAGAAAGACGTTTGGGAACTGATTGACAAACTGAAGGGCATCAGGTTCGATTTCTGGGACAGAGATGACTACTCGAGCGTAGCGGCAAGCGAAAGTTATTGTTTCTACCGCGATGAAAATGTCAACACCTTTTATTCGTATGACGAATGTGTAGAATATGGTGTCGGCGAGTGTTACTACGATTGCTACTAATCCTTGCGTAACCTAACAAAAATTTTCTCGGCGGCCCTGCTCGTTGCAAACACAGGGTTCGCCCTGAATTCCGGGCTCGTCCAGTGTGACGGGCTTTTTCTGTTGGACTGGAAAAACACAAAGGCATCCATCAAGGGCTGCTCCGCCAGCGACAGCCTGCAGGCAGGGGATTGGGCTTTGGGGGCAAGCGTCGGGAAGACACGTTACCATCTGGGTTACCGACGTGACAGCGACCGTAAAAACTATTCCTGGAATTTGAAGACAGGAGAAACTCTCACTACAGGACACACATCCCTTTCCAGGGATTTCAAATTCTTTGGCATAGATGCCAACGTTAGCGCACTCCCTGCCATAGGGGTTTCATCCCGTTTCCACCTTCCCGACTCCTTGCTCTACGCCAAGGCTTCCATCAACGCCGGACTCCTTGAACTTTCGGGAATCCGCTGGCATTCCGACTGGGAAGAGGATTACGTCCCTACTATCGACGCAACCTACCAATCTACCATACTCGCCAAAATTTTTTCTGCGGGAACAAGGCTACTGAGCCATCGACTGCAAGGGGAATTTTTCTACGGTGAAACCACCCCCGACATCGAGAACCAGTGGGGTTACGCCTTCAGCGATTCCTCTGATTTTTGGGGGACGGACTTCCGCTACCTCTATGACGGAACCAGCAACAAAGTCCAACTTTCTTACGCCTACCTGTACTCCGACATCCGGCTGTTCGGACTAATGCGGGAAAATAGCGACGAGGTAAGCGAAAAGAGATTCGCCTACCTGCCCCTGGGACTAGACGCCAACCTTTTCCAGGCGAACGTCCAGCACAAATTCCAAGACGGCGACCGGTTCACGGCAAGGGCCGTTTACGGGACCCTGGAAATAAACATTCCCTGGGAAAGCAGGCGCTTTTACGAGACCCTGGCCCCAAATCGAGCCTTGAAAAGTTCCACATTAAAGACTCTTTCATTTAGCGTTTTCCAGCGTTCTTTCCGCGTATATGGCGACATTGACGGAAAAGTTTTTGATGCTGGGCTGGGTTACCAGTGGAACTTGAATGTGGGCCGGTGGCACCTGCTACCCAAGGCAACCCTTGACGGTTTTTACGCCAGCTACACCGCCAAGCTCAACATGCGCAAGGAAAAAACTGGGTTCTTCCACATCAAGCATTCTACCAGCACCTGGCAACAGGAGGGCTATGTCGTCGGAGCATTAGCAGGCCTAGGCACAGAACTACAATCCCCGTCAAAAGCCTTCTTTGTCTCCTTCGGTATGGAACAGATTATTCCCCTGCACTTTCACACCGAAAAAGGACCAGACAAAGGACCTGCCGAAGAACCCGAGCCACCCGACATTCCCAATACCGACGAAGACATCACAACAGAAAAAGGCAAGAGCAGTTCCCTTGCCGAAAAATGGGATTCCTTTTCTTCGCTTGTTTTCCGCAACGGATTTGCGTTGCAAATCCAAGCGGGTTTCAGATTCTAGGAAATCAGTCCTCTTCGCCCTCGATATCGGCAGCACCGTTGCCGTGCAAGGCCACCAGGCGCACGCCATTCAGGGTCAGGTAGGGGTCGTAAGTATCAATCACCTTGCTGTGTCCCATGACCATGCGGCCCCAGCCTCCCGTGGCAAACACGGGGACCTTCTTCTTGCCCATCTCGGCCTTGATTTTGGCCACCAGGGTTTCAAGCTCCGCCATGAACCCGTACAAGAGACCCGCGCGGATGGCGTCGTCGGTGTTGTTGGCAATCACGTGTTCCGGCCATTCAATGCTCACCGGTAAAAGCCTTGCCGCCTTCTCGGTCAAAACATCCAAGCTGGCACTGATACCGGGAATAATGATACCCCCAGCAAAGCCTCCGTCCTTCATCACGTCAAAAGTAGTGGCCGTTCCCATATCTACCACGATGGCATCCTTGTAGCCACGGTCACGAAGAGCAATGATGTTGCAGAGACGGTCGGAACCTAGCGAAGCCGGGTTCGGGTAGGCGATAGGGCAACCCAGGCAGTTGTCGGAACTCACCACCTGCACGGGGCGTTTCAAAAGGGTCTGCAGAGCCTTGATCCACGGGCGCTCATGTGCAGGCACCACCGTCGAAAGCCCCACGTGGGTAATAGTCGAAGGTTTGATTTCAGAAAAGCGGACAAGGCCGCCAATGCGGTTCATCACCTCGTCGCTGGTGGTTTCCTTACGGGTGGTGAGCCTCCAATGGTCCACCACCTTGTCGCCCTTGAATATGCCAAGAACTGTGTGGGAGTTGCCCACATCCACCACAAACGAGAACGTATCCGTCTTTTTCAAATTCTTCATTTAACCACTTGTCATGCCCGGCTTGACCGGGCATCTCCTTTTCTACATAGAGACTATATCCGCATGGAGATGTCGAGAGCCTTCACACTATGAGTCAATGCCCCGACCGAAATATAGTCAAGGCCAAGGGTGGCGATTTCCTTCGCCCGTTCCAGCGTCATGTTTCCAGAGCCTTCCACCAGGCACTTGTCACCGCTTTCCTTGATAATCTTCAAGGCCTCGGCCATCATCTCGTTGCTCATGTTGTCCAGCATGATCACGTCCACGCCCTTGTTCAACAAGGCCCGCAACTGGTCGAAATTCTCGACTTCCATCTCGACCATCAGGCCTTGCTTGTTGTTCTTCTTCACCACTTCAAGAGCCTGCAAAACACCGCCTGCCGCAGCGATGTGGTTGTCCTTCACCAGCACCATGTCGAAAAGTCCCATGCGGTGGTTGGAACCGCCCCCTACGCGCACGGCGTACTTCTGCAACGTGCGGAATCCGGGCACGGTCTTGCGGGTATCCAGCACCTTGGTCTTTCCGCCCTTCAGGGCTTCCTGAAAGGTGTGGGCCACCGTGGCCACGCCCGAAAGTTGCTGAATAAAGTTCAACAGAGTTCGTTCACCGGTCAAAAGTTCGTGGGTGGTGCCGTCCATTTCGGCAATCAGGTCTCCCTTTTTGACCACGTCACCGTCTTTCTTGTGGAGCGTTACCTTCACGCTTGCCTTCAATTCCTGGAAAACCAGTTCTATCACAGGTAGTCCCGCCAGCACGCCGTCTTCCTTGGCTATCAAGCGGGCATGCTGTTTTTGGTCGGCAGGGATTGTCCATTCACTGGTCACATCACCGGTACGCACGTCTTCGGCCAAAGCGAGACGGATCATGGTGAGAGCGTCTTCTACAGGGAAAATCGGGGTTGAGCAATCTCCATACATAACTTAGTTACCTATCGTTAAAATGTGTAATGTGAAATGTGGAATGTGAGATTAATAACTACACATTCGTCATCAGTCACTTCACATCATCATTGTGCTCCTTTTCCGGTCAGTACCACATAGACCGTCCGCACGAGAATCTGGAAATCCAGAAGCAGGCTCATGTTCTCGTAATAATACATATCGTACTGCAGCTTGATTTGAACATCCTCAATGCTATTGTCATAATGGTGCCGCACCTGGGCCCAGCCGGTAAGACCGGGCTTCATCTTGAGGCGTCCAATATAAAAGGGAATCTGCTCACGGAGTTTGCCGATGAATACCGCGCGTTCTGGGCGGGGGCCCACCATACTCATGTCGCCCTTCAGCACGCATAAAATTTGGGGGAGTTCATCAATGCGGGTCTTGCGCAAGAAATGCCCCACACGGGTAATGCGGGGGTCTTTCTTGGTGGCCCACTGAGCTCCGAACTTTTCGGCATCGGTGCGCATGGTGCGGAACTTGTAAACCGTAAAGGGCTTTCCGTACAGGCCAATGCGTTCCTGGGAATAAAAAATGGGGCCGTGGTCGTCCAGCTTAATGGCGAGAGCCGCCAATAAACAAACAGGAAGAGAACAAAGCCCAATAATTCCACCTATGAAAATGTCCAAAAAGCGCTTTATCTGTACCTGCCAAGGAGGCATAGCAAGGGGGAAAAGTTCCTGCAGTTCAAACCCGTGAACCAGGTTGCTCTTGAACCGGCCATTGACGGCAGGGTAAAGCTCAGGCACAATGTAGATATGCAAGGGAAGTTCGCAAACCCATACCAGCACACGCATAATTTCTTGCGGTGAAGAACTGTCGTGGGCGATAATGATTCCCGAAATTCCAAACTTCTTGACCAATGCGGGCAAATCCGAATACTTGCCAAGAACCGGGACGTCGCAAAAATGATGGTCCATCACCTGGTAGCGTTCATCCACGAACCCCACCACCTGCTGGCCCACCTCAGGTGCATTCCTCAAAGCTTCTGTAATATTCTTGCCCGATTCCGTACAGCCAAGGACCAGCACCTTGTTCGCCCCGTAACCCCGACGGAGCAACGACCTGAGTCCAAGGTACAGTACCATACGGAAAGCAGCCACAAGCACCAATACAAAGACTCCATAGACCAAGATCCAGGTAAATCGAGAACCGTAGATGTAGTTGCCAGTCAGGGGAGCACCGGCGGCAACCTTGCCCATAAACTCAGAGCCAAACAATCCGACAATAATCAGGACAACACCCACAAAAACGGCCCGCAGAACCCGCAAGACCTGCAAGGTTCTAGACTGCAAAAGCCATGTGCGGTACAGCCCTGTGAAGGTAAACCAGAAAAGCCAACAGATATTCAGGACACACCCGATATGCCAGTAGGCATCCAGGGTCTTGGAAGGGTCGAACTTTTCGACAATCCAGCCACTGTGAAACTGGACCCAGTACGCCAAGACAAAGCAAATTGTCAGGGCGAGAAAGTCCGAAAGGAGCAGGAGCACCCTTTCCAATGTGGCTGCACGAATCATACAGTCCTAATCTACAAAACGGCCCGGCCAGAAACCAGTTTTAGACCAGGAAACGGATAACCTGGCTCTTTTCCACGATTTCGGGCAGGGCGTCGATAGCGTCCACCGCCTTCGAGGCCTTGCTGTCCTGGGTCTTTTCGGTAATGACCACAATGGAAACCTTGCCAGGGTCCTTCACATTCTTCTGGATGATGGTCTCGATGGAGATGTTATTATCGGCAAGGATGCTGGTAATCTTTGCAAGCACACCGCAGGCATCACGGGAGGTAAAGCGCAGGTAGTAGCGGGAGGACGTTTCCGAAATCGGCACCAACGTGGCGGAATTTTCCACATTGAACCAGCCCATGGGGAGCGCCTTGCGGCTACCCATATCTACAGAGCGGGCCAAAGACACCAAATCGGCCACCACGGCAGAGGCCGTCGGGAGGCGGCCAGCACCGGCACCGGTCTGCACCGTTTCGCCTAGGTTATCGCACTTGAGGTAAACCGCGTTAATCACGCCGTTCACGTTGGAGAGCAGGTTTTCGTTAGAGACAAAGCAAGGATGGACACGGGCATCCACGCGGTCACCATCGCGATGATAGATACCGAGAAGCTTTACGCAGCAGCCGATTTCCTTGGCAAAGGCGATATCCTGGGCGGTAATCTTGGAAATACCCGTCACATGGATCTTTTCAAAATCCACACGCTTGCCGCTGCAAAGGCTGGCAAGGAGTGCCGTCTTGTGGGCGGAGTCGATACCTTCGATATCGAAGGTGGGGTCCGCTTCGGCAAAGCCCAGCTTCTGGGCGTCCTTCAGCACCACGTCAAAGTCCAGACCTTCGTCGGCCATGCGGCTGAGGATGTAGTTGCAAGTGCCGTTGATGATGCAGCTCAGGCTTTCTACCGTAGAGCCAAGCAGGCCTTCTTGCAGGCTGCGGATAATGGGGATGCCACCACCTACGGCAGCTTCGAACAGCACGTGCAGTCCGTTCTTGGCGGCCAGGGGGAAAATCTCGTGACCATACTTGGCGAGAAGAGCCTTGTTGGCGGTCACCACATGCTTGCCGCTTTCGAGGGCGGCCAAAATCCACTTGCGGGGCATATTGTAGCCGCCGGCCAGTTCCACCAGCACATCGATGTCGTTGCCGGCAATCATTTCGTCGGCGTTGGTCGAAACCTTGTAGCCCTTTGCCTTGTAGGGGGCCACTTCTTCTTCGGACTTGGCGCAAATGCAGGCCAGTTCCAGCTCCACACCGAGCTTTTCCTTGTACTCGGCAATTTTCTGCTCCAGAATCTGGATAACTCCGCCACCGACGGTTCCCGTTCCAATAAGACCAATACGCAACATAAGGCGTCTCCATTTTGAATTTTACGGCGGGAAAGATAGAAAAAAGGAGCTACTCCCTGCGGCTAGTTACTAGTTACTAGTTACTAGAATTACTGATTACAAGAAGCATCTTGGCCCCAAAGCCCATGCTCATGCATCCATAACCTAACACCTACAACCTAAAACCTATTACCTCTCAGGCTCTTTTTTCTAGATTTAGGGACATGGAACAGGAATCGGTAAATCCGGCCATTGACTCTATACTCACGGAGCAGAGGCTAAAGAACATCGTCTATCCGGCCAGGCTTTTCCGGGCTCGGCTGAACGAGGAGTTCCTGCGGGCAAACCGCACCCGCAAGCCCTTCATCTTTATCCAGATTTACGCCCACCAGTTCGACCTGCTGGGTTGGGCATGGCCAAACCAGACGATCGAGCAGACCTGGCGAATCAGCCTCCTTACTATGTTCTCCCACCTCCGGTTCATCGATGTCATCGGCTACCTTTCCGATGGTAACGGTATCGGTGTCATCCTGCTGAATTCGGACCTTTCCACCCTGGAGAACGTCCGCAAGGAGATTCTCCACAGGCTAAACGACGCGGGCCTTATCCAGAACCTGCGGCACAAGCCCAGAAAGCCCATTTTCAAGGCCTACCTGTACACAGGACTGCAAGAAAAAGAAAATCTTGAACTGGCGGACACCATCAAGGAATTCAACAGCACCAACGGCAGTTTCTTCCGTGTTGACCGCCTGAACATGGACCATATCTGGCCCCACCCCCACAAGATCCGTTTTCGGCATATCATCAAGCGGTGCGTGGACTTTACAGGTGCCCTGCTGGGCCTGATTATCCTTTCGCCGGTGCTTTTATTCTGTGCCCTGGCCGTAAAAATCAGCGACCCCAAGGGGCCCATCATCTTCAAGCAGACCCGCGTGGGCAAGAACGGCTCGCTGTTTACCATGTACAAGTTCCGAAGCATGTACGTAGATGCCGAAGAACGCAAAAAAGAACTCATGGCCCTGAACGAGACCGGCGGCAAGACCTTCAAAATCAAGAACGACCCCCGTATCTACCCCTTCGGCCGTATTCTCCGCAAGTTCAGCCTCGACGAACTGCCCCAGCTGGTGAACATCATCAACGGCGACATGTCCATCGTGGGGCCCCGTCCGCCTCTCCCCGAGGAGGTGGAAACCTACGAACCCTGGCACCGCATGCGCCTTTCCGTAACCCCCGGACTCACCTGCATCTGGCAGGTCAGCGGTCGCAGCAACATCAGCTTCGAAGGCCAGATGCGCCTGGACAACGACTACATCCGCCGCGGCGGCAAGCTAGCCGACGACTTCAAGCTCATCCTCAAGACCTTCAAGGTCGTGTTCAAGGGCGAAGGGGCTTATTAGGGGTTAGGATTTAGGATCTAGGGGCTAGGGGTTAGGTAATAGGTCTTAGGTTTTAGTGCCGCAGGTTTCAAGAAGTGTCATCCTGAGCGATTCTTTTTTTGTCATCCTCGCGAAGGCGAGGATCCGCTTGATGTGTCAGTGATTAGGGGAAAGCCTTCCCCTCGCTTCTGCCACGTCGTCATGGCGGGTCCCACCCCGCCATCTAGCCGAGTCATCCGCTACCCCTTCTAGCGGGGGCTCTCCCCCCGCAACGCCCCCGTTTGCCTCACAGCCGTAAACTTTGTATATTGTGGGCGAAATGCTAGACAAAGAAGTTTTAAAGACCGTCAGCCGAATTGAACTTTCTGTGCGCGGAACACTGGACACCGTCATGACCGGTGCCTACCACAGTTCCTTCAAAGGGAACGGCATGGAATTCAGCGAAGTCCGGGAATACATGCCGGGCGACGACGTGCGCACCATCGACTGGAACGTGACCGCCCGAACAGGCTCACCCTACGTGAAAAAGTTTATCGAAGAACGCGAAATGACCATGCTCTTGATGGTGGACGCGTCCAGCTCTTCGGAATTCGGTTCCGGCAAGCAGATGAAAGGCGAAGTCATGGCGACCTTGACCGCACTTCTCGCCTTCGCCGCCATCAAGAATAACGACAAGGTGGGCCTCCTCATCTATACTGACCAGGTGGAACTGTTTATCCCGCCCGAGAAAGGCCGCAAGCACGTGCTGCGGCTTATCCGCGAAATTCTCTATTTCAAGCCGCAGCACCACGGCACCAACACCCAGGTGGCGCTGGAATATGCCGGCAAGATTCTGAACCGCCGTGCCGTGGTCGTGGTGATGAGCGACTTTCTGGACCAGGGCTTCGAAAACGCCTTCAAGATTCTGCGCAAGCGCCACGACGTGCTTGCGGTCTCCGTGGTGGACCCTCGCGAGACGGAACTGCCCCCTGCAGGACTCGTGGAACTGGAAGACCCCGAAACCGGAGAAACCCTCCTCATCGATACCGGCGACGCCACCTTCCGAGAGGCCTTCGCCCGAGAGGCAAAGCGTCAGGGCAAGGCCACCAAGGAACTGTTCCAGCGCATGTCCATCGATTTTGTGCGCATCGAGACCCACGACGACTTCAAGGACACCGTGGCCCCGCTTATCGAGCATTTCAGACGCCGCGCCAAGATGGCGAGGATGTAATGAATAGGGAGGGTTACACCCGCCCTAATTGTTATAACACATAAAGATTTTAATCTATTTTGTTTATATGAAATACAAAAAAATCCTCCTCTTTGCTTTTTCCTCCCTTCTCCTTTCCGCCTGTTCCAGCGATAATTCGTCAGGAGCAGACGAGACCGATAAAAAACAGAACTCAAGGAGTTTTCCAACTCCCTCCTTGATTTGACATCTGACCAAAGAACCGTCGATGAAGGCTATTGGAAAAACGCTCTTTCCAATGTCTGGGAAGGCATCAAGAAGAGAAACATTGAACCCTACGGCACAGGCCTCATCCACCGCCCCAAAAGCGAAAAACCAGGAGACGCCGTCAGTGAGGGTGTTGGCTACGGCATGCTCACCGCCCTGTTTGCCAACGACCAAAAAACCTTCAACAGCATCTGGGAAGCGGGCAATACCTACATGTGGTCCAGCTGTTTCTACAACTGGCAGGTCAGCAAGAACGGTTCTGTCCTCGGACGAGGGGCAGCCACCGATGCCGAAGAAGATGTAGCCCTAGCGCTGGTATTTGCCGACAAGCTGGTCAACGCAGGGAAATGGAAGAACTATTCCTCAGAAAAAAGAGGTAGCTATATTGACCACGCAAAAAAGATAATGAATTGCATGTGGAGTACCGAACAAATCACATCTAGGGGAACACTCGCGCCGGGAGCCGGCTGGGGCGGCGAAGACTTTGTCAACCCCGGCTATTTCTCCCCCGCCTGGTACAAGATTTTTGCCAAGTATGATTCCACCCACAATTGGCAAAAGGTTGTGGACCGCAGTTATGAAATCTTGAGTAACAGTGTCGGATATCCCTACGGCCTGATTCCCGACTGGATGACTCCCTCCGGAGGTTATGCCGGGGCAGGACTGGGCTACAACGCCTATGGAAATGGTCAATACTGTTTCAAGGACGCCATACGCACCCTTTGGCGAGTCGCCATTGACGCCATCTGGTTCAAGGAAATCCGTGCCAAAGCCCTCCTGACCAACGCCGTCGCCTTCATCAACAACGCAGGCGGCGCTCCGGCCGCAAACTTCTACAAGACCGACGGAACGCTGGTTCCCGCCGAAGACATCTGGACAGACATGGCCGCAGGAACCATCCCCCGCACCCGTCAGGAGCACAGCCATCTGACCGTCGGCATGTGGGCGACTGCTGTCGCTGCCGCCGGCTCCAAAGAGGACATGGAAGCCTTCAGTTTGGAACTCTCCAAGTTCTATGAAGACGGAGATTATTTCGGAAACGCCGTTGATCCTCTAGGCGGAACCGAAGATACCCTGCACAACGAGATGTACTTTGATCAGTTCCTCGGGTGGTTCGGGGCAAGCATGCTCAGCGGATCTTTCATCAACGTCATTGACGCCATCGACAATCCTGCAACGCCGGCCGAAAAGTACTATACCGACATCAGCTACGAAGAATCCGAGAAATAAAGGTTCAAGCGGCACCAAAAGACGGCGTCAAACCGTCGCAGGCTTATACCCCAGCAGTTTCATGCTGTAAAGGGCGGTGCCCTTGCTGATGCTGCGCACGCCGGTAGCATAACCGAAAATTTTTCGCAGCGGGACTTCCGCTTTCAAAAAGTGGGTCTTGCCGTCGCCGCCGATTTCTTTCACCTTGCCGTCCCGTGACTGGATATCGCCGGTCACAAGACCTGCAAAGTTCACGGGGCATTCCAGCGAAAGCTCCATGATGGGTTCGTAAAGTTCCACATCGGCGAGCTTGATCAGTTTTGTAACCGCATCGGCGCAAGCCTTCTTGATCATAGGCGGGAGCGCCCCCTCGGTCCAGGTGAACTCGTGGACCTCAAAACGCACACCTACCAGCGCTCCCTTGCCGAGAATCCCGACTTCGGCAGATTCCAGCAGGGCCGAACGGACTCCGGCCAGAATCTCGCGGGGGGCAGTCTCCAAAAAATCCGCAGAAAGCCGTATATCGTGGGCATCACCCTCCAGCGGGGTGGCCGAAAGCTTGATAGAAATCTTGTGGGGTCCCAACTGGAAAGAATTCTCCACAGGCCCCACCTCACGGCACAACCGTTCCTGCCAACGAACCTCAGGGCTACCCGCCTTTACCTCGCAACCGAATTCCCGCTTGAGGCGCGAAAGCAACACATCCAACTGAACCTCGCCCACCGTATGCAGGTACCAAAATCCTCCATCATCCTTCTGTACACGAAAGCTGGGGTCCATACGGCTAAGCATATTCAGGCTCTTATCTACATGCAAAAAGTCCTCGGAACCCAGGCATTCCACGCGGGTCTGCAAAAGCGGCTGGTACTTGTCGCGGATGGAGGTTCGAGGCTCGGGGTTCGAGGTTCGAGGAACGTCATCCTCGCGAAGGCGAGGATCCGCTTGAGAAAATTTTGAGTTCAGGGTTCCGGCCTCACGTCTCTCGTCTCTCGTCTCTCGTCTCTCGTCTAAATAAATTACCTCCCCCAGTTCCGTCTCGAAAGGCGTACGCAGGGCGTAGATATCGCCTGCACGGATTTCATCTACGGGCACCAGCAGGTTCGCCTTCAGTCTCGAAAACTCAAAACCCGCTGGCCATGCCTTCCGTTCCAAATCCGTGTGGCTTCGGAAAATGGAAATCTCCCCCACGCCCTTGAAATACCTGAGGCGTATCACCTGGCCAAGTTCACCCTTGTCAAAGGCAGGCACCTCTGGCAAAAAGAAAGTCAGCGCCGTCGTGAGGCTCCGCACGCCAAAACCTTCCATAGCAGAGCCCGCGTAGCACAGGGCGTAATCGTCGCATGCCGCCAGGGCCTTCAGCCCCCGCAAGAGAATCTTCGCCGGTACAGGCTTACCTTCCATGGCAAGCTTCAAAATCTCGTCGTCAAAATTGCTGGCAAATTCCACCGCCTCGGCGTAATGCTTTTTCAGGTCGTGGGCCTGGTCCCAGCCGTCATCCACGTTCCATCCTTCGTCCACCACTTCTTCGCCGGCAGCGGAATGTTCCAGGCGGCTTTTGCTCAGCACGTCCAGCACGCCGGTCATCTTGCCGTCCCGATATTCCGGCAGCGTCATGAGCACCGGACGCACACCCAGAACCTCTTCGATATTGATGAGGGTTTCGTCCAGGGAATAGTCGGGATTGTCCAACTTGTTCACGAACAAAATCGTCCGAACGCCCGCCTCCCGGAGTTTCTTGAAAGCGGCCACCGTCTGGGTCTCTACACCGCTGGCGGCACTCACCACAAGGATCGCCCCTTCCACCGCCGTGAGGGCCGTGTCCACCTCGGCACCAAAATCCACATGACCCGGCGTATCGATAAAGTTGAACCAGGTGTCCTTCCACTCAAAGTGGGCCACGCCGCTTTCGATAGTGATACCCCTGTCCTTTTCTTCGGGCAGGTAGTCCATGGTGGCAAGGCCTTCTTCTACGCGGCCCGGACGACGCACCTCCCCTGCCGTGAACAGAATCCGTTCCGACAAGGTGGTCTTACCCGCATCCACGTGGGCAAGGATGGCGATGTTCCGGACAGGCTGCGACATGGGCCTATTTTTTCAATTGAGATTCCAGAAATTCCACACGGGCGGCCAGGTCCGCATAAAGTTTTTCCAAGGTTTCCAGGCGGGCATCGTGCTCCCGGTCCTTGATGGACTGGCGATGCAGTTCAGAATCCTGCTCCTCGTTCTTGGAGTCCACGGAATTCAGGCGGAAATCGTGTTCCGCGTCCTTTGCCACCTGGGCCTTGATCTTGAATTCCTGCTCCCGTTCCTTGCTGTAGAGGGAATCGATACGCAGGTCGTGCTCGTAATCCTTTTCGGCCTGGGCATCCAGGCGGGCGTCGTGCTCCTGGTCCTTTTTCACAAGTTCGGATATGCGTTTATCCCGTTCAGCGTCTTGCATAAAGCCCCCTTGGTAGTAGTAGGGAAATGTAGTAAATAGGTACGAGGTGTGAGGTCGCTTCGCTTTGGGGTGTGAGGTGTGGGGTGTGAGGCTCGGAGCTAGTGGGACTCCCCTAAGACCCCCAAATTTTTTTATCTTCATACATCAAGAAAAACTATTCTAGAATGGTGAATAAACCATGAAAACAATATCCAAAATGTCAACCGGTCGCAATGTCGTTGCGATCACCCTTGGATGCGCAGCAATCTCACTACCGCTATTCCTTACCGCCTGTGGCGACGAAACAACCAACAACATTACCGAGACCGCGGGAATGACCCTCATTGAAAAAGGCGCAAAGATGCCCGACTGTACTGCCGACAACGCAGGCGAAATGGTCTATGCCACAGACTCTGCCGCCGCGTTCTTCTGCGCCGATAGCAAGTGGCAGTCCCTGAAAGGCGAGAAGGGCGATCAGGGCATCCAGGGCGAGCAAGGCCCGCAAGGTGAACCTGGCGAAGGAAAGCAGGGTCAGCAGGGACCCAAGGGCGAAGACGGCGTAGGAACGCCAGGTGCTGCAGGCAAGTCTTGCACCGCCAAAAAATTGGCAAGCGGCGGTGGCTACAAGATTGAATGTGGTGGTGACTCCGTAGGCGTGGTGCTGAACGGTGACGAGGGTGAGTCCTGCACCGCAGACGCTTCAGCAAATGGATATGACATCATGTGCGGTGGAGTTAAAAAGGGCGAAGTGCTGAACGGCAGTGAAGGGGCAAGTTGCGACATTGTTGGCGATGTAAACGGGGTATTGACCATCAAGTGCGGGACAAAGACTTCGACCCTCTACAAGGCTATGTGCGGAAAGATTCCGTATGACCCCGCGAATTCGGAATGCAACAACGGAACTCTCTATCTGACCGATACTCGTGACGATAATGTTTATAGAGTTGTATCTATTGGCGATCAGATTTGGATGGCAGAGAACCTAAACTACAAAACTGCAACAGGCAGTTACTGTAATCCCTATATTGCAGACTTTTGCGATACCTACGGACGGCTGTACACCTGGACTACCGCCATGGACAGGAGCACAGACGAGTGCGGCCCCGGCCATGTCTGCGACCTGGGTTCGGGCAACGTCCAGGGCATCTGCCCCGACGGATGGCATATTCCCACACAAGATGAATGGAAAACCCTTGTTATAAATGTAGATGAAAGCTTAGGCGGAGTTTGGAACAAAACAAATGTCGCAGCCAAATATCTCAAGACCACAACTGACTGGAAAATTTTTTCTGAGATTGAGAACAAGGATACGTTTGGCTTTTCCGCGCTACCTGCTGGTTTGGCGAACAGCAGCGGGGACTACGGCTTCGTACATGATTATGCAGATTTTTGGAGTGCCTCGCAGTCCGATGATGACTCTGAGGTCTTCGTAATGGAGTTATCTTACACAACTGACAGGGTAATGGTAACTTCATCTAATAAGAACCAAAGATCTTCTATCCGTTGCATCAGGGATTCCGAATAACTTCAAGATCCAAGTCTAAACAAAAACCCGGGGTTCAGGGAACCTCGGGTGTTTTTTTGCATATAAATGGTTTAGTAGATGAACAGCATTTCCCTGTATTTGGGCAAGGGCCAGCAGTCATCGGGCACGATTTTTTCCAGGGCGTCCACCACGCCGCGGAGTTCCGCCATGGCGTCGAGAATATCCTCGTGGTCCTTTTCCAGGCAGGCTTCCATCTTGGCGACAGCGGCCATCAGCTTCGAAGTGCCTTCGCCCAGTGCCTTGGCGTAGCTGTCCAGACCGGGGAATCCCTGGTTCAGGGCCATCTCGTTTGTCTTGAGGGCCTTGGAGTAAGAATCCACCACTTTGGGCAGAATCACGTTCTTCGCCAGGTCACGGGCGATTTCCCCTTCGATATGGATACGCTTGTGGAAATCCTCCACGTTCACCTCGTAACGGGATTCCATCTCGCGCCGGTTCATCACGCCGTACTTCTCGAACAGAGCCACGTTCTCGTCTTTCACCAGGGCCTTCATGGCCTCCATAGAAGTCTTGATGTTAGGCAGCCCGCGGCGTTCCGCTTCGGCAATCCATTCGTCGGTATAGCCGTTGCCGTTGAAGATTACGCGCTTGTGTTCCTTCACGATTTTCTGGAGAATCTTCTGCAGTCCCGTATGGAAATTCTTCTCGTCCAGCTTTTCCAGCTGTTCCGCAATCATGTCAAAAGCTTCGGCCACGATGGTGTTCAGCACCACGTTAGGTTCGGAACAGCTCTGGCTAGAGCCCGGAGCGCGGAACTCGAACTTGTTTCCCGTAAAGGCGAAGGGGCTAGTGCGGTTACGGTCGGTAGCGTCCCGAGGGAGCGGCGGCAAGGCGTCTGCGCCAATCCGCATGGCACCCGCCTGCTTGCTGGACTTGGGAACGCCCTGTTCCAGCTGGTCGATGACATCCATCAGCTGGTCTCCCAGATAGATGGACATGATTGCCGGAGGCGCCTCGTTGGCTCCAAGACGATGGTCGTTACCTGCTCCAGCCACCGTCATGCGGAGCAGGTCAGCGTGGGTATCCACCGCATAAATCACGGCGCAGAGGGCCGTCAAGAAAACAGCGTTCTGGTGCGGGTCCTTGCCGGGGTTCAGCAGGTTTCCATGACCGTAAGTAATGCTCCAGTTGTTGTGCTTACCCGAACCGTTCACGCCGGCAAAGGGCTTTTCGTGGAGCAGGCAAACCAGACCGTGCCTATCCGCCACCTGACGGAGCACTTCCATAATCTGCATGTTGTGGTCGCAGGCCAGGTTCACCTCTTCAAAGATGGGAGCCAGTTCGAACTGGGCAGGAGCCACCTCGTTGTGGCGGGTCTTGGCCGGAATTCCAAGCTTCCACAGTTCCATTTCCACATCGTTCATAAAGTTCAAGATGCGGGTAGGAATGCTACCGAAGTAGTGGTCGTCCATCTGCTGGTGCTTGGCAGGTGTTGCCCCGAAGATGGTGCGTCCCGCCTGGTACAGGTCCGGCCGTTGCAGGTAAAAGCGCTTGTCAATCAAGAAATATTCCTGCTCGGCGCCAAGAGTCACGGTGGTCTTCTTGGGGCTCGCCTTAAAACAGGTCATGAGCCTGCGGGTAGACTTGGAAAGAGCCTGCAAGCTGCGGAGCAGGGGTGTCTTCTTGTCCAGGGCCTCGCCGGTATAGCTGCAGAACGCCGTGGGAATGCAAAGGGTCGCGCCGTTGCCGTGACGCTTGATAAAAGCGGGGCTGGTGGGATCCCAGGCGGTGTATCCGCGGGCCTCGAAGGTAGAGCGCAGGCCCCCGCTGGGGAAACTGGAGGCGTCCGGCTCCCCCACAATCAGGTTCTTGCCGCTGAACACCATGATGGGCTTGCCCTCTTCCAGTTCCAAGAAGGAATCGTGCTTTTCGGCGGTAGAGCCGGTAAGGGGCTGGAACCAGTGGGTAAAGTGGGTGGCGCCACGGTCCAGGGCCCAGCGCTTCATGGCATGGGCCACTTCGCTTGCGATGTTGGCGTCCAGGGGAGCGCCCTCGTCGATGGTGGCCAAAAGTTTTTCACAGGTTTCCTTGGAAAGGTAGTTCCGCATGGCCCGGGCGTTGAACACGTCCTCGCCGAAATAGTCGATGTTTGCCGGCGTGGCGGGCTTGATGGGGGTGGCGGGTGCCGAAGCGATATCGTTGACGGTATTCTTGCGGGTGCTGATCATAGTGCGTCCTTTTTGTTTCGGGGCGAAAAATAGAAAGGGGAACGGCCGCTTTGCAGTGAAAAAATGGCAAATTTTAGGCCGTTTTCTTTACATTTTTGTAAAATTCATCACTATTATTACATATTTGTAAAGCGCATACAAAACAAACCGCCTAACAATCCTATATTTAGGCCATGGAATTCAACGCCCTGCAAACAGAAACCCTGCGCCAAATCGACGACGCCCTGCACCATATCCGTGCCAAGGACCGCCTGAGGCAAAGGCTGCAAGAAATCATCGGCAACAATTTCGCCGCCGTCGAAACGGGGTACCAGAAGAAATTCCAGGAACTTCGGGACCTCATGGGCGGCACTCCCAGCGAACTCATCGGAAACACCCGTGCCATGCAAGAGGTGGAGCGGCAGGTGCGGCAAATCGCAAGTAGCGACGCCGTGGTGCTTATCCGCGGGGCGGCGGGCACCGGCAAGGAACACACTGCAAGGACTTTGCACCGCATGTCCGAAAGGGCGAGCGG
>CACXMH010000017.1 GCA_902768715.1 Fibrobacter succinogenes | reverse complement strand
ACGATCTTGTGTTCGTACATCTTCTGCATGTTTTCGCGAGCCGGCTTGAGGTACTGGCGCGGGTCGAAGTGTTCCGGATGTTCGTCGAAATACTTACGGATAGCGGCAGTCATGGCGAGACGGCTGTCAGAGTCGATGTTGATCTTGCAGACAGCGGACTTGGAAGCTTCGCGGAGCTGTTCTTCCGGAATACCGACGGCATCCGGGAGCTTGCCACCGTGGGCGTTGATGGTATCGACTTCGTCCTGCGGCACGGAAGAAGAACCGTGGAGAACGATGGGGAAGCCCGGGAGCTTCTGTTCGATGGCGTGGAGCACGTCGAATGCCAGAGGAGGCGGAACGAGCTTGCCAGTCTTCGGGTCGCGAGTGCACTGTTCCGGCTTGAACTTGTAAGCACCGTGGCTGGTACCGATGGAGATAGCGAGGGAGTCGCAGCCCGTACGGGTAGCGAAGTCGATCACTTCTTCCGGCTTGGTGTAGTGAGATTCTTCAGCCTGGACTTCGTCTTCCACACCGGCGAGCACGCCGAGTTCAGCTTCGACGGTCACGTCGTGAGCGTGGGCGTATTCAACAACCTTCTTGGTGAGGGCGATGTTGTCTTCGTACGGAAGAGCGGAACCGTCGATCATCACGGAAGAGAAACCGTTGTCGATGCAGTCCTTGCAGAGTTCGAAAGAGTCACCGTGGTCGAGGTGGAGCACGATCTGCGGATTGGCGCAGCCGAGTTCCTTGGCGTATTCAACAGCACCCTGAGCCATGTAGCGGAGGATGGTGCCGTTAGCGTAGTTACGGGCACCCTTAGAGACCTGCATGATCACCGGAGACTTCTGCTTCACAGCAGCCTGCACGATGGCCTGCATCTGTTCCATGGTGTTGAAGTTGAAAGCCGGGATAGCGTAGCCACCCTTAACAGCCTTTGCAAACATTTCCCTGGTGTTCACCAGGCCGAGTTCCTTGTAAGAAACTGCCATTTGATTTACCTCTTGATTGTGTGGCGACCTGGGCCGCCGGTTTAAAAGTTACGGGGCTAAAGATAGCAAAAAAAGACAGCCCCGGAAGGTGGATACAAAAAAATACCCCGGAGGTTAGTCCGAGGTATCTCTTCAAAAAGTTTCGGAATTACACACCAAAAGCGGCGTCGGCTGCTTCGGCATTGGCGGCAGCGTTTTCCGCCACGTTTTCGGATTCGGCGGCAGCAGAAGCGGCAATGGCTTCTTCGGTCACGTCGTTGCTTGCCTTTTCTGTCATGGAAAGCTTGCCTTCCTTGAACTTGTACATGGCAATGGTGGTGGGCTTCTTGGTGAGCTGGATGTAACCCTGACCGGCCTGGCTGTTGAGGAAACGGGCCTCGTGGGCCATCATGACCACGGCACGGAAAACGGAACCTTGGCATTCCTTGCTAGCGTAAATATCGTCGAGATAAACTCTCTGGTCGGACATCGGGGTACCTCCGAAATTTTTAGAAGAGGGAGAGGGATTCGAACCCTCGTTACCGTAAAGTAAACACGCTTTCCAAGCGTGCGCCTTCAACCACTCGGCCATCCCTCCTTAGGATGTGAGGCCAAATATAGATGTTTTTTTCGCCCTTGTCAACCGATTTTAGCTTAAATTTTCAAAAAAAAGCATTATTTTGAAAATTTACGGTATAAACTATGAGGTTGCCTTGCTTTGCAAGGCTTTGAGGCTTTTTTTTGTCAAACGATACCTCAAAGTGAGCTATGCGAACGACCTCATTGCTCAAAGTGCCGCAAGGCACGTCCTCAAAGCTCGTCCCACACGACCTGCATCAGCGGTTCAAGCGTCTTGGGGGTGAAGTCGAACTTGATGTTTGCGGCGGCAAAAAGTTCCGGCAGGGGGCGGCTGCTCCCCAGACTTTCGGCCCGGAACAGATCGTCGATGGCCTTTTTCGGGTCTTTCTTGAAGTTTGCCCACACCTGCAGGGCCCCAATCTGGGCAATCCCGTACTCGATGTAGTAGAACGGGCACTCGAAAATGTGGAGCTGCTTTTGCCAGAGGTTTCCGCGAACCGCTTCCAGGCCCGAATAGTCGATGCCCGCGTCGTAGCGGTCCATGATTTCGTTCCAGATGTCGGTGCGGTCGCTGGCCGTGTGTTCGGGGAAACTGTAGATGCGGTGCTGGAAACTATCTACGCTGGCCACCCAGGGGAACAGCCAGATGACATCCGTCAGTTCGCCCAGGATACTCCGGGAAATGGCCTCGCGGTCGTCTCCGTAGAACGGTTTTAGGTTCGACATGCCAATAAGTTCCATGCTCATACTGGCCACTTCGGCGAATTCGGCAGGAACGTCGCGGTAGGGGAATATGGGCTGGTTCGCCAAAGCGAACTGGTGGAAAGAATGGCCGGATTCATGCAAAAGCGTGTAAATGTCCCGATCCGTGCAGGCCGAATTCATAAAGATGAAGGGGAGGCGACTCTCATCAAAGCCAATCTGGTATCCGCCGGGGGCCTTCCCGAGCCTGGAATCCGGGTCAATAAGGTTCTGGGCCTGCATCTCCCTGGCCCACTTGCCTGCCTGTGGGTGGATGCTTTCGAAAATCCGGTCCACCTTCTCGATGAGTTCCGCTCCGCTAGAATATGGCTTGAGGGCAGGCCTGTTCAGCGGATCGACATCCAGGTCCCAGGGCCTGAGCTTTTCAAGACCCATTTTCTGGGCACGTTTCTTGTAGATTTCTTTCAGCAGGGGAAGTACTAGCTTCTCGATGCTCTCGTGGAAGGCTTCGCAGTCGGCGGGGGAGTAGTCGAACCGGTGCTTCGCGAGGAAAATGTAGTCGATAAAGTCCTTGCAGTGGGCGTTCCTGGCGATTTCCTTGCGGATTTTGAACAACTTATCAAAAGCCCCGTCCAGGGCGTCCTTATCCTTGAGGCGGCGTTCCCACATGGCCCGCCAGGCCCGTTCCCGCAAGCCCCGGTCCGTTTTTTCCATGTAGGTCGCCATCTGCTGCATGGTCTGGGTCTTGCCTTCGAATTCCACGCTCATGCCGCCGGTAATCTTCTGGTAGGCCTGGATTTCCTTGTTTTCTTCGGTTTCCAGGGGAATATTGTCGGGGGAGAACAGGTCCAGGGAAACCTGCACGCCCTTGAACCATTCGCCAAACTCGCCTTTGAGTTCGTTCTTGGCGGGGTGAGCCATCAGTTTCTTGTTCAGCTTGTCATCGTATTCGTTGATGACTGGCTGGATGTTTTCCACAAAGTCGGCATAGGCCTTGGCGGCCTTTTCGTCCTTGGTGTCGCAGGTCATGGCCACGTAGCGGCGGCAGCTGACTTCGCCCAGCACAGAGTTCAGCTCGCTCCAGTCCAGAATCCAGTCCCGTAGGGGAGTGGCGGCGGCAGGAACGTCCCGCAAGAGCAGGCTCCGGTAAAGCTCGCTGATTTTCTTTTCGTCATCGGGATTCAGGTTTTCGGGGACAAAACGACGGGGGAGTTTCATAATTATTCCTTCGGGAAAATGGAATAGACCCAGTCACTGACAAGGCCGTCCAAAAGGGATTTCCGGGCCCTGTCTTCCAGGGCGCGCATTTCTTCGGGCGAAATGGGATGTTCTATGTCAAAATCAAAGGAGACCAGCGGGCCTTCGGCTTCCAGGGATACAGAAATTTCGCCCTTGGCGCGGTACTTGGTGATTCCGGTCAGGGCTAAAAGTCTTTTGTCCAGCGGAAAATCCGTCGTAAGCGTGATGTCGCTTGCGCCGGGCAAAAGCACCGTAGAATCCTTCAGCTGCAATGGCAGTTCTATCAGGGTATCCAAGAAAAGGTTCGCCTTCAAATTCCGGACCCACAGGGTGTCGGTGCTCTGGTTGTTTGCCGTCATGACGGCCGTCAGGTGCGCCTTGCCCAGTTCCTTCTCGATAATCCCTCTGGCCAGGTTCTGCACGATAAGCACCACCTGGGGGTTTGGCAGCAGCGTGGACTTAAGGTTCTTGACCTGCTCGAACAGCTCCGGATTGATGGTCACGGAATCCAGCGCGAGTTCCTTGAATTCTAGCTTGGTCTTGCTCAGGATGCTTGCTGCGTCGATCTTTCGGGTAGCCGCACAGCTCTGCAGCAGCACGGCGGTAAAAAGGCAGACCACCGCAAACAGGATAAATTTATATTTGGAGGGCATTTTGCTCATTTCGTTTACAATATATAAAGATAGGAAATGCAGGATTGGCCAAATTTGACAAATTGGGGCAAAAATTGCTATATTTGATTGCCGATAATGCGGGTTATGTAAACTAAAATATAGGAAACGAGAGGGGTGCTTGTTTCACAATAATACTACTATGCTTGTTTTATGGCTCAAATTCCCCTGCTTTACCTTTGGCATATATTTTGCTAAATTTGGCACGGAAAAGTAAAACGCATGCCCAACAGGCAATTTTTTAAGGATTCTATAGAAATGGCTGAAGATTTGGAACCGACCGCAGAAGAAAAGGCAAAATTCGAAGCAGACGTGCTCAAGGCCGCCGAAGACGCAATGAAATTAGACGAGAGCGTCTCGGGCTCGGAGTGTCATCCTGAGGAGCAAGGCGACGAAGGATCCAGTCCGGACGCACCTGCCGACGCTTCCGCCGAGCAGCCCTCAGACGCCGCCTCTGAACAGCCTGCGGAACCCGCTGCCGAAGACCCGACTGCCGCCCTCAAGGCCGCCCTTGCCGAGGCCAACGACAGAAACCTCCGCCTGATGGCCGAATTCGACAACTACCGCCGCCGTACCGCCAAGGAACAGCTGGAACTCATCGAAACCGCCAACGGCAAGCTCCTGGAAAAGCTCTCCGAAGTGCAGGACAATTTCGAGCGCGCTTTTGCCAGCGAAAACAAGGCCCAGGATTTGGAAGCCTTCGAGAAAGGCATGCAGATGATCTACAACCAGTTCGCAAAAATCTTGACCGACGCGGGCCTCGAGCAAATCGACCCCACCGGCGCGGAATTCGACCCGAACATGCACGAAGCCCTGATGCAGCAGCCCAGCGAGACCGTGCCCGAAGGCCACGTGGTCACCGTGTTCCAGAAGGGCTACAAGCTCAAGAACAAGATCTTGAAGACCGCGAAGGTGATTGTTTCGTCCGGGAAGTGACACGTAGTGTCATCCTAGGTCCCAGAACTAGTCTGGGATAAACTCCGTCGAAGGATCTAATAAACTCCCCCACCTATTTTTTATATAAATTATATTTGACTCATGCTGAAGATTAACGGACAAGACGTAGATGCCGCAGGCAAGACCTTGGCTAGCTATATTGCCGAGGCTGGTTACAACCAGGTCCGTATCGCCGTGGAACGGAACGGTGAAATTGTTCCCAAGTCCAAGTATGGCGAGACTGTCCTTGCCGACGGAGACTGTGTCGAAGTCGTGAATTTCGTAGGTGGCGGCTGATGTCGTCTAGCGCTGCACCCCTCCCCTCCCGTGAGCAAATCCTGGCCGCCCTGGTCCAAAAGCAGGGCGCTAATGCCGTCGAGAAACTGCAAAAAGCAACAATTGCCGTATGCGGCCTGGGAGGCCTCGGCTCGAACATCGCCATTTCCCTTGCCCGTGCAGGCGTCGGCAGGCTCATCCTGATAGATTTCGACACGGTGGACATCACCAACCTGCACCGTCAGCAGTACAAGATGAACCAGGTGGGCATCCCCAAGGCCGAAGCCCTCCTCGAGAACCTGAAAGAGATCGCGCCCTACGTAGAATATGAGGTCCATCAGGTCAAGGTCACCGCCGAAAATGCAGTCTCCCTTTTGCAGGAGGCCGACGTCATCTGCGAAGCCTTCGACAAGGCCGACGCCAAGGCCATGCTGGTGGATACGGTTTTGGAACAGTTGCCCCAGAAATATTTGGTAGCGGCAAGCGGAATGGCAAGCTACGACAGCGGAAACGCCATCCTCACCCGCCGCATAACAGACAAGTTCTACCTCTGCGGCGACGGCAAGAACGACGTGGACGAAGTCGTCGGGCTTGTAGCCCCCCGCGTCATGCTTTGCGCCGCCCACCAGGCCCTGACCGCCATTCGTCTCGTGCTGGGACTAGAATAAATATTGCCCCTAAGACCCCGAATGGCACGCCAAACCGGGTTCAGCCTACTGAAGGCTTCTGATGAATTCCGGGGCGAAATCGACGCCGTTCGACCATGTGATGCCCTCTCCGCCTGGATTAGTCCCTAAGGCAGCCAATCGGGACGACTTTCACACCGTCAAGTCGCGTATATGCCATTTGCCCGCCAGTGACAACCATCAGCAGGTCCGGTTCACGAAGCTGAATTTGGTCGCTTTTCTTATTGTGCTCCCGTATAAGATCCTTTAAAGTCGTCAGGTGCTTTGCTCCTTCCTCAATTTCGCGGCTCCCCAACTTAAACTCTATCAAGGCATATCGCCCGTCATTCAAGTGCAACACGGCATCGGCCTCAAGCCCGGTCCTGTCACGATAATAAGAAAGTTCGCCACGTAGTTTTTGTGAATAGACCTTCAAGTCCCTGATGCAAAGCGTCTCGAAAACAAAACCGAAAGTTTTCAGGTCAGTGTAGAAGTATTCGGGAGAGACGCCCATCGCAGCAACGGCAATCGAGGGGTCGGAAAATTCCCTCTTCTTCCCTGAACGGATAGATGTGGCGGAACGGATGGATGGGCTCCAGGCGTCCAGATCTTCTATGACGAATAGTCTGCGCAGCGCGTTTAAGTAGGAATCCAGTGTTATTATGGAAAAATTGTCCGATTCCGACAGAATGTCCTTATGGATGCTGGAGGTCTTTGCCAACGTTGAAATGTTCCGGGCGTACGATTTCAGGATAGCCTTTGTCCATTTGGGGTTTCTTTCGACTCCGTCAACCGTAGATATGTCTGTCTGGCATATGTTTTCGAGATAGTCCTGCGCGACAACAAGTTGAGCATCGTCTCCTTTCTTGAAAAGGGCGGCAGGCCATCCACCACGGCAGGCGGCGTGGATGAGTTGTTCAATCGAAAGGCCGGACATTATTCCGTCAATATCGCTTTTGGGGGCGTCGAACAGTTTTGAAAGTGATATTTTGCCATTGGATTCTTGTGATTCGAAAAGGCTCATGGGGAACATCTTCAATCGTGATATTCTCCCTGTTCCCGAATGGATCGTCTTTGAGAGATCAAAACTGGAGGAACCCGTCAAGATAAAAAGCCCGTCTTCTCCCCTACGGTCCACTTCCGCGCGGACGGCGTCCCACAGAATGGGGGCGTCCTGCCATTCGTCAATCAATCGAGGATTTTCCCCTTTCAGCAATAAAGACGGTTTAATCGATACGGTTGCAAGATAACTCTCCCTGAAGTCGGGATCTTGCATCTTGACAACGCTTTGGGCTTTTTGTTCTGCCGTCGTAGTCTTGCCGCACCATTTGGGACCGACTATAAGAGCGGCACCCGAAGAACGAAGCCTCAGGTCCAGTTCGTCATCGACCATTCTGGGAAAATACGTTTTCATATTTACCAATATATATTCGTTTTGTAAAATTGTCAAGTTTTGTTTTATATTTTTGTTTAATTCTGTTTTGTGTTTTTGTTCAATTCAGTTTTGTACTTTTGGAAATTGTCGAGTGTTTTGATATGAAACGCCCCGTTTTTGCCCCGAATTAGGGGCTTTCGTTGTTTCAGAACGAAACAAAATGGGCGTTTTTTGCTAGTTATTAACATTTGGCACGGGTTTTGCTTATGTATGGGCGTAAAAATCGCCCCCTTTCGGAATGATTCGCGGGCGGCAAGAATTTAAAAATAGGAGACTCATTATGAGCAAGATTATCGGTATTGACCTTGGTACGACCAACAGCTGCGTGTCCGTGATGGAAGGCGGCAAGCCGGTCGTGATCGCTAACGCGGAAGGTTTCCGCACCACCCCGTCCATTGTCGCTTTCGGCAAGAACGGCGAACGTCTGGTGGGCCACGTGGCAAAGCGTCAGGCCATCACCAACCCCGAAAAGACCATTTACTCCATCAAGCGTTTCATGGGCCGTACGGCTGGCGAATGCTCCGCTGCCGAAAAGAACATGCCCTACAAGCTGGTGGGCACGGGTTCTGACCCGGTCCGCGTGCAGGTGGACGACAAGCAGTTCGCTCCTCCCGAGATTTCGGCCATGGTTCTCCAGACCATGAAGAAGATTGCCGAAGACTACCTGGGCCAGCCGGTGACGCAGGCCGTGATTACGGTCCCCGCCTACTTCAACGACTCCCAGCGTCAGGCTACGAAGGATGCCGGCAAGATTGCTGGCCTCGAAGTGCTGCGTATCGTGAACGAACCGACGGCAGCCGCCCTTGCCTACGGTCTTGACTCCAAGAAGAGCGAAAAGGTCGCCGTGTATGACCTCGGTGGCGGTACGTTCGATATCTCCATCCTGGAAATCGACGACGGCATGTTCAGCGTGAAGGCCACCAACGGCGATACGATGCTCGGCGGTGACAACTTCGACGAAGTGATTATCGACTGGATCAACGACGAATTCAAGAAGGACAATCCGGGCATCGACCTGAAGAAGGACAAGATGGCCCTGCAGCGTTTGAAGGACGCCGCGGAAAAGGCGAAGATCGACCTTTCTGCCACGACTTCGACCAACATCAACCTCCCCTTCATCACTGCCGACGCTTCGGGCCCGAAACACTTGGACCTCACGCTCAGCCGTGCAAAGTTTGACCAGCTGACCGCCCACCTGGTGGAACGCTCCATGGAACCCTGCCGCAAGGCTATCGCCGACTCCGGCCTCTCCCTGAGCGAAATCGACGAGGTGATCCTGGTCGGTGGTTCTACCCGTATCCCGGCCGTGCAGGAAGCCGTGAAGAAGTTCTTCGGCAAGGAACCGAACAAGACTGTGAACCCGGACGAAGTGGTGGCTATCGGTGCTGCCGTCCAGGGTGCCGTGCTTAGCGGCGACTCCTCCGTGAAGGATGTGTTGCTCCTCGACGTGACCCCGCTTTCCCTGGGTATCGAAACTCTCGGTGGCGTGATGACCAAGCTCATCGACCGTAACACCACGATTCCGACCAAGAAGAGCCAGGTGTTCTCTACCGCCGAAGACAACCAGCCGGCCGTGACGATTCACGTGCTGCAGGGCGAACGCGAATTTGCCCGCGACAACCGTACGCTCGGCAAGTTCGACTTGACCGACCTCCCGAAGAAGCCGCGTGGCGTGCCGCAGATCGAAGTGACTTTCGATATCGACGCGAACGGCATTGTGCACGTGTCTGCCAAGGACAAGGAAACCGGCAAGGAACAGTCCATCAAGATTACTTCTTCCAGCGGCTTGTCTGAAGACGAAATCAACAAGATGGTGAAGGATGCCGAAGCCAACGCTGCCAAGGACAAGGAACAGCGCGAACTGGTGGACATCAGGAACCAGGCCGAACAGATGGCTTACCAGGCCGAAGGTCAGCTGAAGGAATTTGGCGACAAGTTGCCGGCCGACACCAAGAGCCAGCTGCAGGCTGCCATCGACGACATCAAGGCCAAGAAGGACAACGGCACCAAGGAAGAGATCAAGGCCGCTATGGACAAGCTCCAGGGCATGATCAGCTCCATGGCCCAGGCCGCCGGTGCAAACCAGGCTCAGCCGGGTCCGCAGCCGGGTGCTTCTGAACAGCCGAAGTCCGACAAGAAGGGCGATGGCCCGGAAGTCGTCGACGCGGAAGTGGTTGACTAATTGAATGCGCGGCGGATCCAGACCTGCCGCAAAATCAAACAGGATTCGCCTCTCAAAAGGGGGCAATCCTTTTTGCGTAAATAGAGTTTGTTAATCGAAGTGAAGCCGAAGGCATATTATGGCTGAAAAAAGAGATTATTACGAAGTTCTAGGCGTCGGCAAGGACGCGAGTGCAGACGAAATCAAGCACGCCTACAAGAAGCTTGCCATCAAGTACCACCCGGACAAGAATCCGGGCGACAAGGAAGCCGAAGAGAAGTTCAAGGAGGCTGCCGAGGCCTACGATGTGCTGAGCAACCCCGAGAAGCGTAAGCAGTATGACCAGTTCGGCTTTAATGCTCCCGGTGGCGGTTTTGGTGGAGGCGGATTCGGCGGCCAAGGCTTCAGTTTCGAAGATATCTTCGCGAACTTTGGCGATATTTTCGGTGGCGGATTTGGTGGTTTTGGCGGCAGCCGTCGAGGCGGTCGCAAGGCCGGGCCTCCGCGTGGAAACGACTTGCAGATCAAGGTGGCGCTCAGCTACAAGGAAATCTTCGAGGGCTGCACCAAGAAGGTTCGCCTGAAACGCTACACGCCGTGTACGGAATGTAACGGCAAGGGCGGTCAGGACATCAAGACCTGCGATACCTGCCATGGAACGGGCCGTGTACGCCGTTCTACGGGTGGTTTCTTCCAGATGATTACCGAAAGTGCCTGCCCCACCTGTAACGGCATGGGCGAAGTCATCGCGAAACCGTGCCCGCATTGCCACGGCGAGGGTCGCGTACAGGAAACCGAAGAGATTTCCATCAAGATTCCGGCGGGCGTTGCCGAGGGCCAGTACCTGAACCTGCGTGGCGAAGGCAACTGCGGGCCTCGCGGCGGTGCCTGCGGCGACTTGCTGGCTGTGATTGCCGAAAAGCCCGATGACTTCTACACCCGCGAAGGCGACGATTTGCACTGCGAAATCAAGGTTCCGGTCCACAAGTTGGTCCTTGGCGGTACGCAACGAATCCCGACGCTGGACGGTGGCGAAGTGCAGATCAAGATTGCGGCCGGCACACAGGCCGGGAGCATCTTGCGCCTGCGCGAACAGGGCCTGTACCCGCTGAACAAGCGCGGTGACCGTGGAAGCCTCTACGTGAACATCGGCGTGGAAATCCCGAAGGACTTGAGCCGCGAAGAGAAGGAACTCTACCAGAAACTCGCGGAACTCAGGCACGACAAGGAAACCGCGCAGGAAGAATCCTTCCTCGAGAAGATGAAGAACCTGTTTAAATAGGTGTGAGGTCGGCGCACGGCGCCTCTGAGGTATGAGGTCGTTCGCGCATTGCGCACACTTTGAGACAATCGCCCTCGACATTGAAGTGTCGGGGGTGTTTTATTCCGCTTCCTGCTGCAATTGTGGAATAATTTCGGCAGACCAGTCCTCGAAATCGCCCGCCTCGATGTGGTCACGGGCCTGCTGCATCAGGTGCAAATAGAAATGCAAGTTGTGCAGCGTAGAGAGCGTCCAGCCGAGGGGTTCCTTGGTCTTGAACAGGTGACGCACGTAGGCGCGGGTGTAGTTCCGGCAGCAATGGCAGTCGCATTCCGGATCGAGCGGGCGGTTGTCATCGGCAAATTTGGCGTTCTTGTAGCGGAGCACTCCCCTGCTGGTATAGACAAGGCCGTCCTGCGCGTTCTTGGCGGGCAGAATGCAGTCGAACATGTCGACCCCGCGCTTGATGAGCTCTAGCAGGTTCCAAGGCGTTCCCACCCCCATCACGTAACGGGCGCGGTCTTGTGGCAAGTAGTTTGTGCAAAAATCCGCGATTTCGTACATGGTCTCTACGGGTTCGCCTACGGAAAGCCCGCCCATGGCGTAACCGTCAGGGCCCAGTTCCTTAAGCGCCTCGATGGACTTTTTGCGGAGTTCCTTGTGCATGCCGCCCTGCACAATCCCGAAAAAGAATTGCGGGTAGCCGTGGAGTGGCGGATTTTCGGCAAGCCAGTCCATGGCGCGGCGGGTCCATTTGAGCGTCAGGTCCAGCGAGTGCGACGCCTCCTCGACAGTGCTCGGGTAAGGCGTGCATTCGTCGAAGGCCATGATGATGTCGGCGCCGATTTCACGCTGAGCCTGCATCACGGATTCGGGTGTAAACTTGTGGCGGCTGCCGTCCAGCAAGCTCTGGAATTCCACTCCGTCTTCGGAGATGTGACGAAAATCCTTGAGGCTCCAAACCTGAAATCCGCCGCTGTCGGTGAGCATGGGGCCGTTCCAGCCCATGAATTTCTGCACGCCGCCCGCTTCGGCAATGAGCTTGGTGCCTGGGCGCAGGTACAGGTGGTAGGTGTTTGCGAGAATGATTTGCACCTGCATTTCACGCAGGTCCCGGGTTGAAAGTCCCTTCACGCTGGCAAGCGTGCCCACCGGCATAAAAATCGGCGTTTCGATGTCGCCGTGAGCCGTGCGGATTCGTCCGCGGCGGGCCTTGCTGCGCGTTGATTTTGCCAAAAGTTCGAAGGGATTATTGTTCACGGGCTAAAGATAAATAATCGGGAAACCGGCCCGGTATTTCTTTATGATGTAAGGATGTTCTTTTGCGTATGCAAGAATCTTTTCGCCGAGACCAGATTTTACGAGTTCGGTAAGAGCTTGGCTTGGAACGGCACCGATGCTCGGGCATGTGGGCGTAAGCGCGATGACGAGTTCGCCGTCTTTACGCATAATACGGAGCGGCCAGATGGAACAGTCGAAGGGTTTGTCTTCGTGCTTCAGGATGCAGCCTTTTTGCGGGTTCAGGAAAGTGCAGGGCACTTCTTCTTCGGGATCGGCGGTGCGGTATTTGTTTTCAAGGACGAGGCGGCACGCATCCCCGTCACCCGTGGCAGCAAACTCCCCCACCACGCCGTATTCGTTTGGTTTGCCGAGTTTTTCCACGACTTCGGGCGGGAAAAGCGGTGTTTCCCAGAGGCTCTGCCGGCGGAAAGAGCAGCAGAACTTGCAGGCGGCGCATTGTTTTTTGGAGAGAATGGAGGAAAGCATGTTTACTCCGGACTAGATCCTTCGACTTCGCGCTGCGCGCTTCGCTCAGGATGACAAGTAAGGTCGCGGGGATGACAATGAAGGTCGAGATGACTCGTAACGTGGGTTTTGTCAAGAATCGTCAGCGGGTAGTACGAGAGTTTTGCCTTGCGGAGGCCTTCCAGGCCGATGTCTTCTTCGCGGTTGATGAATTTTGCACCGTCGGCCACCAGGCGTTCGGCAAACATCTTGTTGATGACGGCATATCCGCCGTTGTCCGCATATTCCCCGATGACCTTCTCGAAATGGATGTCCAAGACGCCAGGATTAATTTCGGAAGCCATCGTCATGCCGACGGGCTTGCCTTCGACATACAGCACTGCCCCCTTCATGCCAAGTGCATCGAAGTTGTCCAGCGCTTCCACGATGGCGCAGTATTCTGCCATGCGGGACATTTCGTCTTCGGAACATTCGGCACGGGCGGCCTCTTCGCATTCGCAGGTAGGCTCACAGGTGGAATCTCCTGCGACAGACTTAAGCCATAATTTTTCAATTTCCAGCGCGACGCCGGCATTTTCAGCGGTGATTTCACGCAGTTCAAATTGCCCGTAACTGCGGTTGAATCGCGAAACGTGATTGCGTTTTTTGCGGTATTGGTTGCCCGCGAGCGTCGCTAGCGCTTCTGCGGAGTAAACGTAGTCGCTGTCGCCACGGTTATTTTCGAAATGGAGAACAGGCTCGGCGCGTTCCTTGCCAGAAATTCCTTCCGTTTCGAAGACTCGATTCGTGTTGAAATATTCCCGCAAAATCTGCGCGCGGGGTTCGTCCACAAGGCAGAATTCCAGCGGACGGCCCGTTGCCCGAGCGTCGTCTGCAATCCATTTGAGGGCCGCCCCTACATCGCCCTCCCCCAGCGGGAAAGCGTAACCCCGGCGACTCCCCTGTCCGTTGTAGTAGCGGAAAAGAAATCCGTCTTGCAGAGCAACCTGCGTGCCATACTTTTTGCGGAGCAGATAGATATTTGCAAAGCAGGCGTCGCTCCCGATATAGCCGGAGTCAGTGATAGCTTTTTTTATTGTGTTTATATCGTAGAGTTCAGGAGTTCGAAATCCGGACATAACGTCAATTTAACAAAATCTGCTCATTTTTTGCTATTTAAAATCGAGTTAGCAGAATACCGCCCAAATTCAAAAAATGATTTTTCAACTATATATTAATCAACGAGTTAGCTCAAAAAGTAAAAAAAGTTTTACATTAATGGCGGTTATTTATTAACAAAATTAGTATATTTATGTAGATAGAAATTTCTTGGAGTTTTATATGAAAAAGGCCAACTTTGAAAAAATTGGAATTGCAACGCTGATAAGTTTAGGCTTCATTGCCTGTTCCACCGTTGGTCCGGCAGATGTAGACGAAAATTCAGAGTTCTTCCCTCCTTCAAATACCGGTTTTTCATCTGGGAACGACAGCATTGAATCATCTGCATCTGGCCCCCAAGAACAAGAAACGGGATCGTCTGATAGTCAAGGACAGAACATTGAATCTTCAGAGAGCGAGGCTCAGGAGTCCTCTTCATCAACGTCCACGGTTGAATCTGACAAAATCAACTTATCAAACCCAGACAAAGTATTGTTTGACACCCCTGCAGTTTCTGCAATAATATTTAAACAAGATTCCGGAGAATTTGAGTTTAGACTTGTAGTCCATGGAAATTTTCCTACGTATGCAACAATAGAAGCAGAGAATACATCTGATATCGTTATTGACTTCAGATGGAACAATGATACGCCAGATAAATGGGATCATGTAAAGATTAGCAACTCAGACCAAATTGACTTTGCTACCGACTGGGCGCGTACGTTCAATACATTGAACGATTTATGCCACTCCTATGCTTCAGCCAGGATTACTTGGACAAATACAGATGGAAAGGAAATACATACGGAGTGGTCTGATCCTGCAGGTCCACTTTACACATTAACGCAACAAGATTCAAGGGGTAAAACCGAATTTACTTTCACAGAAAACGGTGATAACCCTTGTACAGGATCTCGTTAGGTTCAGTTTTATTCCCAAATCTCATTGGGTAGTTTGCTGATATCCCGAAAATCCAGTTTTCCAGACATCCCAGAATACACGTCCACGAGCTTTGCAAGGGGTTTCCCTGCGCGCTCGATAACGACTTCCTCTTTCTGCAAGGCCACTTGATTCAGCAGTGAACCGAAGTTTTGCCTTGCTTCCATGGCGGATACGGTCTTGGACATGCTACTTCTGTTCCGGAGTTTTTTCGGGTTCGGCGGATTCCTGCAGCACCTTATCCTGAATCACCAAATCTACACGGCGATTCTTCTGGCGGCCTTCCTTGGTGGAATTGTCCGCAATGGGCATGGTCATGCCGAGACCCTTGGCGGTCAAGCGGCTGGCGTCGATGCCCTGCTCCACCAGGAAATTCATCACGTTGTCGGCACGCTGCTGAGAAAGCTTCATGTTGTGATCGGCGGAACCTGTATTGTCCGTATTTCCTTCAATGGAGACATTAAATTGCTGATAAACGGTGAGGATTCCCGCCACCTTGGCAAGACTGGTCTTCAGGTCTTGTTTCAGGGTAGCCTTGTCCACATCAAACAAGATGTCGCTCATGGAAAGGATAATGCCGCGGGCGTCCTGGGAGACCTGAATCAGCTTGGACTGGAGTTCGTTCAGCTTGTTCATGGCCTCCTTCTGGCGTGCCTCGGCCTTGGCCCGTTCTTCGGCAAGGGCTTTCTTTTCGGCTTCCAGGGCCAGGCGTTCTGCTTCCAGCTGTTTCTGCAGGTCGGCTTCACGTTCACCGGCGGCCTTCAGGGCGGCCTCGCGTTCGGCGGCTTCTGCCAGGAACTTGTCGCGGTTCTGCTGCATTTCGGCCTGGAGCTTTTCTTCCTGTTCCTTCATGGCGTCCTTGGTCTGGGCAAGCCTCAGCTTTTCGGCTTCCAAGTCTGCCGCCAGGTTAGAGACCTTGCCGCTGCGGGCGTTGGCAATCTGTTCCTGGATGGTTTCGATAGAACGGTTGGTGGCGTTACGCTTTTCCCAGTTTTCCGAAATGTGGGTACGGCGTTCCTGGACCTCTATCTCGGTCTTGATAATTTCGGCATACAGAAGGCAGTTGTCCCCCATGGCCTTCACATTTGCCTTGGGATTCTTCTTCAGTTCGTTCTGGATGTCAGACGCCTTTGCCTTGGCTTCGAGGAGGGTCAATTTTGTATTCCAGGCATTTGCAGGGATTTTCGCCTCGAGGGCGTTCAGGGAATCCATGCAGACGTCATAGACGGTAGGTTCGGCCTTTTTGCTGGTGTCAGCAGGTGCAGCCTTTTCTGCTGCCGGCGCTTCGGCAGGCTCAGCAGCCTTTGTCACTTCGGTTGGTGAGCTCGTCGAACCATCGGCGGCATAGGCAAACGAGGCAACCAGGGAGGCGGCGGTCAAGAACTTAAGCGTCTTCATTATTTGGCCTCCTTGTTTTCGTTGTCCAAGATGTTCTGGTAAAGGAGCTTGCGTTCCACATCGGCGCGAAGTTCACCTTCAACCCGCTCGTCTTCGGCTTTCAGGGAATCACGCTCGGCGCGGAGCATGGCCAAGCGGTATTCCAGGCGGCTTGCCTCGAAGGCGGCCAGGGCTTCCTGGGCCTTTTTCTGTTCCATGTAGGCCTTTGCGGAATCCAGATGGGCATTGGCGCTTTCGACGGTGGCGGAATCCGCCTTGATTTCGGTAGCCACGGCACGGGTGCCTTCGGTCTGTTCCATGGAACGACTCAGAGCATGCTGGTTGGCAGCGCAGCCCACCAGGGCAAGCGCCACCAGGCCAGAGACAAAAAATAAAGATTTCATTGTTTCTCCTAGGACATTTAAATCTATCTACTTTGATAAAATAAAAAAAATTATCTTTTGGGGTGTAATAAATTGAAAAAAATATGGACCAGCCCATAAAATCCTTTTCTGTCGGCAAATACCTGCAATCTGTCAAGCGGAAATTGACGGAAACCCCTGCGGTATGGGTCCACGGCGTCATTACGCAAATGACTGTCAAGGAGCGCGTGGTTTACCTGAGCATCGCCGAATACGAAGAAGGCAACGTGAAGCCCGTGGCCACCCTCCCCCTGACCTGCTTTATCCCCAAATACGCGGCCATCTGCCAAAAAGCCGAAAATGCGGCCAAGCCTTTTACCCTGCGGGAACAGATCAAGGTCTGTTTCCTGGTCCAGGCGGATTTATACATTACCCTGGGAAAATTCCAGGCCCAGATTCTGGACATCGACCCGGTCTATACCATCGGGGAGCTTGCCATTACCAGGCAGGCCATCTTGAAAAAATTGACCGAAGAGGGCCTGCTTCACAAGAATGCCGAGTTGGAGCTGCCCCCTACCCCGCTCCGTGTGGGGCTCATTACCGGCGAATCTACGGCGGCCTACAAGGATTTTACCACCCGGCTAGACGCCTCCCCCTTCGCATTCAAGGTCCGGACCGAATACGCCAAGATGCAGGGGAACGAGACGGAATCCACCGTCCTTGCAGCTCTTGAACGATTGCAACAGGATCCTGAAATCGATGTGGTGTGCATTGTCCGTGGTGGCGGCTCCAAGACGGACCTGAACTACTTTGACAGCGAGGCCCTGTGCCGAGCTGTGGCAAACTACCCCGTTCCCGTCTTTACGGGCATCGGCCACGAAATCGACAAGAGCCTGCTGGACGAAGTGGCATACCTTTCGTGTATCACGCCGACAGATTGCGCAAAGCGCCTGGTGGAGCGGATGACTGAAAGCTGGCAGGCCATGCTGACTATGGTGGCAGGCATCCAGGACAGCGCCAAGACGCTCCTGTCCGAAACCAGGGAAGAACTTTCGGGCCTAGCCCATTCCCTGCAGCAGGCCGTCTTTGGCCGAATCCAGCAGGAAAAATCCGGACTGGCCATCAAGGGAACGTCCCTAGCCAAGGAGGTCCAGTTTATCTTGCGGAACGAATCCCAGCGCGTCTCCCGAAACGAAGAAGGTCTAAAGCAAGGTTCCCGCAAGATTCTGGATTTGGAAAAGGCCAAGTTCGAAATTACGGAACTGAAAGTCAAGAGCGCAAGTCCGGAAACCGCCCTTGCCAGGGGGTATTCCTTCACCCTGGATGCAAAGGGCAAGTTCATCCGGAGCAAGGCCCAGGTAAAGGTCGGCGAAACCATTATTACCAGACTTTCGGACGGAACCATCCACTCCGTGGTGCAGTAGTCCAAATGGAAATTGTTCGCTATAACCTATATTTGTTGTATGCAAATTGCGGAACCGACCATCCCTCCGTTTGTTAAAGAAAACGAACCCATGAGCAAGCACACCTCTTTCAAGGTGGGTGGCCCTGCGCGGTATTTTGCCAAGGTGAGCTCCATGGAAAGCCTGAAAAGCGCCCTTTCTTTTGCTCGGGAAAAGAATCTCCCACACTTTATTTTGGGTAACGGGACCAACCTGTTGGTCTCGGACAAGGGCTACGAAGGCGTGGTCATTTCCTTCGACGGAGAATTTTCGGAAATCGTGGATCTGGGGAACGGCAGGTTCAAGGTAGGTGCGGCAACACCCCTGGGCAGGTTCGCCCGGCACACTCCCAAGCAGGGCTACGCCGGTATCCACAAGCTGGCCGGCATCCCCGGGACCTTGGGCGGGGCGGTGTACATGAACGCAGGCGCCTACGGCCAAGAAATCGGACAAGCCTGCATCGGCGTGACGGTCCTTGATGCGGCCGGAAACATCTGCGAGTTGTCCGCCGCCGAATGCGGTTTCGGCTACAGACGGAGCGTTTTCAACTACTGCAAGGAGATCCCCGGCCAAGCCGGGGATGACAATGTAAAAATCATTCTCGCGGCTACGTTCCAGCTGCAAAGCGCAAGTTCGCAAGGATTGACCACCGCCGACCTGGAAGCTGAACTGGCCGAGTGCATGGCCAAGCGCAAGGCCACGCAGCCCCTGAACATGCCCAACGCAGGTTCCATCTTCAAACGTCTAGAAGTCGGCGCCGCCGAGACCCCCACACAGGTCGCCCCAGGCTACTACATCGAACAGGCGGGTCTCAAAGGCTATCGCATAGGCGGCGCAGAAGTAAGCACATTACACGCCAACTTTATCGTGAACGCTGGTGGCGCTACCGCCCAAGACATCAAGAGCCTCAGCGAGTACGTACAAAATAAAGTTACCGAAAAGTTCGGGATTACTTTACAGCGAGAGATAATATTACTCGGCGAATTTGAATAGAGATTGCCACGGGGCTTGACGCCCCTCGCAATGACAATTACGCTTGGGGATTTTGAGGGGTAACCGGGTCAAAGCGGTTCAGAATCCGCGTGATGACGGCATAGACGATTCCGCCGAACAATCCACCGGTCAAGTCTGCCACCAGGTCCAAAGCGCTACAGTCCCGACCTTCTACAAAGCTCTGGTGGTATTCGTCGGTACAACCGTAGGCCAAGGCGAGAAAACCCACAACCAAGACCCGCAACCACTGCCGCCTGGACCATTCCGTTCGCGTCCAGATCATGGCGTAGCAACCCGCGAGGGTGGCGTATTCCAGAAAGTGGGCCAGTTTGTCCCAAATCTGTGGAAAATCTTCCAGCTGTTCGTTGGTCAAGGACGACAGCTTGAAGATAATCGCCATGCAGAGGATGCAAGGCACGGCGCGAAAGAACGGGTATTTCTGGAACAGGGACTCGAACATTTTTATTCCTTAGGGGACAACGCACCTTCCGACAAGGCCCACTAGCTTCAGCCGGAGTTTTTCCCTGTCCAGGGAAATCTCTTCTAGCAAGGACTTTACCGTGTAATTCTTTTTGATATGCTTGTAGGCGCACTTGCAGCGGGACTTGTTTCCGCCGCGGACCACCCGGAGGCATTCGTCCTCGATGGACTTTTCCATCTCGGGAGTAAATTCCGGTGGGAGGCAGGGCGAAAGGAGCCGCATGCCCAGAGGGCCGAAATCCTTGATTTCGCCGTTGGCATCCATGGATTTCATCAAGAGGTAGAGCAGAGTATCGTTCCTGACCAGATGATTGAACGCACAGACACAGGTTTCTTTCGACTGTTTCGTTCCCAGCAGGCTATCCGCCTCGGCGGTACACCTTTCCATGAAGGTGGGGCCAAAACTTTCGTCGCTCAGGAGCATCTGGATAAGCATCCGCTCGGTAGAAGATATGGAGACGTTCCCGGAACTACCCTGGGGCGGTGCGGCAAAAACGCTTACCGCAAGGCTCAACAAAAACAAAAAGGGAACGGCAAATTTCATGAATTACCTTAAAATGGTATTAGTAAAAGGCAAATTTAGATATTTCTACCGTTTATTTCCACAATAAATGGGGTTTTAGGGGCAAAGCCCCTAGGAGAGGGGGTAGGAAAAGACTTGCCCTGAACGATAAGATGATAGGAGATGCCCGCCTGCGCGGGCATGACAAGAAGAATCGCGGGCATAACACGATAGGGCGAGGCTTTGACGAGGGGGAGTCCCCCCCCCCTAACATTGTCATCCCGGCCTCCGCGCCGGGACACTAACCACGGCCTTACGGCCTAACCACTAACCACTTTTTACTATCTTTGGACTCACTATGAGCTTAAAATTTGATACCCCCATTACCGAAGTTCCGCTGTTCCACCAGGGCAAAGTACGCGACATGTACGACCTGGGCGACAGCTTCCTGATGGTCGCCAGCGACCGTCTTTCCGCTTTTGACGTGGTGCTCCCCACCCCGATTCCTGGTAAGGGCAAAATCCTCAACCAGCTTTCGCTGTTCTGGTTCAAGCACCTCGGCATGAAGAACCACCTCATCACCGCCGACGTGAACGAATACCCGGCCGTGCTCAAGAAGCACGCCGACTACCTCCGCGGCCGTTCCATGATCGTGAAGAAGGCCCACCGCCATTCCGTGGAATGCATCGTGCGCGGCTACATCGTGGGTTCCGGCTGGAAGGACTACCAGAAGACCGGTAAGATCTGCGGTCACGTTCTCCCCGAAGGCCTGCAGCTCTGCCAGAAGCTCGAAAAGCCGCTCTACACGCCGAGCACCAAGCCCGACGTTGGTCACGACGAAAACATCAGCTTCGAACAGACTTTCGACATCGTTGGCGAAAAGGTCGCCACCACCCTCCGTGACATGTCCCTCGACATCTACACGAAGGCCCGCGACTACGCCGCAAGCAAGGGCATCATCCTCGCCGACACCAAGTTCGAATTCGGTGAAATCGACGGCGAAACCATCCTCATCGACGAAGTGCTCACGCCGGACTCCAGCCGCTACTGGCCGGCAGACAAGTACCAGGTGGGCAAGAACCAGGAAAGCTTCGACAAGCAGTACGTCCGCGACTGGCTCGAAACTCTCGACTGGGGCAAGACCTACCCGGGTCCGGAAATTCCGCCTGAAGTCGTGAAGAACACGCTGGCCAAGTACGAAGAAATCTTCGTGCGCCTCACCGGCAAGCAGCCCGAACTGTAATAAACCGAGCCGCAAGCCATGCGCATTTCCACTAAGGGGCGGTACGCCTTGAGAGTCATGATAGACCTTGCCTCCCGCAAGGAGGGGGAATTCGTGAAACTCCAGGACCTTTCTACCCACCAGCAGATTTCCGAAAAGTACCTGGAAGGAATTCTCGGGACACTTGTCCGCGGGAATTTCCTGGAAGGCGCCCGCGGAAAAACTGGCGGATACAGGCTCAAGTGCAACCCCAAGGAATGCAGCGTCTGGGATATACTTTCCCAGACGGAAACCTCTGTTGCGCCCGTGGCCTGCCTTGACGACAAGAAGAACGCCTGCAAGCGTGCCGCTATCTGTGTCACGCTCCCCGTGTGGACTGAACTGGACCGGGTCATCCGCGATTACCTGGGAAGCGTCAAGCTGGACCAGCTGGCAAAAAAGGCCCAAAAAGTCCGCGGCACTTCGGGTATCGGAAAAGACTGGAACTGTGAACTTTAAGCAAGCCTCACTGTTTTTTTAACGAACAGTGTGCACTTGCATTTCAAAGGAATCAAAATGAAATCAGTACCTATTACGCTGCTCACCGGTTACCTCGGAGCCGGAAAAACCACCCTTCTCAACTACATCCTCAACAACCAGCAGGGCTACCACGTGGCCGTTATCGTGAACGATATCGGCGAAGTGAATATCGACCAGACTCTCATCGAGAAAGGCGGGAACATCACCAAGGAAGATTCCGGAAAGGTAGTTCCCCTCAGCAACGGTTGCATCTGCTGCTCCCTGAAGGCTGACCTGTTGGAACAGATTGCCGAAATCCTGGAGATGGGCAAGTTCGACTACATACTGATTGAAGCCAGCGGCATCTGCGAGCCGGTACCTATCGCCCAGACCATCTGCATGGCCGGAAGCCAGTTGCAGGGCAAGAACGGCCAGCGTCTGGCCTGCCACCTGGACAACATCGCCGCCGTGGTGGACGCGCTCCGCCTGGCCGACGAGTTCGGCGGTGGCGAAAAGCTCCTGGACAAGGACCTGGAAGAAGAAGAC
The DNA here is from genome assembly GCA_902768715.1 of Fibrobacter succinogenes. GTDB lineage: Bacteria > Fibrobacterota > Fibrobacteria > Fibrobacterales > Fibrobacteraceae > Fibrobacter > Fibrobacter succinogenes_L. The sequence continues at coordinate 16,414 of CACXMH010000017.1, read as the reverse complement.
ATCGCAAACCTCTTGATCCAGCAGATCGAGTTCTGCAACACGGTTATCCTGAACAAGGTGGACATGCTCTCCAAGGGCGACCTGGAACACGTGAAGGCCGTGGTCAAAGCCTTGCAGCCCACTGCCAAGATGATCGAGACCAACTTCGGCAAGGTGGACATGAAAGAAGTCCTGGACACCAAGCTGTTCGATTTCGAGAAGGTGGCGGAGTCCAGCCGTTGGGCCATCGAGCTCAACAAGACGGACAACGACATGGATGATGATGACCATGACGAGCATGAACATCATCATCACGACCACGATGATGACCACGATCATGACGAGCACGAGCATCACCACCATCACGACCACGATGATCACGATGAAGAAGACCACAGCCACTGCGACCACGAGCACGGGGTCTGCCATTGCGGTCACCACCACGACAAGGACCATCCCCATGGCGACGAATACGGCATCAGCACCTTCGTCTATGAGCGCCGTCCACCCGTGAACCGCAAAAAATTCGAGGAATTCCTGGACGACTATCCCAGCTGCATCATCCGCACCAAGGGTCTCATGTGGTTCAGTGACGAACCGACAGAGAGCTACCTGTTCGAGCAGGCGGGCAAGCAGGCTTCCGCCCAGAATTTCGGGCGCTGGTTCGCCGCCGAAAGCAAGGCCGTGCAAGACCAGCTACTGCGCGAAAACCCGCAGCTCAAGAACATCTGGGACGAAAAATACGGCGACCGCACCAACCGTCTGGTCTTTATCGGCCAGCACATGGACAAGAAAAAGATTATCGCCGCTATGGACAACTGCCTGGAAAAAGAATAGCCTAGACTTGGCTATAGGTCCACTTCACGTGGCCTTCCAGGAATTCGTGAGCATCAAAGACCAGACCAAAATGGTCTTTGATTTTTTGTACCTCGAAACGCATGGGATTGTCGTCCCAGCCTAGGTCCTTTTCTACAATCTTGGACTTGCAGCCGGGCTTTTGCGCCACCATCAGTTCCGCGATTTCTTTCCAGCTAATCCACACGTCTCCAAGCCCCAGGTAGATTTCCTCGTTCTTGTCGGATTCCAGCAGGTTCATGTAGAGCATGGCCTGCTGGCTTGCGTGGATAAACTGGGTACCGTCGTTCTTGACAATGTGAATGTCCTTGTCTTCCTTGACGGCACGGGCCATTTCAAAGAAACGGCGGTCCGGCTGGGAACATCCGTCGGGGAACGCGGGGTTACCGAAGGTGTAGCCCGGACGAATGATGTTGCGCTTCATGGAAACTTCGGGGAACTGTTCTCCGTAACCCCTGCGGAAGCCTAGCACGTAGGCCTCCCCCGCCGCCTTGGTGGCACCGTACAGGTCCAGAGGCAGGTTGCTGGTCACCTCCCGCATAGAAGGCCGCATCACGCCCATGGCCGCCGTACTGGAGGTATAGATAAACTTCTTGCAGCCCGCCTTGGCGGCGTTTTCCAGCAAGAAAACGGTAGCGCGGGTGTCGTTCATCAGCATGGTGCTGGGAGTCTCGCCCCAGCCAAGAGCGATATGGATACAGGCGTCACAGCCTTCCAGCCCCTTGGCAAGCTTGTCAAAGTCGGTCAGGGAGGCTTCTACGAAACTCACACTGGGCTGGGAACGCAGGCTTGGCACCTTGTTAGGATGCCTTGTAGCGATAACCACCTCGTGACCTTTCTCCAAAAGGGCACGGACTACGTAGTGACCGATAAATCCTGTTCCGCCAGTGACGAATACTCGCATAATAACCTCTTTAGTTTCCGTTCCTAAAAATAAAGTCTTTAGAATTTCCAGGCAAGCGCCCTTTCAAAATTTACAGGTAAAAACCGATGAGTCCTGCCGTGCAGAGGCAAATCAGCACCACCGCAGGCAAAATAGGCTTCCGCATGGACTTTGCCCCCAGCACGCACACAAGACCGCCCTTGGTTAGGGTGTTGGCAAGGCTTGCAAGCAGCATGGCAAGCACCAGCTCCTGCACAGGCAAGCTCGACTTCATGCTCATGTCCAACAGGGAGAATGCCACCGCATCCATCTCAGCGGCACCGCCCAGAAAACTGCAGGCCAAAAGAGCTCCCGAACCCAGATAGACCCGGGCCGCATTGGCAACAAACATGACCGCAGTAAACACGATGCCGAACTTGATGGCCGGGAGCAGATTGAAAGGATTGTTGAAGGTCGAGTTCTTCGCCTTGTGGTCCATGCCGTCCTTGACTTTCAGGTAAAAAGCGTATAGCAATGCTGGCATCGCAGGCAACAGGAGCGGAAGGGCCAAAGGCTTTGCAAGCTCTGGCACCAGCACAATGCAAATCAGGTAAAGGCGCACATACATCACCGCCCAGCTGAGCACAATTCCCAGCGCAAAGTTTCCGGAGTAATCTTCGTTTTCGCGGCTGCGGCCTGCAAGGTTCAGCGTCAGGGCGGTACTGCTGGCCAGGCCCCCTAAAAGTCCCGTGAGCCAGATGCCCTTGCCGGGCCCCACCAACTTAATCAAGATATAGCCTACAAAGCCAATACCGCAGATAAAGACCACAAAGAGCCAGATGGTGTGGGGATTCAGGACCTCAAGCCCGGCAGGTCCGTAGGCCTGGTTCGGCAAGAAGGGCAAGACCATCAGGGAAATGACGGCAAACTTCACCGTGGCGATAATGTCTTCGGTAGAAATCCGGCTGGCGAACTCGTGGAGCTGCCGTTTCAACGTCAAGAGCCACACGATGACAATCATCAAAATGCAGGATTCCAGCAGACGGTTGTACCAGCACAGCGCTCCCAAGAAATACACCACGATGAGGGCAAAACTGGTCGTCAGGCCGTCTTCTTCCTTGTTCACAAAGCCGTGGGCCACGTGGCTTGCCACCAGAAGGAGGCCCACCACCACAAAGCCCGTGATGAAGGGGGCCACGGAACTCATGAGTTCCGAAAGGAACGACGCCAGAGCGCCACAGAGGCTTATGATGGAGAAGGTGCGGACACCTGCGGGGTGGCGGCTTGCGCTTTCGGAGTAGGATTTCTCCCGCTGCATGCCGATGATAAAGCCGATGCCCAATGCCGCGGCCAGCTTGTAGAATTCGTTGAATTCAATCATAGGGCACCTCCATTAAAAATCAGTCCCGCTCCCACACCTGGAATGCCGTCGGAAAATCGTTTTTTTCGTCGGCAGGGAACGCCTCTTCGCTGACCATACGCCAGCCGTCTCCCCATTCCGGGAAAAGCACGTCCCCTTCCACCTGGGAAAGCACCTTGGTCAGGTAAAGCTTTTTCACCCTGGGCATGGCCTCGCGATAGACGGCGGCGCCACCGATGATAAAGCACTCCGTCTCTCCCGCAGCCTCCGCCTGTTCCAGAGCGCTTTCCAGCGAAGGGCACACGATGCAGCCGGGAGCTTCGAAATTGGAATTTCGGGTCAACACGTAATTGGTTCGGTTCGGCAAGGGCCGTCCGATGTCGTCGTAGTTCTTGCGGCCAAGAATAATGGAATGGCCCGTAGTGATAGCCTTGAAACGCTTGAGGTCGGCGGACAGATGCCATGGCAGGTGACCGTCACGACCGATGACGTTATTTTCAGAAACAGCGACAATTGCGGAAATGAGCATAATGCGGAATGTGAAATGTGGGATGTGAGATGTGAGATGTGAGATGTGGGATGTGAGATGTGAGATGTGGGATGTGGGATGTGAAACTATTCATTACACATTACACACTTCACACTACACACTATTTTAAACGGCTATCGGGGCCTTAATTGTGGGCCACGGGTCGTAATCCGTGAGTTCAAAGTCCTCGAACTTGAATTCAAAAAGGTCCTTCACATCGGGGTTCATCTTCATGGTGGGGAGCTTGCGGGGCGTGCGGGAAAGCTGTTCCTTGGCCTGGTCAAAATGGTTGCTGTACAGGTGCAGGTCACCGAAGGTGTGCACGAACTCGGCTGCCTCGTAACCGCAGACCTGGGCAAGCATCATGGTCAACAGGGAATAGGATGCAATGTTGAAGGGCACGCCCAAGAACATGTCGGCGCTACGCTGGTAAAGCTGGCAACTGAGTTTGCGCTTGCCGGACTCCCCTACACCGCCCACGTAAAACTGGAAAAGGCAGTGGCAAGGAGGCAGGGCCATCTTGTTCACTTCGGCCACGTTCCAGGCGCACACCAAATGACGCCGTGAATCGGGATTGTTCTTGAGGCTGTCAATCAGGTTCTGGATCTGGTCGATGTGACCTCCGTCGGGAGTAGGCCAGCTGCGCCACTGGTGGCCGTAAACAGGCCCAAGGTCGCCGTTCTCGTCAGCCCATTCGTCCCAGATGGTCACCTTGTTGTCGTGAAGGTACTTGATGTTGGTATCACCCTTCAGAAACCACAGCAGTTCGTGAATGATGCTGCGCAAGTGGAGTTTCTTGGTGGTAAGGCAGGGGAATCCCTTGGAAAGGTCATAACGGTTCTGGCGGCCAAAAACGGAACGGGTTCCCGTACCCGTGCGGTCGGAACGGTCCACACCATTGTCCATGATATCTTTCAACAAGTCTAGGTACTGCTGCATAAAATCCTTTTATTTTGCCAGGCGGTCAATTTCTCCTTGTACAGCCAACAGATTCCCACATTCGCGGGAATGGCAAGGTTAAAACGCCACCTGTAAAAGCGTTCTATACCAAAGTATAAAAAAACGGCTCTACCGTCCTGAGTTTTTGAGATTCGGGCTGAATTTTTGGCAATCCCGATTCTTGGGGAGCATACTGAAGAATTTCAGTTCCTTGGAAAGGAATCCGTTCACGCTGGCATTCACCCTCCAGTGGCTACCCGAAGGGCAGTTTTCCAGAGTTTCCTTGGATTCTGCGTCAATGTAATTGCGCCCTACCCTAAAGGTGTAGTATTTGCCATCGGCTAGGGTGTCAAGCCCCAGCTGTTTTACACTGCCAAGAGCTTTACTCTTGTTAAAGAAGGCTCGCTGGGTTGACATATAGCCCTGAACCTCAGTGTTCAACTCGTGAAGGGCCGCCTCCTGAGCCTGGGCGCCGGAAACCAGCATACAGCCTCGAATGCCAAAAACAGCCAACGCAATAGCAACGATTACTCCGGCAGCAATTCCCAGTTTCTTTAACGAAGCCGGGCTCAAGGTCAGCTGTTCATCATCGCTATCGCCTTCACCATCGACAGGCTGCCACTTCAAGAGCTTCAAGGCCACCAGCACATGCCCCGACTGCCTCGGCAAAGCAAGCCCCACCAGGGCAATGGCGAAAAGCACAACGCTCAGCACCAGAAGCAAGGTCAGGGCAGTCTCTACCGTAGGAATCAGTCCCTTCAGTTCGTTCAGCATCGAAAGGAGCTTCTTGTCTTCGGCAAAGTTGTTGGCGGCAAAGCGACCCGTGAAATTACCGTAGCGTGCAAAGGCTAGGTTCAGAATTTCTTGGGCCATAGTCATGGCTATGGACAAGATACGCTGGACCAACAGGCAGAACATACCCGCAACGGCAACCACGGCCGACACTAGCCGAACAGTCCGTATAGGAGTAAAGCCTTTTCCAATGTTGCCTTCGCTCATATCAGCCACCAAAAAAAGAGAATTGTGTAATATGTAATGACTAATTTCACATTACACACTACACATTCCACACTTATTTAATCCCTGCCAGTTCCTTCGCGAGTTTTTTCGCTCCGGTAAAGTCCGCCTTGCCGGTCCCAAGTTTTGGAACTTTCTCCACCGGGAATGCGAGAGACGGAAGCATGATGGGCGGGAATCCAGAGACCCTAAGTTCCGAGAGCACCTGCTTCGGGTCTTTGTCGCCCTGGTAGAGCAGCACAATCTTTTCGCCCTTTGCAGAATCGGGCACTGTGGTCACCAGGTAGTCGCAACCTTCCAGCACCGGTGTATCCTGGATTTTCTTCTCGACTGCTCCAAGACTCACCATCTCTCCACCGAGTTTGGCAAAGCGGCTGTAACGGTCCACGATGGTGAGGAACCCGTCTTCGTCCAGGTAACCCTTGTCGCCCGTGCGGTAATAGCGAATACCGTTGATATTCACGATGACGCTCTTGGTACGTTCGTCATCCTTCAGGTAGCCCTGCATCACCTGGCAGCCGCCGATGAGGATCATGCCGGCCTCTCCCGTGGGGAGCGGATCGTTGGTTTCGGGGTCCACAATCAGAAACTGGGTTCCAGGAAGTGCCGGGCCAACAGTGCCAGGCTTGTTGTTCACCTGCATAGTCATGTAATCGTTCAGCAGGGTGTTTTCGGTATTGACCGACGCCACGGGAGCAGTCTCAGTACAACCGTAACCTTCGAAAATTTCCTTGCCGAACTTGAGTCGGAAGGCCGTAGCCAGCTCAGGCCGCAGGGCTTCTGCACCGGCGATGATGATGCGCACATACTTGAACACCAAGGGGTGCACGTAGCGGCTCACGGTAAAGGCCCGCAAGAAGGTGGGGGTCGCCACCATGCAGGTCACGCGGAAGCGGGAGCACACCCGGGCCATGGTCTTCACGTCGGTGGGGTCCGCCACCGCCACGATGGGGCAGCCTTCTGTCAGGTTCAAAAGTGTTGTCACCGTCAGACCGAAACTGTGGAACAACGGAAGTTCCGACAGCATCACGTCGCCACGGCTCACGTTCAAGATGCAGGCCAGCTGCTGGATGTTGCCCATCAGGTTGCGGTGCGAAAGGAGCACGCCCTTGGGAGTCCCTTCGGAGCCAGAACTGAACACAATTACGGCGGTATCGTCGATGCGGGTATGCTTGCAGAACACGAAGCGGATAAGCCAAGCAGGCATAATCATGCAAAGCACCAGAAGAGCAGCAATCTTTACCTTGGGAATTTCCTTCATCAGGTCTTCGGCATAGAGGATGCGGACCTTGTCCGAAGCAACCTGGGAATAGTCGTTGCCCCTACCCTTCAATTTTTCCACAAACTGGCGGCTAGAAATAACAGTAGAAACATCCGCTTTTTCGCAGCAGTACTTCACATTATCTACAGAAGATGTGTAGTTCAGGTTCACGTTGGTCTTGCCCATGACCCAGAGCACCAAGTTCACGATGACGCCAGCGGGGCTTGGCGGGAGCATGATACCGATGTTCTGTTCCTGCTTGCCCAACTTCTTTTTCAAGAGCCCTCGGAAAGCCATAACTGCTCCCATGAGCTTGTATCCGGAGAAGTGACCGCCATCGGTATTGTAGATGGCAGGACCGTTCTTCACGTACTTCTTGCAAGTGTTAATCCATGAAGCGGCAATGGGACGCACAAATTTAACAGCATACTGCCAAGCTTCAATTGAAATCTTGCGGACAATGGCTCGGACCTCGTTAGGCGGAGTCTTTGCAGAAATGGGTTCGCCAAAGGCCACTGTCACGGAACGGTCCGAAGAGGCTCCGTACATGTCAGAGCCGCTGTAACTGTAGTTAGAACCCCAAAGCCCCTGGATATAGAACGGGAGCAACACGGCATCGGTTCCTTCCACCGCCTTGGAGTAGTCCAAGTTGAAAGGTTCTACATGGGGAGACTTGGAAACTTCGCCTGTGGGGAACATGACCACCGCCTTGCCTGCCAGCAATGCCTCGTGGATCTTTTCCATGGCCTCTTCGGGATGGCGGTTATCGATTCGGATCATTCCCAAGCGCTTGAGAATAGCGCGCAAGTACCACTTTTCAAAATGGTCCTTGTTGCTTGCTATGCAAAGCGGACGGGGGCATGCCATCTGGAGCATGGCCCAGTCGATAAAGCTATGATGGTTACCCACCATGAGCACAGGACCTACGTTAGGGATATTTCCCACGTTCAGCACACGTATCCTGTGGCGGCTAAACACCAGGCGCAAAAGGGAGCGGATTAATGCCTGAGGCAGGTTCGTAATCGTCCATGCGAACACGGCCAAAGAAATAACTCCAAGCCCCACAAAATAGAGTTGCGGACGGATATGGGTGTAATGCACCATCACCGAGAACAGCACCAAGAAAATACCCAGAACAATAGCCTGAATCAAGTTCGCAAGGGCGATAACCCAACCGGAATTGTTGGGACGGGTATTGTACTGCAAAAGGGCATTCACAGGCACCAGGAATATGCCACCAAAGAATCCGACCAAGGCAAGCGTTATGGAAAGGGGTACAGGATGCACCATGAATGGAATCAGGAACATGCAGAGGGAGGTTCCGATCATGCCCAGAGGAATAAAGCCCGTCTCAATAAAGTCCCTAGAATTGCGTGCCGAGAAGATAGATCCCACCATCAGGCCGCCAATGGCAAAAGGCAGGTAGTTCTGGATCATGTCCACCGTCTCGGAACCAGACACGTCCTGGAACATAAGGGTAAACACCTGGGCCATGGCCCAGAACATGGAAAGAGCGATGATAATCGCACGAAGGGAACGCTGACGCCAGCCCAGGCTAAACCTGCGGCGGGCCGTGGTAAATTTCACATTCCGGTCAGCATACTTGACCTTCGGGATCAAGAAACTGGCCACGGTACCAAGCACGCTCACCCCTACCAGAATCCAGGGAATCACCACGGACTTGGCAATGATCTGGCGCACGGCCTCGTACCTGGCAAGGCTTCCCAGGTCAATGAGATTCACGCCCACAATGGCAAGCCAGCTGGCAGCGATGATACCGCTCAGGGAGAATATCTGCAAGAAGGCGTTGGCATAGCTCAGGTTCCGGACGCCAAACATTTCTTTCAGCACAGCGTACTTGGCTGCACTATGAACCGCAAAGCCTGTAGAAAGGCCTATGCAGAGCCAGAAGGCCACTCGGGGAACACCGCAGGTCACAAGTACTGCCATGGCAATCACAAAGGACGTCATAAAGAGCGACGACCAGGCCAGCACCCTGTTCTTGGAAAACTTATTGGAGAAAAGCCCTGCCGCCCACACGAACACCACATAGGGGGCGATAAAGAAGATCTGTAGCATCAGGCTCTGCCAGTTCTGGCCGCCCTCCACCCCGACAAAAGAGCCGGAAAGAATCTTCTGGGCGTAAATGAACACACCCATCTGGACAAACGTTACTGCAAGGATAGAAAGAAAGAATCGGATCGCTCCGCTATATTTCCACATTTTGGACCTTCATAAAAATTTGAAGGTAAAGATAGTAATTAGGGGCTAGGATTTAGGGGCTAGGATCTAGGGGTTAGGGGTTCGAGGCTCGAGGTTCGAGGCACGGGGCCTTTTTCTTGGGTCAAGAAATCAGCCGCTCAATCTCTGCTATTTCTTTCGGGATTTTCTTTGAAATGTTCAAAAAGCCCGTTTTCGTAATCAGCAGGTCGTCCTCGATGCGGATACCGATCTTTTCGCGGTAGCGCCGGCCGTTGAACACCCCCTCGAATTCACCGTACAGTCCCGGTTCGCAAGAAATCAGCATGCCAGGTTCCAGGACCGTGTCCAGGGAGCGTGAACCGGGGTCACCGTCATGGATATGCTCGCCGATAAAGTGGCTTACCCCATGGGGTCTCCTGTCGTAGCACAGCTTGAACTTGCCCTTGTGTTTCTTCACCAAACGGGTTTCCAGTTCACCCATGATATAGTCCCAGGGAATCTGTCCTATTTCCTTCAGGCTCACCCCGGGCCGTACAGATTTCTGATAAACTAACGCAGAATCCAGTACAATCTGGTATAGCAGTTCCTGCAAGGGATTGAATTTTCCGTTCAGGGGAACTGTTCTGGAAATGTCGCTATGGAGTGTCCCATAACGCACGCCAAAATCCAAAAGAATCATCCGACCCGACTTCAGGGGCTCGTCGTTTTTCACATAGTGCAGGCAGCAGGCGTTATCTCCGGAAGCAGCAATGGTCGGAAACGCCAGGTCGCCGTCGCTTCGGCGCTGCATCTCGTAGTTCAGGTACAGGTACAGTTCCCGCTCATTCCTGAAAGATTTCACCCGCGAAAGCAGGTTGCGGAAAGCCTTTTCCGTGATGGACTGGGCCTTCTTGGCGTCGGCGATGCGCTCCGGTCCCAACGGAAGCCTCTCTGCAAAGTGCATCGGCGAGCATGTCTTCACCTTCATCCCCTGCCGGTCCAGGACCTTCGCCACCTGATCTTTCAGTCTATCGTTATGGTCACCCCGGACCTTTTCATAGTAATAGACGTAACCGAACCCCCTGGACCGGTACTTCCTTGCCATGGTTTCCACAAAGGGCAAAAACTCCAGGGCATCCCGGACATCGGCAATGCCTGTGACCCTAGATACATCGTCACTTCCAGGTTCGATTCCTAACCGTTTTCCATTCCAGAATTCCCGGAAAAGGTCCTTTTCGGGCACAAAGAGCACAGGCTTTTTTGCCTTGGGATCCAGCACCAGGTAGCAGCCCGGCTGGTTCACCCCCGTAAGAAACAAGAACGCCGGATCCTGGACAAAGCGAGTCCAAGTTTCCGTAAAGGCCTCTTCGGAACCGGGATCTTTAGGCATTCCTCCAAAAACGCAGAAGGAGTCCAACATTCCCATCATCTGGGCGCGCCTTTGAGCATAAAGGGCGCAAGAATCGTAATCCGGCGAAGAAATGAAGACCTGAGAATAGGATTTTCGCAAAAAATCGTCTTTTTTCATAAGGATTTCACTTTTTTTCTACTTTTTTGCCGTAAATAATATACATTTTACGCAACACAGACTAGAATGGAGCCTGAATAATGTCATTTTTGAAAAATTGGAAACTGATCCTCGCCTCTCTGTCCCTTGCCCTCTTCACCGCTTGCGCCGGCTCTTCCGGTGGTAGCGGCGACGAAGGTGGTGCCGAAGGAGGCGCAGCCGGCGGCGCTGGTGGAAAAGCAGCCGTCCAAAAGGAGCATATTGACGAAAACAAGCTGAAGAAGAACGAAGACGAAGCCATGGCCATAACCGAAGAAAACCATAAGCTCCGTAAGGAAATCTTCGACGCCAAGAACAAGTTGGGCATTCCGGTGGAACGTCCCGACGCCGAGTAGGTCATTTGGAACATTACTCCATCTCTGATAACCTGAAACGTATGGTTTCAGGAGAGAACGAAACGGTTTTCCGCTTGCTGGAAGGCCGTTTTTGTGTTGAGATACAGACCAGGCTCCCGGGCCTCAACTTGAAACCCAAGGACGGTGCAGACCTACAAGGCCTGCTGACAGTCCTGGACCAGCTGAAAATCGCCGCAAAACACGGGGAATCCTTCACCGCCAAGCAGGTGGAACGGCTTCTCGGAAAATCTTCGTCGCCAGTCGTACAGGATTTCTCCGTCGGGGCAACCCCTATCATCCGGAATCGGTTCGGCATATCCATCGGCCCAAAGACGCCCTCCCAGGCAGAACTTGTAAAGGCCGTCGAAAAGAACGACGTCATTTTCGCCAAGGGCCCCGCCGGTACAGGCAAGACGTTTCTTGCGGTAGCCCTTGCCGTCGCGAGCCTCGAACGGAACGAGGCCGAACGGATATGCCTAGTCCGACCTGCCGTAGAGGCCGGTGAATCCCTAGGTTACCTGCCTGGCGACCTGAAAGAAAAAATTGCCCCTTATCTGCGTCCCATCCACGACAGCCTCTCTGAACTGCTTCCTCCAGAAAAACTCCGTCGTTACGAAGAAACGGGCGCCATCGAGGTTGCTCCCCTCGCCTACATGCGCGGTCGCACCCTCAAGCGGGCTTTCATCATCTTGGACGAGGCCCAGAACACCACTGTTCCCCAGATGAAAATGTTCCTCACAAGGCTCGGCCCTCACAGCAAGGCCATCATTACCGGGGATACTTCCCAAGTGGACCTGGCCCAGGGACAAAAATCCGGACTGGAACACGCCATGACCATCTTGAACGGCATCAAGGGCATCGCCCAAGTTGAATTTACCGCCACCGATGTTTTACGGCATCCACTGGTGAAAGATATTTTGTCCGCCTACGAACAAAAGGACTCCTAATGAAAAAGAAGAAGAAAAAACTCCATCTTTTCCTTGGCTGCGTGTTGGTCGCGGCTATCGCCATATTCCTGTTCCCCGACAAGAATATCGCCATGCAGGCGGACCACCCCCACCTGGGCCAGCTCAGTACCCGCACCATCATCTCCCCCATCAATTTCGACATTCCCAAGTCCAAGCAAGAAATTGAGGCCGAGCGCCAGCGTGCCGAAGAAAAGGTCAACGCCATTTTCGAGTATAACTCCGACGAGACCAACCGCATCAGCGAAGACTTGAAACAGTACCTGCACAAGCTTGCCCAGTACGGCAGCTTGCAAGCACAAATTAACGCACCCGGAAGCACAAATCCCGAGGCCACGGACACCTTGCAGATGAAGGTGCAGCAGGCATCCCGTATTTACGAGGTCTTGAAGCAAAGGCTTTCGATTACGGCAATCAAGCCCCTGAGTCAAAACGCCAAGGCCCGCGACTCCATTCTTTCTGTATTCAACCAAATGCTCAAGCGTGGCATTTCCAACACCCTGCTTGCCAAAACAGAAACGGAACTAAAACTGTTCATGGAATCCTACAATGTCCAGGACATCAAGCATCTGATTTACAACAAGACTACAGTGGCCATGATTCGTGACAGCGAAGAAATGACGCTGGAAACTAGCGCCATACAGCCCTTACAGCGCCGTATCGATGAATCCTTTGCCCAATTGCAACAGGCCTTTCCCAGCGATCAGGGATTGCAGAGTGCCTTCTACGAAGTCCTCTATGTGTTCTCGTTGCCAAACGTTTTCTACCTAGAAAAAGAGACAAGCGCACGTAAAGCCGCCGCCCGCGACAAGGTGACCCTTATCAAGGGCATGATTCCTCGCGGTATGGAAATAGTGAAACAGGGCGACCCCATTACCAAGGAAATCCTTGAAAAAATGGAAGCACTGCAACAGGCCCAGCAGAAAGAAGAAAACCAGAGAACCCTTACAGCTCCCTTCGGCCAGTCCATTATCCTCGCCCTCATCATCATCGCCTTCTTCTTCTATTTCTTCTACAATGAAACGGTACGCAAGTTCAAGAGCCCAAGGCAGCTGTGGAGCCTGGTGCTTCTGGCTGTCATCCAGCTAGTCAGCTTCTGGGCGGTACACTACCTGTCCAATTCCCTGAACAGACCCGAAGCCATGGTGCTCCCCGAAGGCGTGGATTTCATGTGGCTCTACCCCTTCGCCTTTACTCCTGTCATTGCCACCGTTCTCTTTAATTACAGGCTTGGCATTGCTTTTTCCGTGCTATCTTCCATGATATTCGGCATTCTCAACGGCTACGACCTGGCGGCCACCATTACCGTGATGGCAGTCCTGATGATTTCCCTTGTTCCGCTGACAAAAATCCGCTACAGAGTGCAGTTCATCTATGCCATTATTGTTGGCATCCTTTCTATGTCTGCAGCCATTAGCATTATGTTCCTGCTCAGAAACCGTATGGGTTTTGAAGCCTTTTACCAGACCCTTATTGCCGCCAGCGCGAACTTCGCAGTTTGTATCGCCATCGCGTCAGCATTCTTTGTTCACTTGATGGAGCGCATCTTCGGTATTACAACGGTACTCACCCTCATGGAAATGTCCGACTTCAACCGTCCAGCGTTGAAGCGCATTTCCGAGCTTGCCCCCGGCACGTTCCACCACAGCATCCAGGTGTCGAACCTGGCCGAAAAGGTGGCCGAAAGTATCGAGGCCAATTCCCTGCTGGTTCGCGTCATGGCGCTATACCACGATATCGGCAAGACCATGCGTCCGGAATTCTTTACCGAAAACCAGAAACAGGGAATCAACCCCCACAATTCCCTGGATCCGGCTCAGTCCGTCAAGATTATCATCGGGCACGTGACTCAAGGCTATGCCCTTGCCCAGGAATACAAGATTCCCGAACTGGTGGCCGCAGGTATTTCCGAACATCACGGCACCACCACAATCCAGTATTTCTACCACAAGGCTCTGGAAGCCGCCAAGGAAGACCCCAGCAAGGTTGTAAAACTGGAGGATTTCCAGTACAAGGGACCAAAGCCCCAGAGCAAGGAAACGGCAATCCTTATGCTGGCCGACATTATCGAGGCCACCAGCCGCTCCATGTCCAACATGGATTCCGAAGCCTTGCAAGAAATGATCCACAATACCATCCAGGGCCGTTTCAACGAAGGTCAGTTCAGCGAATGCAACCTGTCGGTCCGTGAGCTGTTCAAACTGGAGCAGGCTTTCCTTCGCAGCCTGGACGGCACCTACCACACCCGTGTGAAATACCCCGGACAGAAATAGGTTTTTCCCTTGACATTTAGTTGTTTTATACTATATTTGCGCTGTAACTTTAAGGCACTGTAAGATGATGAACAAGAAGAATTTCATTTTGATTGCTATCGGAATCTTGCTTTTGGTTATTGGCTTCTTCTGCCTCCAGCAGGGGCCCGCCGACAATCCGGTCAGCCTTACGGTCGCACCACTTATCCTAGTCCTTGCCTACGTAGTCGTCATCCCTATCGGGATTCTCTTCGGCGGCAAAAAACAGGACAAGTAACCCTTTCGGGCGATTAGCTCAGTTGGTTCAGAGCGTCTGCCTTACAAGCAGAATGTCAGCGGTTCGAATCCGTTATCGCCCACTACCATAAACGCAAGCGTTTTGGGGTGGTAGCTCAATTTTGGTTAGAGCACCGGCCTGTCACGCCGGAGGTTGCGAGTTCAAGCCTCGTCTATCCCGCGAAAGCAAAGCCCTCTCTTGCGAGAGGGCTTTTTTTAACGACCGCTCGGGCTAAATTTGGGAAAAACTTCTCTGGTTAGCCCTCTCTCCCACCTAAAGGTGGTCATGCCCACGTAAGCACTAAAGTGCTAAGTGGTCAAAGTTCGCAACCGCCCCTAGTTAATACTAGGGGCTTTGTTGCTCACCGAAAGAGAGGGCTTTTACTTTTTATACCCAGCAGGACAAACGAAAAACCCCGGCTCTGCCGGGGTTTTCCTTGCTAGGAGATCCCCGACCGAGTCGGGGATGAAATTCCGTCAATTACTCGATGGTAATGAGGGTAATGGTGCGCTTGCCGACCTTGATCGGCTTGCTCACATCGACACCCTTCTTGGCCTTCTTGGACGGGTCGTTGGCCCAGCCTTCCTTGAGCTTTTCGGAGCTGCGGTCCAGAGTCTGGACGGTAGCCTTGCCGGAGAAGCCAGGGATGGAGAGCTTCAGCTCGTAGTCGCTGTAGGGGTTCTTGTTGATCACCAACAGGGACTTCTTCTTGCCGTTCTCGGTGTAGTAGGTGGTGATGAGGGATTCCTTGTCACCGGAGATTTCGGTCTTCAACAGCTTGCCGCGGAGAGCGTCAGAAGCCATCTGGAAAGCCCAGTAGCTGGGACGTGGGCAGTTCATGCACTCTTCGGCGGAACGGGTCAGGTAACCGTAGTCACCGCCTTCCGGAGTGATGTCGTTGTGGATATCCCAGTACTGTGCGTTGTCCACGTTTTCGGTGGCAAGCATGGCCAGGTAGTCAGCAACGAACAGGCCGTTCTCGAGAGAAATGGTCTGCGGACCCGGGTTGAAGTCCACGGAGTTCCATTCGGTGAGCCACAGCTCGAACTTCTTTTCCTTGTTGAAGTGCTTGGTCCACTTGTCCACCAGCTTGTGGAGGCGGCTGTAGATGGGCACCAGGTCCTGCGGAGCAGAGAGCATGGCGAAGTCGTTTTCTTCACCGTAGTGCTGCGGGTAGTGGTGAACAATGATACCGTCGGCAATGTCGCCGGTTTCACGAAGCACGTTGTCGTTCCATTCGCCATCCAGCACGCCGAGCACGGCCACCTTGATAGTGGGATCGACCTTCTTCATGGCTTCGATGAACTTACGAGCGCGCTTACCGTAAATGGTACCGCCATCCTTACCGTACTTTTCATAGTACGGATGCCAGTTACCATAGACTTCGTTACCGATTTCCCAGTACTTGATGCCAGCCTTCTTGTCCACATTGGTGTGCTTCACCCAGGCAGCGGCTTCTTCTTCGGTGCCAGAGCCGAAGTTCACGGTGAACATGGCGTTAGAACCGGTCTTCTTCAACCAGGCGAGGAACTCGTCGGTATCCACCATCCAGTCGTGGTTGTCGAGAATTTCCTTCCAGTGGTCGTCATCGGCACGGAGACCGCCCGGATAACGGATGATGCCGTGGTTGATGCGCTTGGCGTATTCAGCCGTCTGCACCTTGAACTTGGGGTTGTCCAGCATGTCGCCATCCCAGAGGGCAGCGTTGATGCCGAACAGGCCGCCAGAAATGTTGGGGTTCACCACATCGCCGGTACCCTTGACTTCGATTTTCACGAGAGCCGGACGGTCAGCAGCCTTCACTTCCTTCTGGTTGGTGAGCTTGATGTTGTCCACTTCGAAGCTACCGTTGGAACCTTCTCCACCCGGTTTGAAGTCGAGGGAGACAACCCCCTTCAGGTCGAACAGGCCGTTTTCCTTGGCGGTAGGCGGCTGGTAGTACGGGAACTTGGAGAATGCACGGAACGGCACAATCACAGTGGTACGGCCACGAGGCACACCGGTGTTGGCAACGAACAGTTCGTTACCGGCATCA
>CACXMH010000016.1 GCA_902768715.1 Fibrobacter succinogenes | reverse complement strand
TGCGGTCCGGCAAACTTCTTCGGCATCAAGGGCAAGACCTACGTGACCCCGAAGTCCGAATCCATTCTGCCGTCGATTACGAACAAGAGTCTGCAGCAGTTGGCTGAATACCTCGGCTACACCGTGGAACGCCGCCAGGTTCCGTTCGAAGAACTCGCTGAATTCTCCGAAACCGCCGAATGCGGTACCGCCGCCGTGATTACCCCGATCAAGAAGATTGTGGATCCGGTTGCCGGCAAGGAATTCACCTACGGTGACGGTGTGAACCCGGGTCCGGTCTGCACGGAACTCTTCACCAAGTACACTGCCATCCAGTTCGGTGAAGCCGAAGACCCGTTCGGCTGGACTGAAGTGGTTGACCTGTAAGATTCTCGCGAATAGTGAACGTTGTCATCCCCGCGAAGGCGGGGATCTTTTTTAATTGAGTCTTTCTTTGAGTCGCGTGTACCGTCTGGTGCTGCGGTTGTTGCGCACAGCCTGGTGGAACGCTCCGGGGGCGGAAAGTACCCACACGTGTCCTTTCGCGCGGGTGATGGCCGTATAAAGCAGGTTCCGCTGGAGCATCACGTAGTGGCTGGAGTCGAGAATCACGATGACGGCGGGGTATTCGCTGCCCTGGCTCTTGTGGATGGTGCAGGCGTAGGCCAGCTGCAGGTCCTCGATTTCGTCTCCTTCGTAATCCACCGTCTTGTCGTCAAAGAAGACCGTCATGGCGGACTTGTCCTTTTTGACGTTGAAGATAATTCCCACGTCGCCGTTGAACACGTTCTTGTCGTAGTTGTTGGTGGTCTGCATCACCCGGTCGCCCGCACCCCATTCGGTGCCGTTTATCTTGAATTTCTGGGCGCTGCCGTTCATGAGCTTTTGCAGGAACTGGTTCAGCTCGAACACACCCAGCGGGCCCTTGCGCATGGGGGCTAGAATCTGCAGGTCGCTTTTCAGGTCGATGTCCAGTTTGGAACGCACGCCGGTGGTGACCAGTTGCTGCAATATGCCTAGGGCCTCCTCGGGAGTCTCGTAGGGCATAAAGTGGAAGTTGGGCCCGTCGATAGGCGAAGGCATGATGCCCTGGTTGATTTTGGCCGCCTTGTCGGCGATGTCGTTGCCGCTGGCCTGCCGGAATATGTGCTGCAGACGCACGCTCGGGATTTTCGGACATTGCAGCAGGTCGTTCAGCACGTTGCCCGGTCCTACGCTAGGCAGCTGGTCGGCGTCCCCTACCAAGAGGATTCGCGCCCGAAGGCTGACCGCTTCTAACAGCGACGAGGCGAGCCAGGTGTCCACCATGCTGAATTCATCTACGATCAACAGGTCACAGTGCAGCTGGTTGCCCACGTTCCTGTTGAACTTTTTGGACACGGGGTCCATCTCTAGTAGGCGGTGCAGCGTTTTTGCGGGCGCTCCGCAGAGGCTTTCCATGCGCTTGGCGGCACGGCCCGTTGGGGCAGCCAGCAGCACGGATTCTCCCATCTGGTTGGCAAGATGCAATATGCCCTTGAGAATCGTGGTCTTTCCCGTGCCGGGGCCGCCTGTGACGATGGAGAACTTGTGGGACAGCGCCATCTCGATGGCCTGCCTTTGCACCGGGTCGAAACTGAACTTGTGTTCCCGCTCCCAGCTCACCAGGTACTGCTCGAAACCTTCGGTGGGGAGCGTGTTCCGCTGTAGCCGAAGCGCGATGTTCCGTGCCACGGAGTCTTCGGCCCGGAACATAGACGGGTAAAAGCAGTCGTCGCCTACGCGGGTAATGCGCCCGTTCTTGCACAGGCCTTCGAACTGCTCCATCAGAATTTGAACCGCGTCGTCGTCGAAGCTGTCTATCCGCAGGTTCTTGAGGGTGCGGTCCAGCAGGGCGTCCTTGGGCAGGTACACGTGACCTTCGTTGAAGGACGATTCCTGCAGGGAGTAGAGCAGTGCCGCCTGGAACCGCATGGGGCTGTCCTTCGGTAGGCCCAGCTTCATGGCAATTTCGTCGGCGCTTGCAAACCCGATACCCCACACCTCTTCGCAGAGCAGGTAGGGGTTCTCCTTGATCTTTGGGATGGTGTCTTCGCCGTAGGTGCTCCACAGCCGCTTGGCGGTGCTGCCCACGATGCCGTGGCTGTACAGGAACAGCATGGTTTCGCGGCTCAGGCGGGCCTCTTGCCAGCTGGCCAGAAACTCCGCCATCTTCTTGGGTGTGATACCCTTGATTTTTACCTCGGAGAGCCTTTCGGGGTGGTTGTCCAGCACCTCTGGCAGGGTATCTCCAAAGGCCTCCACCAAGCGCTCGGCGGTCTTGGGCCCGATGCCCCAGAACAGCCCGCTGGCCAGGTAGTCCTTTAGGTTGCCGTCGCCAGTCTTCAGGATTTCAAAACCCGTGGCCTTGAACTGCTCGCCGAACTTGGGGTGGCGGCCCCATTCGCCTTCAAACCGCAGGTTCTCGCCGGGAGTGAGTGCAGGAAAATTCCCGGTGACTACCGCCACCTTGCCCGTATCCGAAAGCACCACCTTCAGCACGGTGAAGCCGTTGGCCGGGTTCTGGTAGGTGACGTTCTTGATGGATCCCTGGATCTGCATTCGGTTTTCGGCTCCGTGGCGGTGTCGGGTTACACGAAAAAACGGAGTGTGTTGGCACCCCGTTTTAGGAAATCACAAAAATGCTAACGGATTAGCGAAGTTTCTTTTTGTGACGGTCACGACGACGGCGCTTTTTGCGCTTGTGAGTCGCAATCTTCCTGCGCTTTCTTTTCTTTCCGCAAGGCATATTGATTCTCCGTTAAGGGTTAAACATAAAAATTCGGTGCCAAAATAGAGAAAATTATGGGGATTTTGTCAAGGTTTGGTTCTTTTTGTACACGAATTTTGGCCAAAAACGGAAAAAAATGAGGATTTTGGTCTGGCTTTTAAGCGAGGGTCTTTTGTATATTGGCTGCATTCGGTCTAGGCACGCTGCCCTGACTTTGCCGACTAGAACCAGGTCGCCTTTCCATATCACCTACAATTTTTATTCCCGGTATAGACTGGGGATCAACCCTTAGCGGCCAGCGCGGTCGTTCAACGCGTATGGTCATGGAGAATTTATGGACGATAAAAATACGAGTAAACGTAAACACGATTCCTTTTTTCGCTGGCTTTTTGCCGACGTTGACCGTCTTAGGCAGCTCTTGGAACTTTCAGCCAAGGTAAACCGCGATGTCAGCGAATTTATTGATGCGGTAAACTTGGACACCCTGGTCCGGATACCCGATTCCTATTCCGAAGTGGACGACACCGGCGAGGCGGACCTTGCGTTTCGCGTGAATGTCTCGACAGGAGCACCTGTTCTTGTGGGCATCCTGCTGGAACACAAGTCGGGACAGGATCCTGATACGCTTAATCAGGTTGCTCGCTATGTGCGGACTTTGATGAAACGCTATGACAGGAACCGCATTTTTGACGGGCTGCCTACCATGGCAATCATCTTCTACAACGGAAAAGCGAACTGGAATCCCATAAGCCACCTTGAAGATGGCTACCCTGAATTCTTTCGGAGGGCAGTGCTTCCGTTCCGTTGTGCTTTCGTGAATATGGCGGATATTCCGGACAGCGACTGTTTTGCTTGCGAAGATACCGCAACGGCAATGGGTATCGTGGCAATGAAGTATGCATATGACAAGGACAAATTGCTTGAATTGTTGCCCCGATTCAAGGAATCGCTGCGCAAGATGCCACACAAAGAAGCTACTTGCATATTGGAAAAAATAAGTGTATATTTAAAGGAGTATATAGGCAGAGACGCACTAAAGGAACTGGATATGGCATTTGTAAGTATTGGACAAAAGTACGGCTTTGTGAGTGCCGGAGACGAGTTTCGCAGAGAACTGGCAGAAGAACGTCAAAAGGCCGAGGCAGAAAAGCTTACAACGGCAAGAAGCCTCCTTACGGATGGCGTTTCAATTGACATTCTTGTTCAAAGGTTCAATTTACCTAGAGAACAGATTCTCGGGAAATAGACCCTAGGCATTTAGTGCGAAAAATTAAGGCGGCCCCGTTAGGGGTCGCTTTTGGTTCTTTTTGTACACGAAATTTGGCCAAAAACGGGAACTTTGGGCATGGAATCATTGTATTATTATAAAAAACGAAGAGGAAAACATGGAAAATTTCAATTTTTACAGCCCCACGGAATTTGTATTTGGCATGGACCGCGAAAATGAATGCGGTGCGCTTGTCAAAAAATTTGGTGGCACCAAGGTGCTCATCCACTACGGTGGCGGTTCTGCCGTGCGCTCGGGCCTCATTGACCGGGTGAAGGCGAGCCTTGACGCTGCAGGAATCCCCCATGTGGAACTGGGCGGCGTGAAGCCGAACCCCCATGATTCTCTTGTCTATAAGGGCATTGAAATTGTTCGTGAAAACGGCATTGACTTTATCCTTGCGGTGGGCGGCGGCTCTACCATCGACAGTTCCAAGGCCATTGCCATGGGCGTTCCTTACAAGGGCGACTTCTGGGACTTTTACGATGGCAAGGCCTCGGCGGCCTGTGCGCTCCCCATAGGCGTGGTGCAGACCATTGCGGCAGCCGGTTCTGAAGGTAGTGGCGACTCCGTGGTGACCAAGGAAGACGGCATGCTCAAGCGTGGCGCCAGCAGCGAACATATTCGTCCGAAGTTTGCGGTACAGAATCCGGCGCTCCTTTGCACGTTGCCTGCCTACCAGACGGCCTGCGGCATAACCGACATCATGGCCCACGTCTTTGAACGCTATTTCACGAACACGCTGGAAGTGGAAATTACTGACCGCCTGTGCGAAGCGGTGCTCCTCACGATGGTTAAGGAAGGACCCCGCGCCATTGCCGACCCCGCCAATTATCAGGTGCGGGCCAACATCATGTGGGCGGGGACGGTAGCCCACAACGGCGTTGTGGGCTGCGGGCGCAGTCAGGACTGGAACAGCCACGCCATCGAGCACGAACTTTCTGCGCTTTACGACTGCGCCCATGGTGCGGGCCTTGCTGTGATTATGCCCTCCTGGATGGAATACGTCGTCGATCACAACGTGATGCGTTTTGCCCAGATGGCGACCCGCGTGTTCGGCTGCGAGATGAATTTTGAAAATCCGAAGGCCACTGCCCTCGAAGGCATCAAGGCTTTCCGCCGTTTCTTGCATTCCATCGGCATGCCGATTAACTTCACTGAACTTGGCGCGAAGGAAGAAGACATCCCGAAGATGGTGGAAAAGTTGAATCCAGGTGACGGTTGGGGATTCGTGCCGCTCAAGGCGAAGGACGTCACCGAAATCTACAAGATTGCGGCCCACGCGACGCTGTAAATTAGATTGACTGCAGCAACGCCGTCAGTCGGATTTCGATTTCGTCCCAGTTGCCGCTTGACATAAGCGCTGGGTTGAAAATGCTCCCACCAAAAGATACCAGGTTTGCGCCCGCTTCCATGTAGGCCTTGGCATTCTGCGGATTTACTCCGCCACAGGCCATCAGGGGAATATCACGGAAAGGTCCTCGCAGGGCCTTGATGTATTCGGGGCCGCCTACGCAGTTCACCGGGAAAACTTTCACGGCGGCAGCCCCCAGGTCGTAGGCCTTCTGCACCTCGGTAGGGGAAAGCGCTCCCGGAATGATGGGGATTCCTGCGGTATTGGAAAGCCGGATAATTTCTTTGCGGGTGTTGGGGGTCACGATGAATTCCGCTCCGGCGTTTACGGCCTTTTCCAGGTCGCTCTCGTGCCGGACCGTGCCTGCCCCTACCAATATTCCATAAGAACCTGCACAGTCCTTGAGCTTCTTGATGATGCTGGTGGCAGCGGCAGTGTTCATGGTGACCTCGATGGCCTTGAGCCCACACTTGGCGGCGGTTTCTACGCAGGCTTCTTCGGCGCCCTGAGGAATGTCGCGGAGAATGCCCACGACCGGCATCGGTTTTAGAAATTCGAGAAGGTTCATGCTATGAATATAGGTAATAGGTGGTGGGTTGTAGGGGGTAGGGAATAGGATTTAGGGGCTAGGATCTAGGATTAGGGATTAGGTCTGAAGGTTCGAGGTGCGAGGAATGTCATCCCACACTCCACATGACTCATCACTCACAACTCATCACTCGTACCTTAGTGCTTCGATGGGGTCCAGGCGGCTGGCCTTGCGGGCCGGATACCACCCGAAAAAAACTCCCGTGGCAAAGCATACGGCAAAGCTGATGATTACGCTTGCAAACGACACGATCATGGGCCAGCCCATAACCGTCTTTACAATCTGCGAAGCCGCCACCCCGAGGAGAATCCCGATGACGCCTCCCATAAGGCTGATTGTCACCGATTCGAACAGGAACTGCATCAAGATGTCGCGCCCGCGAGCGCCTATGGCCATGCGGAGTCCGATTTCCTTGGTGCGTTCGGTAACCGACACGTACATGATGTTCATGATGCCGATACCGCCTACAAACAAGCTAATGCCTGCGATGACGGTCAGCACCAGCGCCAGCATGTCCGAAGTGCTGGTGACCATCTGGATCATTTCTTCTTGGGTGAAAACCCTGAAGGGGTCCGTGGGCTTGGTCCAGTTACGG
This sequence comes from Fibrobacter succinogenes, assembly GCA_902768715.1. GTDB lineage: Bacteria > Fibrobacterota > Fibrobacteria > Fibrobacterales > Fibrobacteraceae > Fibrobacter > Fibrobacter succinogenes_L. The sequence continues at coordinate 33,322 of CACXMH010000016.1, read as the reverse complement.
CGTTCTTTCAAAATGGTCATGATTTCTGCGGTGGCTTTTTCGGCATAGCCCTCGCCGATAGAGTTGGCGTAAATCTGCCGGATATTGGTGGTGGCCGAAAACCTGCGCATTACGGTCTGGTAAGGCGTAAAGATCACATCGTCGTTGTCCTGCCCGAAATCCCCGGAGCCTTTTGATTTCAAGGTGCCGATGACTTTCAGCGGAATGCTCTTGTAACGAATAGTCTTGCCGATGGGGTTTTCGCCTGCAAAGAGGTTTTTTACCACCGTCTGGCCGATAACGCAGACCTTTGCCATGCGGTCGGTGGCATCGTCGAACATCACGCCGTCTTCGATTTCGTAGTTGCGAATCTTGAGGTAGTCGGCAGAGATGCCGCTCAGGGTAGTGGGGGAGTTGTTGTTCCCTACGATGGCCTGCCCGTTCACGGTAATCATGGGAGACACGCCGTTAATGTAGGTGGCGTTTTCCCGGATGGCGATGACATCCTTTTCTTCTAGCATTTCGGAAGATTCCGCCTGCACGCCGCCCCGCCTGTTCCAGTTGGGCATGACGATGATGGCGTTGGTGCCCATGCTGGTCATCTGTTCCTTGATGGACTGGCGCGACCCTTCGCCCATGGCCACCATGGTAATCACCGCTGCCACGCCAATAACGATACCCAGCACCGAAAGGAAGGTGCGCATCCGGTTGCGCAGCAGGGCACGTAAGGCGATCTTTGCTAGGGTAAGTGGGTTCATAAGGGGTGTGGAGTGTGGAATGTGAGATGTTTGTTTCGAGATGTCATTCTCGCGCAGGCGAGAATCTGCTAGAAAACAACCAGTGGATCCTCACCGGAGCCTGCCCTGAGCAAGGCCGAATGGGTGAGGATGACAAAGATGGATTCATCGATTATTATTCGTTTTACATTATACATTGCTCACAACTCATAACTCATTACTCAAATTCCTCTGGAGGTGGCAATGCATCGAAGGCGGCTTTTGCGTCTTGCATTTCGTGGGTTTCGTCTTTTTTGACAAGGCCGTCCCTGAGCGTGATGGTGCGTTCGCTGAAGGTGGCGATGTCGGGTTCGTGGGTCACGAAGGCGATGGTTTTCCCTTGCCTGTGCAGTTCCTGGAAAATCATCATGATCTCGTAACTGGTGCGGGTGTCCAGGTTTCCGGTAGCTTCGTCGGCCAAGATGATAACGGGGTCGTTCACCAGGGCCCGGGCTATAGCCACCCGCTGCTGCTGTCCACCGGACATCTGGTTGGGTAGGTGATTCACGCGGTCGGAAAGCCCCACCATCTCAAGTGCTTCCAGGGCCCGGCGGCGACGCTCCGACGAAGACACTCTCGAATTGTAAAGCAGGGGAAGCTCTACGTTCTCGACGGCGGTTGTTCGGCTTAGCAGGTTGTAGTTCTGGAATACGAACCCGATTTTTTTGCCCCGGATACGGGCTAGGGCATCTCGGGAAAGTTTTTCGGTGTGCTCCCCGTCCAAAATATAATGGCCGGAGGTGGGTTTGTCCATGCAACCCAATATGTTCAGCATGGTGGACTTGCCCGACCCACTGGTACCCATGATGGTCACGAACTGCCCCGGAAAAATGTCGAAAGACACGCCCCGCAGGGCGTGAACCGTCTCGGAACCCATCTTGAAGTCCCGTCGCAGGTTTTCGATGGAAAGTATGGGCAAATCGCTTGGCATCACCTTGTTTTGATTCCCGTAAATACCTTCTGGTTGCCGAAAACGCCTTGATTTCGCGGCATTTTCCGACAAAGTTAAATTTTTGTGAACAATAACTGAAAATTTTGCTATAATTTTTTTGAATTCATAAATCTAGGGGATTTATTCATGAAAAAGATAATAACTCTGTCACTCCTAGCTTGCGGTCTCGCATTTGCCCAGGCGGGCATCCAGGGCGGTACTGACGGTATCCATCAGTACAATACCAAGACCAACGGCCAGATGGGTTTCTCCATTGGTACAGGCGGTAACATCGCTATTGACGCCTGGTCCCTGAGCCGTGGCGGTAACTACACTTCCGATGGTAAGACATACGGTTTTAACGATTGGGATCCGTCTCTTTCTGGAAACATAAACGCTTCCGTGGGTCTTTATGACATGGTTGACTTGGGCTTGAATCTGCCCCTGTATTATGAACATGCCAAGTCCAATGGCCCTTCTGGTTCTAATAATATGTGGACCACCAGCCGTGGCGACTTGAACGTTTGGTTCAAGGTTCGTTTCCCCTTCGATAACGAAAAGAGAGTGTTCTCTGCCGCCGTGCAGGTGGACGCCTACGTGCCCTCTGGCGAAGAAGCTGCCGGTGTTCGCCCCCGTCATGCCTGGTACTTGAACGGCAAGGGTGAAACCCATCCTTTCACCTCCAATGCCTTCGGTATAGGCGGCAACTTGATTCTCTCCTTGGATTTGATGAATGTTGGCGTTCCTGTCCGTTGGAATGGAAATGCCGGTATCGTCTATACGGTTGACCATGACCTGCCGGTGGTCTTTGTCTATGGCACAGGTATCAACGTGATGCCGGTAGAATTTATGGACATCTTTGTGGAATTCTCCGGAGAAATGCGCGTCGAAGACAATGGCTACCCCGTAGATCCTTTGGCTGACCCCATGCTCCTGACTCCGGGTTTCCGTTTCCATCTGCCCTTCAATGTTGACTTTGCTATGGGCCTTGATGTGGCTGTCCGTGCCCTTAAGAATATCACCTTCGATGGTGAAGAGGAAATGAAAGGCAGCAAGAACTACAAGGTCAAGTATGTTGATGAAGATGGCCGTGTAAGCTCTTATTACTACACGCCGACTCCGCTTTTTGCAGGAACGGCTTCTCTTACTTGGCGGTTTGGCGGAAAGAAGGCCCTGCTGAAGAAAGACGAGGACAAAGACGGCGTCTTGGATGAAAAGGACAAGTGCCTGCACACCCTGGCTGGCGTGAAGGTCGATTCCGTGGGTTGCCCCCTGGATACCGACAAGGACGGCGTTCCTGATGGTGTGGATATCTGTGCCAACACCATTGCTGGTGCGACCGTCGATTCTGTGGGCTGCCCCATGGACAGCGACAAGGATGGCGTTCCCGATGGTCTGGACAAGTGCCCGAACACCAAGGAGGGTCGCCAGATTGACGCCACCGGATGCGAAAGCGACTTTGACAAGGACGGTATCGCCGATACCGACGACCGCTGCCCGAACACCAAGGCCGGCGCCAAGGTCGATAGCACGGGTTGTGCTGCCGATACCGACAAGGACGGCGTTCCCGACGATCTGGACAAGTGCCCCAATACTCCGGAAGGTGCTGAAGTGAATGCCGAAGGCTGCGAAGGCGACCGCGATGGCGACGGCATTCCCGACGCTTTGGACAAGTGCCCGAACACCAAGCCCGGCACACCTGTAGATAGTACCGGTTGTACCGCCGATGCCGACAAGGACGGCGTGCCTGATGCTCTGGACAAGTGCCCCAACACTCCGGAAGGCTCCTCCGTAGATAGCACGGGTTGTATCTCCGACTTTGACAAGGACGGCGTAGCCGACGATCTGGACAAGTGCCCCAACACCAAGGAAGGCGTGGTGGTTGACAGCACGGGCTGCCCCATCGATACCGACAAGGACGGCGTGTTTGACGGCCTGGACAAGTGCCCCAATACCGAAAAGGATATTCAGGTGGATAGCACCGGTTGCCCCCTGGACATCGACCACGACGGCGTGCCTGACCATCAGGACAAGTGCCCCTACACCCTGGAAGGTGTGAAGGTGGATGCCAAGGGTTGCCCGCTGAACAAGAAGCAGGACCTGAACAAGCTGAAACAGGGTATCCAGTTCCAGACCAACTCCACCAAGTTCACCAAGGACAGTTACGGCACCCTCAACGACATTGTGGCTCTTCTGAAGGATATTCCTTCTTCTAACCTGGAAGTCCAGGGCCATACCGACAACGTAGGCAAGGCCGAAAAGAACAAGGAACTGTCTCAGGCCAGGGCCCAGGCTGTGGTGGATTACTTCATCCAGCAGGGCATTGACGCCAGCCGCCTCCGCGCTGTGGGTTACGGCAGCGAGAAGCCCATCGCAAGCAACGGAAGCAAGCACGGACGTAAGCAGAACCGCCGCGTGGAACTGGTTCCTTTCGAGAAGTAATCAAACCCCTTTGAAAAAGAAGACGGTCGTAAATGGCCGTCTTTTTTTATCTTTTGAAAGGCGTCATTCGGAGCGTTTTTATGTCTAAGAAAGTCTTGGTTACAGGTGCCGCAGGTTTCATCGGTTGCGAAGTTTCATTAATCCTTCTTTCCAAGGGTTACGAGGTCGTAGGTATCGACAACCTGAACGATTACTACCAGGTTTCGCTTAAAGAGGACCGCCTAAAACGCTTGCACAATCCGAATTTCCGTTTCGAGAAGATGGACCTTGCCGATGCTGCCGCCATCAGAGGACTCTTTGAACGGGAACATTTTGATGGCGTTATTCATTTGGGTGCGCAGGCGGGTGTGCGCTACAGCCTGGTGAATCCGCAGGCCTATATCGACAGCAACATCACGGGATTCCTGAACATTTTGGAAGGCTGCCGTTTCAATCCGGTGGAGCACCTGACCTACGCCTCTTCTAGCAGCGTCTATGGACGAAACACCAAGACGCCTTTTTGCACCGAAGACCCGGTCTGCATGCCTTCTAGCTTGTACGCCGCTACCAAGCGCAGCAACGAGCTGATGGCGGAAACCTACCACCACCTTTACAAGATTAACGCTACCGGCCTAAGGTTCTTTACTGTCTACGGCCCCTGGGGTAGGCCCGATATGGCACCCTGGCTTTTTGCAGATGCCATCTTGCACGACAGGCCTATCAAGATTTTCAACAACGGGAACATGATGCGGGACTTTACCTACATCGATGATATTGCTCAGGGTGTGGTCCGCGTGTTCGAGGCTGGAATCGGCAAGAAGGAATGCCGCCTGTACAATATCGGTCACGGCAACCCGGTGAATCTGCTGGATTTTGTACAGACTCTCGAAAAGCATTTGGGAAAAACTGCTGAAAAGATTTACATGCCCATGCAGCCCGGTGACGTAGAAGTCACCTGGGCAGATACAAAGGCTCTGGAACAAGATGTTGGCTACACGGCAGATACCGATTTGGACACAGGCATCAAGGCCTTTGCCGAATGGTTCAAGGGATATAACTGCTAGCCCTGTTTTGGCGCGGCCTTGAATACCCACTTTTTATAAAGCGTAAAACTCACCAGCACATACACCACGTTGGCCACGATGTTGGCGAAATAGGTGGGTTTCATGAATTGTGAAATCCAAACTGTAAAGCTTGCACACCAGGCGGCATTTGCGAGGGTGTAGGCGGCAAGTTCCAGCGCCAGCAAATTCACGCCGTACGACACCAGGAACACGACAACGAAGCGGATGATTTCTGCTCGTTTCTTGTTGTGGCTCTTGAAATTCCAGATGCGGTTGCACAGGTAGCTGTTACAGCCGCCCGCTACAAAACCTAAGAAATTGGACAGTTCCACGTTCCAGTCCAACATCTGGTGTAGCACCCAGACCACCGCAAGAGTGATGAGGGTGTTCAATACTCCGATAATGTTGTATTTGAAAAAATGAATCACGGGAAAAGCCGTTGAGCTTTAGATTTCAACAAGGATTCCCGCCTGGAGATAGACGTAGCCCTTGCCCACATGGTCCAAAAATTCGTAGCCGCCCATGACAAGGATAGAGGAATAGTCCCCGTTCTTGATATCCAGCCCGCCGCCGACTTTCCAGAATAGCTGATGGTCGCTCCCGATAAGGTAGCCGATGTCGCCTGTGGCCACAGGCAGTATTTGACTCCCGATGGGCAGGCGAATCCAGAGAGCTCCGCTTACAGGAACCAGGCCAACATTGTCAATTTCTTGATAGCCGCTACCTACGCCTACGAACAGCATCTGGTCTATACGGTACCACAGGTGGCCATAGATATTCAGGTTGAAGGTAGTGATTTCACTTGCGTGATTGACAACGCCAGCCTGTACGTCCATGGTAAAGGCGTTCGCCGGTAAGGCGGAAAAAACCAGGGTGAGCAAGATGGCGGTCAGGATTCGTTTCATATAGCTATACTTAAATATACAATTTCTGACGACGCAAGGAGATTCCCGGTTGAGCCTGGGATGACAAATTTGGTTTGAGATTGCTTCACACTTCACATTTCGCACGCCACATCGCGTTCTACTCGTCGGTGCGGGCTTCTCTGGTCCAACCGCCAGACTTTTCCTTGCCAAAGGAAAGGAAAAATCCCTTGAGCATGGCCATGTTCATGGACAAGAAATAATAGGCTCCGGGAATAATCTTGAAAACCCCTACCAGCAAGAATCCGAACAATATGCCGAGCGAAATACGATAGAGGCTAAAGTACCAGGCTAGAGGAATGTTTACAAGGAATAGCAAGATGAAAATGTGGGGCGAAAACCAGCGCAAAATCTTGTGCGAGAAAAACAGGTAGCATCGCAGAGGCCTGAAAGGGTTCAGGAGCGGCAGGTACGAAAGTAGGTAGTTGAAATTGGCGCGGCCGATGCGGACTTTTCGGCGGTATTCCCCGATGGTTTCCTTGGAGGTCTGTTCGGCTCCGATGGCGCTAGAAATGAAGGTGCAATAGTAGCCCTTCTGCAAAATTTTAGTGGTAACGAAAAAGTCGTCCATGACGCTTTTCTTGGTGGGCAAGTCGGTGTAGAGTTCCTTGCGGATGGCGTAAAGGGCTCCGTTACCACCGATGAGCAGGTCCATCATGCCCTCGAACTTCTTGATTTCGGATTCCAGGTCCCAGTAGGCGCTTTCGCCCCGACCTAGTTCAGTACCGCTCTTGTCGGTAAGAATCAGGTGTCCGCAGGCGCATCCAATTTTCTTGTCTTTGAACGGGTCGGTAAGCTTGCGCACCACGTTTGGGAACAGCATGGTGTTGGCGTCGCAGAAAAGGAGGATTTCGCCGGAAGCTTTTTTTTCCAGGCGGTTCAGCATGGCGGCCTTGCCTGCATTCTGTGGGGCTTTGACGAGAGTGATGCCCTGGTCCTTGTACCGTTCTACGATTTCTACGGTTTTGTCCGTAGAGCCATCGTCGCCGATGAGAATTTCCAGTTTGTCCTTGGGGTAGTCCAGTTCCAGCAGGTTCTGGATCTTCCGTTCGATAACAGCTTCTTCGTTGTACGCAGAAATCAATATGGACACTTTGGGTGTGTCGCAGTCGGCCTTGTTTTCGGTTTCCTTTCGTTTGAAAATCTCGCTGACGAAAGGCAGCGTGATGGGAAACAGCACATAGCAGTGGACAAAGAGGATGAGTAGCACCCAGAAGGATATCTGCAAATAGAAAAGAATTTGCTCGCTCATCGTTCAATCCATTCTTTTTCTTTTTCCAAGAACTTGTCCAGCAGCATCTGCATTTCTTGGGGCGACATGGAGTCTGTAACCGTCAATATAGAAAGTCCCTTGGGTGCAACCAGCACAAAAGAGGGGAGAACGTTCAGTTCCCACACTTCGGAGAAGCATTTTTTTGCGGTGGCCTTTTTTCCGTCGCAAACGATGGGCGTTTCGGAATCTACGTCCAGCTTGACCGGATAAAATTTCTTGTTCAGTATGGAGGCAACCGTGGGGTTCATATAGACGTTTTTGTCCATGACCCGGCAGGGGATGCACCAGTCGGCGTACATATCCACAAAGATGAGCTTGGGTTCGGTCTTTGCCTTTTCAAGAGCGGTACTGTAATCCATCCACTGGACCAGGGATTGGGAATTGGCGCCAAATGCCAAAGCCACCAAAACGCACATACAAGAAACAACGCGTGACATCGTTACTCCTTTCTACGTTTTCGCCCGGGTTCGGCTTTTGTTTGCTCTGCCAAGGTGTCTAGCCGGTCAATGACCGCTTTTTGGAACGGGACCCACATATCCCTGTCGTCGAGAATGACTTTGGCCTTCTTTAAAAAATCTTCCCTGCTGTAGCCGACACTGTCCAGGACCGCCTTGCGGCGGAGTCTTGCGGCGGGAGAATCCTTGCCGTACATCTGTTCGGCAATCAGCAGTTCCGTGTAGGCGTTTACGAATTTTTGGTCAACGGAAGGGTCTTTCTTGTCGCAGCCCACCTGTAGGCATAGGCACGCTACGAAAGCAAGAATCAACAACGTGCGCCAGGCGACGCTTTTTGCGGTTCTGAAAGTTTGCCATTGAACGTCGGTCATGACGGTTTTCAGGTTTCGCTTTCCAGGGCGTTTTCGAAAAGGCCTTCTACATATTCGGCCTTGCTGAAAGGCACCAGCTGATCAATGCGTTCGCCCATGCCAATCCAGCGGATGGGAATCTGCAGGGAACTTGCGATGGAAAGCACCGCTCCACCGCGGGCCGTACCGTCTAGCTTGGTGACCACCAGGCCCGTAAGGGGGAAGCTCTGGTTGAAAATCTTGGTCTGGTTGATGGTGTTCTGACCGGTGTTGCCGTCGATGACCAGCCACATGTCGTGAGGCATGTCGGGGTTCACCTTCTTGATGACGCGGACTATCTTCTTGAGTTCTTCCATCAAGTAGTCCTTGTTGTGCAGGCGGCCGGCGGTATCGATAAGCACCACGTCGCAGCCGCGGGCCACGGCCGCATTGCAGGCGTCGAACGCCACTGCTGCGGGGTCGGAGCCTTCTTGATGTTTTACGAATTCGGCGCCACTACGTTCGGCCCAGGTTTCCAGCTGGTCGATGGCTGCCGCACGGAAGGTGTCGCAGGCGGCAATCATCACTTTCTTGCCTTCGTCCTTGAGGCGGGCCGCCAGTTTCCCGATGGTGGTGGTCTTGCCGGCACCGTTTACACCGATGACCAGCACCACATGGGGCTTGCCCTTGAGTTCAAAGGGGGGCGGATCTTTCAAGAGACGCTCCGCCTCGCTCCGCATAATGTCAAGAACCTGCTCGGTGGTAAGGGACTTGCCCAGAGCCTGTTCGCGCAAGGCGTCGGTCAGCAGGAATGCGGCTTCGACGCCCACGTCGGCCTTGATGAGGTGTTCTTCCAGCTCTTCCAGGGTTTCGTCGGTAATTTTGCCGGCGCCTACAATGCCCTTGAGCTCGCCCATGAGGGCGTCACGGGTCTTGGCAAGGCCGCTCTTGATGGCAGAAAAAAGTCCCATTATACCAGGCTCTCGACCTTATCGACCAGACCGTAGGCCTTGGCCTCTTCGGCGCTCATGAAGTTGTCGCGTTCGGTATCCTTGTCGATTTCTTCGATGCTATGGCCCGAAGTCTCGGCAAGAATCTTGCCCGTGATGTTACGGATGCGGAGCATCTCTTCGGCCTGGATCTGGATATCGCTGGCGGGCGCCACGATCTCGCCGTGAATCAGGGGCTGGTGGATCATGATACGGGCATTGGGCCAGGCGTAGCGTTTGCCCTTGGCGCCAGAGGTGAGGAGGACTGCTCCCATGGAGGCGGCCTGACCACAGCAGACGGTAACCACGTCGCTCTTGATGGCGTTCATGCAGTCGTAAATGGCAAGACCGCTAGAAATTACGCCGCCCGGGCTGTTGATAAAGAACACGATGTCTTCGTGGTTCAGGGAATCCAGGTACAGGAGCTGCTTGACGATGCGTTCGGCGCTTTCGTCATCCACTCCGCCCCACAAAAAAATCCTGCGCTTGGAGGCGAGGAACTCCTCGGCCTTTTTCATCATTTCGGGTGTCTGGTTTTCTTTCTTTTCGCTACAGTCAGCCATAATGAATCCTTTTTGTTCAAGTACAATTTAGAAATTATTCAACACTGAATTATCGCCTTTTCCTTGCAAAATGTAAAGATTCCTATATTTGGCCTATGCCCGCGTGCAACGATAAAATTTTGGTAGGCCTTGTCAGTCCCGAAGTCCTCTCCGCCATAGAGTCGGACTCCATGCACCCCGTGTTTCTGGACCTGCAGGCCTGTTCGGCGTTGGAAATCCGGTATGACTTTTTCGAAGAGTCCCTCTGGCCGGGCCTTTCGGCGCGAGTCCGGAAGGTAGCGCCCCACGCCATGCAGATAGGCACTATCCGCCTCAAGCGGGATGGCGGGGCCTTTCAGGACTCCCGTGCCGGAGACCGTCTGCCCCTGTGGAAAAACATCTTGGAAGCAGAACAGGTGCCGGGCTGGCTGGACCTGGAGCAGGACTGCCTCTACGACTACGAAAAGCTATCCGCCCTGGCAGACCATCGGGACGTGAAAATCCTTATTTCACAGCACAATTTTTCCCGCACGCCTACGGACATGGAACTGCGGGACTATGCCCGAGACGTTTCCCGCCTGGGGGCCGAAGGCCTGAAAATTGCCGCCATGTGCAATTCCGACGAGGACTGCGACCGTCTGTACAGGTTCACGCAGAAATTTTCCGGAGACTTCGAACTTTTTGCCGCCTTCGGCATGGGGGATCTCGGTCGGGTAAGCCGAATCTGGTCCCTGAAAGAGGGGGCAAACCTGACCTACGGGGCTATCGGTCATGTGGCTGCCCCCGGCCAAATTCAGGTTCCCGTGATGGCGGAAGCCCTTGAAAAGCTGTCGAATTTCCATTCCAAATTCGAAATTTCCGCGTTTTTGAACGGAAAATGACGGTTTTCCTTTTTTTATCCTTATTTTTTGGCAAAAAGGCCTTAAATTTTCTAAATATCTATCTTATAGATAGAGGATAACGATATGCGTCTTTCTGAACGGTTTGTAGATAATTGCATTTTGATCAATTCTCCTTGCGAAACCAAGGAAGCCATTCTGAACGAACTGGTGGATACTCTTTGCAGCGCCTATAAGCTGGAACATCGCGACGAAATTTTTGAGGCCGTCTGGAACCGCGAAAAGACCCGTTCCACCGGTATCGGTTGCGGCCTGGCCGTGCCCCACGCCAAGATCGACTACGTGGACCGCATGTGCATGGTGGCCGCCACTGTCGAAAAGGGGCTGGATTTCGAGTCCTTTGACGGCGAGCCCGTTTACCTGCTGATTCTCATCGTAAGCCCCGGGAACACCGTCGGACCGCACCTGAAGGCCCTGTCTTCGGTGAGTCGCCTCCTGGCCGACGGCAACGTGCGCAAGGAGCTGATTGCCGCCAAGACCCCGGCGGAGTTCCTGACCATCCTCAAGGGCGCCGAGGATAAGTATTTATAAGGGGTTAGGGTCTAGGATCTAGGGGCTAGGGAAAAGTTTGAAGCACGAAGTGCGTGATTTTAAATCACTAAATCCTAGTCTCTAATTTCTAACCCCTCTAACATCCCTTGACAACCTTCTGTCCCTTTTATATATTTGCACCCACCTCGGACGGTTAGCTCAGTTGGTTTAGAGCGCTGCTTTCACACGGCAGAGGTCACTGGTTCAAATCCAGTACCGTCCACTCGAAAGGTCCTGCTTCGGCAGGGCCTTTTTGTTTTTGTCCGCGGCATTTTGACCGCAGGACAACCGTGGGGTACAAGAGGCGTCGCCTAGACCTGCCCGAAGAACAGGTCCGAAAGGGCTGCGCGGAACTGGTTGATGCGGTCGGCACTGGATTCCCGGTGGGGCCAGGTGAAGTTGCTGAGAAGGACTGCTGCCGCTCCCTTTTCGGGGTCGGCCACGATGCTAGCCCCGGTGAAGCCGGTTTTTCCGAAAGTGCGGGGGGAGCGGCGGCTTCCCATGAACCGTTCGGCGTTCAACTCCCAGCCGAGGGCCGTTTCTGCACCCACCTCCGGGGCGAAGGCGTTGTGGCTTACCAGGTCAAGCAGCCCCTTGGGGGCGACGGTCTTGCCTTCGAAGACGCCGTCGTTCAAGACCATCTGCACAAAGCGGAGCAGGTCGGGGACGGTGCTGAACATGCCGGCAGAACCTACGGGGAAAAGCTTCCGGAGCACCCAGGCGCTTTCGTCGTGAATTTCTCCCTGGATGGTGCGGCCCCGGAATTCGCATTCTTCCGTGGGCATAATCTGCTCCTTGGGGAATCGTTCCAGCGGGTCCCAGCCGGAGCGATTCATCTGTAGCGGCTCGAAGAAAGCCTCCTGCCCCAGCTGTTGCAGGGACTTGCCTGTTAGGCGGTTCAGCACGATTCCCAGCAGCACGCTGGGCGGGTTCCCGTAGTTGAAGGCCTTGCCCGGCGGAATCTGGAACTGGTAAGTGAACAGTGCGTCCAAAATCTTTTCGGGCGGGAGCGTCCGGAGGGTCTTCATGGGTACCCGGTAGTCCAGGCTGTGGGTCAGCAGGTGGAAAATCCGGATGTCGTCCCGGTAGTTGGTGTGCAGCTCCGGAATGAAGTCTATGACCTTGGCGTCAACATCCAGTTCGCTCCGCAGAATGCTGCACAGGGCAAGAGTCGAGGTAGGGCAGACCTTGGTGAGGGAGGCGATGTCGAAGATGGTGTCTCCTGCCGTGTCCAGCGTAACGACATGCCGCGAACCGTCGGGCAGTACAAAACCTGCCACGGCCTTGCTAAAGATGCCTTGGGCTTTGCCCTGTTGTAATAGGGCTTGAATGGAGGTCTGGTCAAACAAAATAGGTTCCTTTTAAGGTTATAAACGGATGTCTAATTAACATTTTGTAATATACAAAATGTTAATTAGATTCAAGCCAGCGACTCAAAAATACGTTATACACGCAGTAGCTTTTGCCCTTTAGCGAAAGCGTTTCAAGCAAGAGTTCCTTTTCTATCAATGACGCGACAATACGTTTGACGGCCGCCGCGGTCCCCAGCTTATATTTATTCAAGAATCCACCGGCCGTGGGTTGTGCAACGGAGCCTTCCTTGGCAACCGCTTTCAAGAACTGCCACTGTTTATCCGTCAGCAAGTTACGACGTTCTAGGAACCCGTTCATTCCTTCGTGCAAGATTTCGGCACAAGACAGACGAACATCGGCCAAAGTGATTTTCTTGCCAGCATCACGGAACAAGCGGTGGCAAAGATACTGCACATAGAAGGTATGGCAACAGGTCCACTCCAATACAAACTCAAGAGCATCATCATCGATGCGACGACTCCCCATACCAAACAGTTTCTTGATAAAATCGCCATAAATATCCGGCTGGATTTTGTCAAGATAAACAATATGCGTACTTTCGTAGAACGGGCTTTTTTCGTTCACAAACATATCGGTCATGATATGCTTTTGGCTCCCGCAAAACACGAAGCGCACATTTTTAAGCGGTTGGATATAGGTGCGCAACAGCGCCTCCATATTCACGCCCTTAAAATTGCGGATAATCTGGAATTCATCAAAAGCAATGACAAATGTCTTCTTTTGGGAACCCAGAAAATCAAAAATACTTTTGAGCGTTGAAAGTCTTTGCCCATCGTTCTGGTACGTAATGCTCACCTGTGGCGAACCCGAAACAGGGTCATACGACACCATTGGACGAATTCCCGAAAAAAACGAGAAGAACTTCTTTAACGTGGGCTCGGCCTTCACATTTGCGACAATGGATTCCGAAAGGAGCTTGACAAAGTCCTCCAGATTGTCTGCCGAGTAAACATCGCAATAGCAAAGCGTCATGGATGGGCGTTTTTTGGCAAGTTCATCAAAAACATGGTAAACCAGTCCCGTCTTGCCATAACGACGCGGAGAAATCAGCGTCACATTGATACCGTTTTCCAAATCGTCTATAATATCCCGCGTTTCTTTTTCGCGATCGCAAAAAAGCTCAGCACTTTCGTAAGGGCGCAAAACAAAGGGATTTTCCATAGGCACCTCCATTCAACATTTTGTAATATACAAAATGTTGAACGAAAAGTCAATAGCGATTATCAGCGTTTTGCCACCCCTTCTAGGGTGACATTTGCTTATAGATTTTATTTCATAGGCCTAGAAGCTTATAGGTCGATGACCCTGTCGTTCTGCAACAGCTGTTCGAAAGTTTGCCTTTCGCGGATGACCTTGAGCTCGCCGTTCGTGTACATGGTCTCGGCGGCATAGCGGCGGCTGTTGTAGTTGCTGCTCATGGCCGCACCATAGGCGCCTGCGTCATGGAGAATCAAAAGATCGCCGACCTTTGCCTTCGGGAGCTTGCGGGTCACCACGAAACCGCCTTCTTCCTGCGTGAACACGTCACCGGATTCGCAGAGCGGGCCTGCCACGACGGCATCGACCATCTCGTTCATCTCGCGACCGTCGCGGGCGATAATAGAAATGCCGTGATAGCTGCCGTAAAAGCTCGGGCGCACCAGGTCGGTAAAGCCCGCGTCAAGCAGGTAGAACAGGTTGTCGCCCTGCTTCTTGACGGCGCGGATTTCGGCCACCAGATAACCGCTTTCGGCCACCAGGTAGCGACCGGGTTCAACTTCCAGGTGAACCTCGTGGCCGATGCTCTGCTGGATGTTCTTGCGGGCCTTGTCCCACAGGTCGTAGTAGGCCTGCATGTCGATGCGGTTACCCTTGTCTTCTTCGTGGTACGGAATCGGGAGGCCGCCCCCTGCACTGATGGTGCGGAGGTGAGAGCCCAGGCGGCGGCTAGCATCGACCATGGCGTCGCAAACCTGCGAGAGGTGCTCGAAGTCGGAGCCGGAACCGATGTGCATGTGGAGTCCTGTAATCCACATCCCGTTTGCCTGCGCGAGCTTGACGCAGTCCTTGATCTGCTCGTGCCACACGCCGTGCTTGCTAAGCGGGCCGCCGGTATTCACCTTGCTGGAATGTCCGTGACCAAAGCCCGGGTTCACACGGAGCGTGAGTTCCGACTTCACGCCGAAATCGGCCAGCTGCTGGATCATGTCGGGGGAACCCACGTTCACCGCGATATCGTACTTTTTCACGAGTTCAAGCGCGTCCTTGTCGAAGATATCTGCGGTATAGACGATTTCGGGAGCCTTGCCCTTCTGTTGGCCGCCCTTGAAACCCGCCTTGAGGGCACGCACGATTTCGCCTGCAGAGACGGCATCGACCACGCCGCCCAACTTGCGCACCAGCGCTACGATGGAGAGGTTCGGGCATGCCTTCTGGGCAAAACGAACGGTATCGAAAACCTGGACTTCCTTCACGCGCTTTTCAATCGTCGCGCGGTCATAGAGCCAGAGGGGGGTGCCGTACTGTTCGGCAGCCTTCACGAAAACTTCTTGGGGGATAGAATAGTTTGTCATACGACGAAAATTTAGAAAATGGGTATGAGGTATGAGGTCGCACTGACGTGCTTTGAGGTCGCTTTGCTTTGGGCAAGCGAAATGAGGAATGTTGAATTTGTGATGATTTTACACAAAACGAAAAACGCCGAGCGATAGGCCCGGCGAAGTTGTTATTTCAATAAGCGCGATTACACGTGCTTGATCTTGTTGTCGCCTTCGTCCCAGTACTGACCGTCGCAGACGAACTTGTATTCGTAAACGCCGGAGTCGAGGGTCACCTTGCCGACCCAGAGACCGGTCTTCTTGTCCTTCTTGAGCATGTCCTTGTCGATAGCCCAGTTGTTGAAGGAACCGGCAACGGAAACGGTAGTGGCCAGGGGGCAATTGGCTTCGAACACCACGGCGACCTTCTTGGAGGCCTTGGGGGCGGCCTTCTTTGCCGGGGCGGCCTTTACGGCAGCCTTTTTCTCGGCAACAGGCTTGGCGGCCTTGGGGGCGGCAGCCTTAGTGGCGGTCTTCTTTGCCGGTGCAGCCTTTACGGCAGCCTTCTTGGCAACGGGGGCCTTTGTCGTTTTTGCAGTAGCTTTTGCCATTTTTATCTCCTTTACTTAGTCCGCGCCAAAGATAGTAAAAAAAAGTTTAACTGTCTAATAAAAAAACAGAAAAAATGCATGACAAGGAAAAATGCCGAAATTTTGCCATAATAAGCGACAAATCCCACAAATATGTCCATAAATATATCGCAAAAGGCGGTTTTTGGGCATTAAGTGGTTGAAAAAACAGGGTGGAAATGCTAACTTGTTGGAAAACTTACAAGAGGAGTAATCTTATGAAGAAAATCAAATATCTCGCGATGGCGGGCGTTGCTGCCATGCTGTATGCTTGCGGTAGCGACAGCGATAGCGGTTCCAATTCCATTGCCGCTGGCGATGGTTCAGAACGTCATGGACTTGTGGTCATCGACGAAAGCAACAGCGTCATCAAACCCTACTTGCAGGATGCGGTAGAGGGCTGCTTCATGAGAGGTCTCGATTTCTCGTGGAAAACGGTGGAGCTGGACGTGGACCAGCTGTCTTACAAATACGAATTCGTGGGTGACACCCTCGTGCTGCATTCGGGAAAGTCCTTCTCCGAATATGGTATTATGTACGTGGGTGGCAAGGAAGGAGACCTGAACGGCACATGGCAGTCCACCCTTTGCAGGTATGACCACGAAGAAGAAGAAACGACCTGCTACAAGCTGTGCAGCGAAGTCAAGGCAAGCGTGCTCAAGAAGTTTGAAGTCGAGTCCGAAGACGAACTGGACGAGGTCGATCGGGAGGACTTTGAAGAAGAATACTACAAAAAGCGCCAGAAGACCCCCTGCTTCGAAGATGACGACATCACCGATTACACCATAAAGATTTCCGGCGACGACATCACCATGATTACGAAGGATCGCGAAACCGAAGAGAAGGAATTCACCGATTACATGAATTCCGAATATATTTCTGACCTGTACTATGCCATCTACGATGGCTCTACCAGTGCACCTAGATTCTATGATCTGTTTGAAGAGGACTCTGCGGATGTCAAGAGCTATCGCAAAAAAGCCGATATTGTGGAAAAGAACAAGACGGAAAAATCTGTTACCATCATCGTGGCAGAAGAAGATACTGTTTCCGTGACAGTGAAAACGGTGGATATTGATGAGGAAAATGGAAAGTACGAAGTCGGCATGGTTGTGGCATCTGGAAAGAGAACCTGCGAATTGAATTACAAATCCGGACGTGTTAACGAGGGTGATTGCAGTGCTGACAATCTGGCCTATTTTAACGAACCCAGCAAGATAGAGGATGTTGATGGCATGACTTATAGGATGGTCTCCTATATGGAAGACTCCAATGAAGGGGACTTCGATGATTGCGTCAGCAAGATTCTGAGGGCCATTGCCAAGAAGTCTTCTTCTTCTGATGATGATGACCGTTGTTCTGAGGTCATGTCCGCTTATGATTCCTGCGTGGAGGAATTGATGGATTATGGCTACACTCGCAGTGAAGCCACAAGCGTGTGCGAAATGAACTACGACTTGGATGACTACTGCGGGATGGCAAAAACTGCCACTTCTGCAGAAGCTCTCTCCATGAGCAAGTTCAAGAAGAACCGCATGGCTCAAATCCTTGGATTGCAGGACCTCTTCAAGTAATCCCTTGATATAATTGTGAATAGAATCCCGGCCTGTTTGGTCGGGATTTTTTATTTTTGTATGAAGCCGAAAAATAGCGGCAAGAGGTTTTTATGAACGTTACAATGCAAGAGGTAATGAAAGAGTCCGGTGTGGCATTTGGCACTAGCGGTGCCCGCGGGCTTGTGACTGCCATGACGGACCGGGTGTGCTACGTGTATGCCCGCTCATTTATCAAGTATTGCGAGACCAGCTACAAGTGCGAACACACCATCGCCATTGCGGGCGACCTGCGGCCCAGTACCGAACGGATTCTGAAAGCCCTGGTGCAAGCGGGAAAGGACAGCTTCTGGAAGGTGGTCTATTGCGGTCGTATCCCGAGCCCGGCCATTGCACTATACGGCATCGACAAGGCACTCCCCACCATTATGGTGACGGGGAGCCACATTCCTGCAGACCGAAACGGCATCAAGTTCAACCACCCCCAGGGTGAAATTTCCAAGAAAGACGAACAGGGAATCGTTTCCCAGTCCGTAGATTTTGACGAATCGATTTTCGATGCGGCAGGCATGCTGAAGTCGGCGCCGGAACTGCCGGCGGTTGAAACCGAGGCCGAAGAAAATTACCTAAAACGCTACCCCGCATTTTTCGGGAGCAAAGCCCTTTCGGGGCTTACCATCGGGGTCTATCAGCATTCTGCCGTGGGCCGCGACATTGTGGTGAGGGTTTTGGAAAGCCTGGGCGCTACTGTGAAGCCTTTTGCCAGAAGCGAGACGTTTATTCCGGTAGATACCGAGGCCATCCGTAAAGAAGACGAAGAACTGGCTCGGGATTTTGCCCACAAGGATTTTGTGGATGCCATTTTCAGTACCGACGGGGATTCTGACCGTCCGCTCTTGGCGGACGATACCGGCATGTGGCTCAGGGGCGACGTGCTGGGCATCCTCGCTGCCCAGGCGCTGGGTATCCAGCGCATTGCAACTCCCGTGAGTTGCAACACGTCGCTTGAAAAGTCGGGCAGCTTTGAGAAGATCTGCCGCACCCGTATTGGCAGCCCCTACGTGATTGCCGGTATGGAAAGCTTGGTGGACGCTTCTGACAAGTCCATATCTGTGGCGGGCTACGAGGCTAACGGAGGTTTCTTGCTGCAGACGGACCTGACCAGGGAATTTGCGGAACGTGACAGCAGCGGTAACGAGACGCGGGTGACCCGCACCCTGCCGGCACTCCCCACCCGTGACGCCCTGCTCCCGATGCTTGCCGTGATGGTGCGCGTCCGGGAAGAGCGGATGTGCGTGGTGGACCTGCTGAAAAAGCTCCCCAAGCGCTTTACGCTCAGCGACCGTCTCAAGGAATTCCCGACGGAAACCTCTAAGGCAAAGCTAGCCGAAATCCGCGAGCAAAAACTGGGCAAGAAACTTTTTGGCGCCCTTACCGCAAAGCCTAGCCGTTTTGCAAAGCCCGATGCAAACGGCAACATGCCTGCACCCTTCCACGGCGATATCGTCTCCATCGACGAGACCGACGGTTACCGCATGGAATTCGATTCCGGCGATATCGTGCACCTGCGGCCCAGCGGAAACGCTCCGGAATTTCGCTGTTACGTAGAAACCGGCGATAAGGAGCGCTCTCTCGAACTCCTCGCCGGTTGCATGAAGATTATGGAAGGCTGGCGGAAATAATTTGGAAGGTTAGTTTCCTGTTGGGACAGGAGGCATGACAACGTGGTATTTTCCACTGGAGCATTGGTACATGCAATCGCTTGCGCTCCAGGTGCTCACAAAGAGGGTTTGAACCTTCCCGTTATCGCTGCTGCAGCTGAAACCGTTGATGGGGTGTGTTCCGCAGCTATAGTTGGGACGCTGGCAGCTGCTCCCGGGAGGGCATTTGTCGATGGTGCTCTTGTAGTTCCAGTATTTGTCTTCGGTGCAGATAAGGTTTATTTCATTGACGGTTATTTCTTTACCCGATGTCTGGCAGGGGTCTCCGATGATAGCAGGGATCCACTTGTTGTTGTTGCATACGGCGTTGACGCCGGTGGCACAGTCCAAGACCACATCGTTGTCTTGGCAGGTACCACCATCCACATCGGAAACGTGCTGGCATATTTCTTCGCCGCTGGAACTGCTGTTGTTGGAGGAGGAACTGCCGGCGCAATATTGTGTTTCCCCTTTGTGGCAGAGTTGTTCTGCGGAGTAGCACTCCAGAGTGAGGGCCTGGCAGGTTACGGCCATAGACGAACTGGAATTGTCGTCTAGGGATGCCGACGATTCGTCTGTTGATGTGGAACTACCTTCGCCCTCGGCGGAACTCTCGATAGTGTCAGAGCTATTGCCACCGTTGCTTTCAGAGGAAATTTCTTCGTTGTCCGGGCCGTTGGCGCTAGCACTGCTGCTGTCGTCGCAGGCCATAAGCGTAAAGGCCAGTGTTGCCGCGGCAATCCCGCAAGCGATTTTGATGAAATTCTTTTTCATGGTGTTTCCCCTTTTTTCTGCTAGTAACCAATTCCAGCGCAATCCTTCATAGGATCACAATTGTAAACCTCACTTTCCGAAATCCATTTCCCGTTTTCACAGAAATAGCGCATTTGACTAAAGGATGTGATTTGGGGATTGTTCGGTTCGTCATACGTGTATAGGGTCCTTTCGTAGCCGTGCACCTCGGGATCGCAGGGCTCGTTCACCCAGGAGTTGTCGTTGCAGAACTGCTTGAGTCTAGTTTCACGGCACATTTTATAATTGTCAAAGCCGCATCTTTCCTTGCTGGGGTCGCAGTCATCAACTTTTACCCAACGTTCTTCGACACTCATGTAATAGAATCCGTTACTGCAATCTTTCGTGATGGTGAATTCGGGCTCGGTGCTTGTCCATTTGTTGCTTCCCTCCACATCGGAAAGATGGGTGCAGGTTTCGGCGACCTGCCAAGTACCGCCTTTACAGACATAGTCGCTGTTTGTCGCGCAGTCATGGGCCTTAGTGCCGTCCATGCAGGGGGTAAGGGCACATCCTTGTGTTATGAGGCATTCGTTGTCCGTAATGTGGTCGCAGGTTTCTACTGCACTGGAGCTACTGTTGTTTGAGGCGGAACTGTTGACGCAATATTCTGTCAACCCCTTGTTGCAGAGTTGTACTGCAGAGTAGCACTCCAGAGTGAGCGCCTGACAGGTTACCTCCATGGACGAACTGGAATTGTTTGTCGATGCGGAACTTTCTGCCTCGTCCGAACTTTCTGCGTCGTCCGAACTTTCGATGTTCCGGTTGCCCTTGCCGTTTTGATTGTTGCCACCTTCTGTTTCGGAGGCAGAAGAGATTTCTTCGGATGTGGGTTCGGTGGCACTGCTGCTGTCGTCGCAGGCGGTGAGCGAGATGGCCAGTGCTGCTGCGGCAAGCCCGCAGCCGAATTTTACGAGTTGTTGTTTCATTCTGTTGCTCCTTTTTAGTACTGCCTATTCACCCATCCCGTACTAAAGTCTAGATCAATGCATTTGCCTGACGGTTTTTCTATGGTAAGGTTTTCCTTGACGATTTCGGCATCGAGGTTTACGTTGCTACAGTAAACGAACAGGAATGCATAGAGTTTTTCTTCTGTCGAGTAGTTGCAACCATCCATCTCGACGACGGTAACCGTCATGGAGTTTGCACTGACCGCAGTCAAGACGTTTGGCCTCCCGTCTCCTGCAACCACCAGCACATAGGCACCGTAATCTTCGGCACCGCTTGCGCTGCAGGTCCCGGCGGCTTTGAGTTTTTCAATCTTGTCTTGAATCGACTTTATGCTTTGTACCGTTTCGTCGGGAATCTTGCAGATTCCGGGCTTGTTGCAGTTAGAGAGAACGTTGCTATCGTCGGGATCGGTGGTGCTTGGGGACGTATCAACCGTGTTCCGGATAACCGTCGCGCTCAAGACGGAATTGTCGTAATGGAGGTCCGGGATTCCGTATTGGGCGATAAAGCTGTTGGGGTCTCTGCCCGAAACGGGAGTGGATGCACTCTGCCCGGGCCTGGAATCGTTTTCTCCGTAAGAACTGGTGGGTTCCTGGGAACTGCTGGAATTCTGCGTACTGGAAGTCTCCGCTACAGAACTGGAAGACTTGCCCACATCGGTAGGAGTTTCGGAACAGGAGGAAACGCTTTCGGAACTGGACGAGGACGTGTCTTGACCTTCGGCCATTTCGTTAGTCTCTTCGGCGGTTCCCGCAAAGTTGCTTGTGGAGTCGGAACAGCCTGTACTCAAGAAAACCGCAAGTGTGATTGCGAAGGAAAAGGTCATAGAAAAATTAAGCAATTTCATTTTCGCCCTCCTTCACGTTTTTGGTCAAGGGGAAGAGTTGGAGGTTCAGGCGGTACACCTGGTCGATATCCTTGTCGTCTGCGGCGATGGCGATAATTTGGCGGCGGCATTCGTCCAGCACCTTCACGATGCGTTCGTAACTTTCGCGGGACACTCCCATGGTCACTCCGCTAAAGTTACGCTGCTCAACAGGCAGGTCCAGCGCCGGGGTGGCAAGCTTGGACATCTGGCGGTGCATTCCCCTGAGTGCAAGCCGCGTGGCGTCCGGCGTCCCGGTGATGGATGTTTCTGCCTGCACGAAAGCGCTGTCCCCTGCCTTCTTCAGGAGACCCGCCTTCGTGAGGAAGTTCAGGCTCTGCTGGACTTCTGCCGCCGAAATTTCGGGGTAGCATTTCTTGGCGATTTCGCCCGGAGTAGCGCCCGGCATCAGCGGGGCAAGTTCACGTACAACGGGGTTCTGCCAGGAATCGTAAAACTCGAACAGGTCGCCTTCTAGCACGCGGACCTTGTGGACCTTGGCGATGGCGAGCATGTTTTCGTAGGCGACCTTCTTTTTTTCTTCGGTGGCGGCCTGGCCGAATTCCACCATGGCGCGGAAATATTCCATCTCGAAACCCACGAGGCCCATGGCGGCCCCCGTGCGTTCTACGCCGATACGGGAGAGCTTGCTCTTGCCGTCGCAGACTACCTTCATGTAAGAAGACGAGGTGAACCCCGCTATCTTGGAGAACTCGCGCCACGAAAAAACGGAACGGCGCTTACGCTCCTCGTAGTAGTCCAGCATGTACTGGCGGAAATCGGAATATTCGACTATGGGCTTCATCGGTTATAAATATACAACCGATTTTTCCGAAAGTCAATACTTCTATGCAACAAAAGTACTTGTTTTAGCAAAAAATATTAAATTTTTACAGTTTTTTCTAAAAATATCGTCTATATGAAACGCTTTGTTTCATATAGCGTTGCATATAGAAGAGCTGTCATAAAAAAGAATCCAGCCCGACGAACGTTTCCTAATGGTGAAAACGCGCTCGGAGCTGGATACTTAACGTGATAGGAATTCTTTTAGATTGCGTTCAGCGCCTGGTCGAGGTCGTTGATGATATCCTCGTAGTGTTCCGTACCGATGGAGAGGCGGACCGTTGCAGGAGAGATTCCCGCTTCGGCAAGTTCCTTCGGAGAGAGTTCCGAGTGGGTCGTGGTGTAAGGGTGAACAACGAGGCTCTTCACGTCGGCAACATTAGCGAGCAGGCTGAAGATTTTGAGACTGTCGATGAACTTGAAGGCCTCGGCCTGGCCACCCTTCACATCGAAGGTGAAGATGGAACCACCGCCGTTGGGGAAGTAACGTTCGTAAAGCTTGTGGTCCGGATGATCCTTGAAGCTCGGGTGGTTGACCTTTGCAACCTTCGGGTGCTTGGCGAGGAATTCCAGAACCTTCTTGGTGTTTTCCACATGACGGTCAAGGCGGAGCGAAAGAGTTTCGGTGCCCTGGAGCAGGAGGAAAGCGTTGAACGGGGAAATTGCAGCACCTTCGTCACGCAGGAGGATTGCGCGGATATAGACGATATAGGCAGCGGCGCCAGCAGCGGCAGTGAAGGGCACGCCGTAGCTCGGGTTGGTTTCGGTGAATTGCGGGAACTTGCCGCTTGCAGCCCAGTCGAACTTGCCTCCGTCAACAATCACGCCACCGAGGGTAGTGCCATGACCGCCGATGAACTTCGTTGCGGAGTGAACGACGATGTCGGCACCGTGTTCAATGGGGCGGATCAGATACGGCGTACCGAAGGTATTGTCGATCACGACCGGAATCTTGTGCTTGTGGGCAATCTCGGAGATGGCCTCGATGTCCGGGATGTCGGAATGCGGGTTGCCGAGCGTCTCGATGAGCACGAGCTTCGTATTTTCCTTGATGGCGGCTTCGACTTCCTTGAGGTCGCGGGTATTCACGAACGTGGTATCGATGCCGAACGGGCGGAGCGTATGTTCCAGGAGGTTGTAGGTACCGCCGTAAATCGTACGCTGAGCCACAACGTGGTCACCCTTGCGGGCGAGAGCCGTAATGGCGTAGGTAAGGGCTGCTGCGCCAGATGCAACGGCGAGGCCTGCGATACCGCCTTCGAGAGCGGCGATGCGCTTCTCGAAAACATCCTGCGTGGTGTTGGTGAGTCGGCCGTAGATGTTGCCGGCGTCCTTCAGGTGGAAACGGTCAGAAGCGTGCTGAGCGCTGTGGAACACGTAAGAGGTGGTCTGGTAAATAGGAACGGCGCGAGAATCGGTTGCGGGGTCTGCCTGTTCCTGGCCAACATGGAGCTGAAGAGTTTCAAAATGGAGCTTGTTCTGTGTTGTCATGGTAAAAATTCCTTTTAGGTTGCAGCGGGCAACCGGGTCCCATGAGGACCCTTCGCTCGCTAAATTTTTTTTGAAATATCCTTGGGCTTGATTTTCTAACCTGCAAAGCCTCAAGGACAAAAGGCTTCCGGCTAGTTCGTTTTCAGAATGCCTCTCGGCATTCGACAGTCACTTATCATAGGCGCTCCTTCGAATGCTTAGGGTTCACAAACCATTTTGTTATCCCTATCAATCTTGTAGGAAATAAAATAGAATAAGAAATTCCCTTCGTCAAGGCATAAATGCATACTATTTAACTATGGGCGGTGATAGACTAAAACTATAACAAGAATATTAAAAAAACTCCACCAAAGCGATGAAGTTTTAGAAAAAGTATTATAAGATACAAATAAATTAATTTTAGAGATACAATCCCTTGCTAAAGTAACGGTCGCCACGGTCAGGGGCCACAAAGACGATATTTCCGCGGGCGCCCGAGACGATGAGTTTCTTGGCTGCGGTGAATGCTGCGCCCGACGAAGAGCCTGCGAAGATTCCCTCTTTCTTGGCGAGTTCGCGAGCGCCGCCAAAGGCGTCATCATCGTTGATTTTGATAACCTGATCTACCAGCGACATGTCCATAGTGTCGGCTATAAAATCGTTACCGATTCCTTCGATGTTGTAGTCGCCGTGAACGCCCCCGCCCATGGTAGAGCCGATGGGGTCTGCAAGCACGCCCTTGATGTTCGGGTTCTTTTCCTTGAGGTACTTGAGGATTCCCGAATACGTGCCGCCGCTGCCTGCGCCTGCCACCACGTAGTCCACGTTTCCGTCCAAATCTTCGTAGATTTCGGGGCCGGTGGTTTCGTAATGGGCGAGGGGGTTGGCCATGTTATGGAATTGCCGAAGCGAAACAGAATCGGGAATCTGTTTCAAAAGTTCTTCGGCCTTCTTTTCGGCGCCGAGCATTCCCTCTTCACGCGGGGTGTTGATGAGTTCTGCGCCGAGGGCGCGCAGGAGCGTCTGCTTTTCTTGGGAGAACTTGGTGGGCACTACGAATATCACGCGGATGCCGCGGTTGAGGGCGGCGAAGGCGATACCAAGGCCTGTGTTGCCTGCGGTCGCTTCCACAATAGTTCCGCCCGGTTTGAGCGTTCCTTTTGCGAGAGCATCGTTCACCATGTAAAGGCCTGTGCGGTCTTTCACGCTACCCGAAGGGTTCCAAAGTTCCAGTTTCACAAACAGGTTTACGCCTTCGGGGAGCCCCACGTGCGAAAGTTTTACAAGCGGAGTTTTCCCGATTAAAGATTGCATTGATTCGTAGTAATGCATGGTTACACTCCTTCCGCCGAATCGGACGGTGCGGCCGCCGCATTGATTGCCGCGACCAGGTCCACAATGATGTCATCCACTTTCTCGATGCCTACAGACAGACGAATCAGCCCGTCGGTAATGCCCACCTTCTCGCGGATTTCCTTCGGAATGGAAGCGTGGGTCATCGTAGCCGGATGGCATACGAGGCTTTCGACGCCGCCCAAACTTTCGGCAAGCGAAATCAGCTTGAGGGCCTTGAAGAATTTTTTGATGTCATACTTTTCGTAGAGTTCAAACGAAATCATGGCGCCGCCGTTCTTGGCCTGCTTCTTGTTTATTTCGTAACCCTGAGCGTTCGGGAGGCCCGGATAATACACATGCTTTACGGCTTCGTGCTGTTCCAGGTAGCGGGCAATGCGTTCCGCATTTTCGGTATGTCGATCGAGGCGCACGCCAAGCGTCTTGATGCCGCGAATCAGGAGGAAGGAATCGAAGGGGCCGAGCACGGCACCCACGGCATTCTGATTGAATGCGAGTTTTTCCGCGATTTCCTTATTGTTCGTTACCGCAAGGCCTGCCACCACATCGCTATGGCCGCCCAAGTACTTGGTCGCAGAATGCACCACGATGTCGGCACCGAGTTCCAGCGGGCGTTGCAAATAAGGCGTCATGAAGGTATTATCGACAATGGTCAAAATTCCGTGCTTCTTCGCAATCGCGGCCACCCCTGCCAAGTCCGTCACGGTCAGGAGCGGGTTTGCCGGGCTTTCGATAAAGAAGGCCTTCACATCGGGCGTCACCTTGGTATCAAGTGCTGCCAAGTCGGTGGTATCTTCGATAGAATAGGTAATGCCGAGGTTCTTGAAAACCTTGTCCAAAACGCGGAAGGTTCCGCCATATACATTGCTGGAGATGATGATGCGGTCACCCTGCTTAAAAAGCGAAAGCACCGTAGAAGTTGCCGCCATACCGCTGCCAAAAGCAAAGCCTGCGACACCGCCTTCCAAATCGGCAATCAGCGCTTCAAGCGCTGCACGTGTGGGGTTACCCGTGCGGGAATATTCCCAGCCGGTATTTTCGCCGAGGCCCGCCTGCTTGTAGGTAGAAGTCTGGTAGATGGGCACGTTGACAGCACCTGTTACGCTATCGCCATCGATGCCGCCGTGAATGAGTTTTGTTTCGATATACTTTGAAGTTGACATTTTTTAAATCCTTTGGCGCTTGTGTTGCCGCGCCGCGCATTGATGAAAGTTTGAATAAAAAATCCCGCTCAGGAATTGTATCTGAGCGGGATCGTGTTTAGAGTCTTGTTAAACCAATAGCCTAAAAACTAGTCGCCCGCTCAACATCGACACACGCAACACACGTTGCAGAATTTCTTTGAAAAGGCAGGTGAATTCATTGTGATTTTATTTCCTATAATTTTTGTAGGGATAATATAGGCAAAAAGTTTCTCGCTGTCAACCAAATTCGGGCTATTCGGTTATACTATTTTTCTTTAGCTGGTAATAGTTTTTTGCTATAACGTGACTAAATGACTAAATAGGCGGCTTTTGCGGCCTCCTCCATTTGACAAGACGAGATTTTGTTCAGATTGATTTCCATAAAAAAACGAAAAGAAGTGCCCCCGGGGCTGGATTTCGGTAAAACCCCAGGGGCACCATTGTACGGAGCTCTTTAGCCGATCACGAGACCTTCGTTCGTGGCAATATCACCTTCAATGTGGAAAGAGTTCAGCACCGGATGTTCACGGTCCATGAGCGAAAGAATCAAGTAGCTCGCCCTGCTATCGTAGGCAAGGCGTTTGTCTTCGTCGGAAGGGCGCGACGGGGATTCCGGATGAGAATGCCAGTTGCCCAGCGGCGAGAGGCCGTTTGCACGCATGTCCTTGATGGCGGCAAGCTGTTCCTTGGGGTCCAGCGAAAAATGTTCGTTCGAATGGTCGATATTCGTGAGCAGGTAGACCTTCTCGATATGCTTGTCGTTACCTTCGATGCGTCCCGCAATCAGCCCGCAGGCCTCTTCGGGGAGGTTCTTTTGGGCGTGCGCGAGGATTTTTTCGTAGTTGTCTTTTGAAATGGAAATCATTTTTTTCTCCAATGTCATCCCCGGCTTGACCGGGGATCTTTTTTAGGGGAGATGCCCGCCTACGCGGGCATGACAACAAAGGTTTAATGCTTCAAGTCGCAAACCGCCTGCTCGTAGTCGATGAGCTGGGTGATGGTCGGGTGCGTGCCGCAAACAGCGCAGTCTTCGGTATGCGTAGGGAGTTTGACCTTGCGGAATTCCATGGTGAGCGCATTGTAGGTGAGCAGGTAGCCCGTAAGCAGGTTGCCCACGCCGAGAATGTACTTGACGGCTTCCATCGCCTGCAGGCTACCGATCACACCGCCCATCGCGCCAATCACGCCCGCCTGCTTGCAGGTCGGCACGGCATCTTTCGGAGGGGGTTCCTTGAATACGCAGCGGTAGCAGGGGCCCTGGCCCGGAACATACGTCATGAGCTGGCCCTGGAAGCGGATGATTCCCGCATGGGAGAAAGGTTTCTTCGCCATCACGCAAGCATCGTTGATGAGGAACTTCGCCGGGAAATTGTCCGTGCCGTCGATGATGAAATCGTAATCCTTGATGAGGTCGAGGATGTTGTCGCTGGTGACGAAGGTGTGGTAGGTAATGACCTTCACATCGGGGTTCATCGCTTCCATTGTCTCTTTCGCGGACTGCACCTTGGGCTTGCCCACATCCTGCGTCGCGTGGATAATCTGGCGCTGCAGATTGGAAAGGTCCACTACGTCGGCATCTGCAATACCGATGGTGCCCACGCCTGCTGCGGCAAGGTACATGGCTACAGGGGCTCCGAGGCCACCCGCACCAATCACGAGAACTTTCGCATTCAGGAGCTTCTTTTGACCCTTCGCGCCCACCTCTTTCAAGATGATGTGGCGGGAATAGCGCTCCAACTGTTCGTTAGTAAATGCCATTAGCAGCCGCCTCCCATGAAGTAGAGGAACTCGACGCTGTCGCCGTCCTTGAGCACAGCCTTGTCAAACGTCCCGCCTTCGACAAATTCCTCGTTTACCGAAACCGTCACGTAAAGCGGGTTGTCAATCTTCTCGGCTTCAATCAGTTCTGCGACGGTGAGGCCGTCCTTGTATTCTTTCTTGTTTCCTGCAACAGTAATAAACATTTTATACTCCTTGGTTAGTCTCCGACCTTCTTCACGATGAGCGTGAAGGTGCCGTCCTGGTTGTCGTCGAGTTTCAAGATTTCGTGTCCTTCTTCCTTGATGCTGCGCGGCACGTTCTGCACCGGTTCGCCGTCGTTCAGGCGGATAGAAAGGATTTGGCCTTCTTCCAGTTCTTCAAGGGCAACCTTCGCTTTCACGAAAGTAGTCGGGCACACGACATCGGTAATGTCGATGGTATCGTCAATTTTGAATTCTTCAGCCATTGTAAACCTCCGTAATTTTCTTCGCAAAGACGTCGCGGCCTATGCGATCAATGGTGTACTTGAAGCGTTCGCCAGGGTTCGCGTTCTCGGCAAAGAACGTGATGGCGGCGTCGCAGATGTCCAGCAGTTTTTGCTTGTCTTCGATGAAGGGGATAATCGTTTCGCCCTTGTTGATGTTGTTGCCGAAAAGCCCGCCGAAGGACACGATGTAGCCGTGGGTATCTTCCCAGGCGTCCGTGGGGCAAGACTTGTAGCAGCGTCCGCAGAAGTTGCACTGCGATTCGTCGAAGATAACCTTCTTGTTTTCGACCTTGATGGCGCCCTTGCGGCAGGTCTTTGCGCAGAGCCCGCAGCCGATGCACTTGTCTTCGAGCCACTTGACCTTGATGGCACCCTTGATGCCCACGTCGTTTTCTTCGGCCTTGAGGCAGTTGTTCTGGCAACCGGTCACGCCGAACTTGAACTTGTGTGGGAGTTCGCGAGCAAAGTAACGGTCGTCGAGTTCCTTGGCAAGCGCGTAGGTGTCAATGCATCCACTAGGGCAAACCGCTTCGCCCTGGCATGCCGTGATGGTGCGCACGCGCGGTCCGCAAACGCCCGGTTCCACGCCGCCTTCGGCCAAGGCCGCCTTCACGTCTTCTACGTTTTCCAGCTTGATGAACGGGATTTCAACGCTCTGCCTGGAGGTCAAATGAGCGTAACCTTCACCGTATTTTTCGGCGACTTCTGCGATTTTAACGAGCTGTGTTGCAGTCAAATTGCCGCCCACCACGCGCACGCGCAGCGAGAAGTTGTTCTTCTGCTTCTGGCGCATCCAACCGCCCTTTTTAAGAGTTGCATAATCCGTTGCCATATTTTGTGTCTCCGTTTTTTTCATGCCCGCGAAGGCGGGCATCTCCGTTTAAATATTCTTAATCGCCTGTTCAAAATCTTCCTTCAGATCCTCGATGTCCTCAATCCCGATGCTCACGCGGATAGTCCCTTCGAAAATTCCCGCATGTTCCTTCTGTTCCTTGGAACTGTGCGTAAAGATGGTGCTTTCCGGGTGTATCACCAACGTGCGGATATCCCCGATATTGGTGGCGATGGTGGCGTACTTGAGCCCGTTAATCAGCTTGAACGCCCGTTCCTTCGTGCCCGCATCAATCGTGAGGATTGCGCCTCCCCTGCCGCCAAGTTGTTTCTGCATCAGGTCGTAATAGGGGCTGCTTTTGAGGGCCGGATAGTTGACAGAAACGCCATCAAAGCCCTGCAAAAATTCCGAGAGTTGCAGCGCATTGCTGCAAAGGCGATCCATGCGCAGGCCAAGCGTTTCTAGTCCGATCGAATTCAGAAAAGATGTCTGGGGAGCAACGCAACAGCCCACGTTACGCCAGATTCCGTTACGCAGTTTCACAATGTAGGCAAACTTGCCGAAACGCCTGTATTCTTCGAGGCCCTTGTAGCGGGCGTAATCCCAAGGGAACTTTCCGCTATCGACAATGAGGCCGCTAATCGCAGAACCGCTGCCGTTAATGTACTTCGAAGACGAATGCACCACGATATCCGCGCCGAAATCGAAGGGATGCACAAGGTACGGCGTAGCCGTCGTGCTATCGACAATGAACGGGACGCCGCCCTCGTGGGCAGCATCCGCGACGGCCTTCAGGTCAACAACGTTCAGTTTCGGGTTTCCGATAAGTTCAGTAAATACCGCCTTTGTCTTTTCGTTCAGCTGTTCGCGGACACTTTCGGCGGTCACTTCGGTAACGAACCGCGTCGTGATGCCGAACGCCTCCAGGTCGTGGAACAGGTCGATAGTGCCGCCAAAGAGCCCTGCACTCGCAATCACCTCGTCGCCCGCGTGCAAAATGTTCAAAAGCGAGATAGTCACCGCGGCCATGCCCGAAGAGCAGGCCACCGCGCCGATACCCTTCTCGAGCGATGCAATTCGGCGTTCAAAGGAATCGTTCGTGGGGTTCGCGATGCGCGTATATGCAAATCCCGGAGCCTTGTTGTTGAATACGGCTTCGAGCTTTTCGGCGGAATCCTGCGAAAAGGCGCTCACCTGGTAAATGGGCGCAAGCGTAGAACCGCTACATCTGTCGCTACCGAAATTCTGGTGCAATAAAGCAGTATTGAAATCCATTCAGAATGTCTCCGTACAATTTCCGTCCGCAGCCAAATATAGAACGGGATTTCACCCCCGTCCAATACTTAATTTTTATGCGGAATTATCAGTTTTTTCTATAGCGAAACCGCATCCGTTCGTTAAATCACCACCACAGGATCGCGTAGGGACTTGTTTTCGAGCAGGGTCGCGGTGTCGCCCTGGGTCACGAACATGCGGTAGATGAACACATCCACGGTCTCGCCTACATCGATTCTCGGCTGGTCGAAAGACCGGCGGGCCGTAAGCAAGACCCCGTTCACGCGGACGCGCAGTTCGATACCGTAGCCGCGGAAATCCACTTCTTCCACAACGCCTTCTTCAGCGGAACTCTTGTATTTCTGCACTTCGTTTTTCTTGGTGACCTTCACGAATTCCGGGCGCACAATCGCGTTTTCCGCATTTTCAAGGATGTCGAAACGGCGGAAATTACTATAGTCCTTAAAAATGCTGGGCTGGCCGAAGAACGATGCCGTAAAGGCGGTTTTCGGGTTGCTGTAAACCTCGTAGGGCGAGCCCACCTGCTCGATGCGGCCCCGGTTAGTGATGATGATTTCGTCGGCCACCTCAATGGCTTCGTCCTGGTCGTGGGTCACGAAAATGCTCGTGACGCCGAGCTTCTGGATCATGCCCTTGAGCCAGCTGCGCAGTTCCTGACGCACCTTCGCGTCGATTGCGGCAAAGGGTTCGTCAAGCAGGAGCAATTGCGGGTTGGGTGCAAGCGCTCGGGCAAAGGCCACACGCTGGCGCTGCCCGCCCGAAAGTTCGCTGGGGTAACGTTTTTCGAGCCCGGAAAGGCCCACCAAATCCAAGAGTTCGTGGACACGTTCTTTGATTTCATTCGCGGGCTTCTTCGCAATCTTGAGACCAAAAGCCACGTTATCAAAGACAGTCATGTAGCGGAACAGGGCGTAACTCTGGAATACGAACCCGATGCCACGCTTGCTTGCGGGTACATTGTTGATGACCTTCCCGTCGATGATGATTTCGCCGCTGTCCGGGTTTTCGAGCCCCGCAATCATGCGGAGAATCGTCGTCTTGCCCGAACCGCTCGGGCCCAGAAGGCCAATCAGCTTGCCTTTCTCGATGCCGACAGTTACATCGTCCGAGGCCTTGAAATTTCCGAAATACTTGTTGATATGTTTGAGTTCGACGTACATAAAATCTCCTATTTCATAATCGTCATCCCCGCGCAGGCGGGGATCTTTTTTCAAGGCTATTTCTTTCTTCCCTTATGTTCAATGACGCTTCGAGCAACCAGAATGAGAATGGCAAGCATTACCAGTATCGACGCCACCGCAAATGCGGGCACGTACTGGAACTCGTTAAAAAGGATTTCCACATGGAGCGGAAGCGTGTTCGTCTTTCCGCGCAGGTGGCCCGAAATCACCGACACCGCACCGAATTCGCCCATGGCGCGCGCCGCGCAAAGCACCACGCCGTAAAGGAAAGCCCACTTGATATGCGGAAAGGTGATGCGCCTGAAAATCGTGAAGCCCTTTGCTCCCATGAGCGCCGCGGCCTCCTCTTCGTCGGTTCCCTGCGATTCCAGCACCGGAATCAGTTCGCGGGAAATGAACGGGAATGTGACAAATATCGTCGCAAGCACAATTCCCGGCACCGCGAAGACAATCTTGATGTCGGCATCCTGCAACAGCGGGAAAATCGGGCTCTGGCGACCGAACGTGAGCAAGAAAATGAGACCCGCAATAATCGGCGAAACCGTCACCGGCAAGTCAATGAGCGTCGCGAGAATCTTTTTGCCCTTGAACTTGAACTTCGTGAGGCTCCAGGCGGCACACAAGCCAAAGACCGTATTTATGGCGACAGCAAAAAACGAGGCCTCCAGCGTAAGGAGTATCGCCTTGATGGTGTAATCGTCGGCAACCGCCTTGCTGTACACCGCAAAACCCTGCTTGAACGCTTCGGTAATCACCGTAATCAGCGGGAGAATAAGCATCAAGAAGACGAAAAGTAGACTAATGCCGATCAGCGAATACCTGACAAGTTTTGAGCCTTTCGTATCGCGATGTAGCCCGCTCTGCGTAACTGCACTCATTAGCTACCTCCCTTGAGAATCTTGGCGTTCCTGTTCTGCACCACGTTCACCAGGAACAACGTAATGAACGATGCCACCAGCATCACGAGGGCGATCGTCGTTGCGCTGGAATAGTCGTATTCCTGAAGTTCCGACATGATGATGAGCGGCGCAATTTCGGTTTCGTATGGCATGTTGCCCGCTATAAACACGACGCTACCGTATTCGCCGAGGCAGCGCCCGAAAGCGAGCCCGAAACCCGTAAAGATGGCGGGAATCAGTTCCGGCAAGATGACCTTCCAGAAAATCCTTGTACGGCTTGCGCCCAGCACCCCCGCAGCCTCTTCGTAAGCGGGGTCCAGCTTTTCGAGCACCGGCTGCACCGCTCGCACCACGAACGGAATGCCGATAAACACCAGCGCCACCGTGATGCCGATGCGCGTAAACGCAATCTTGATGCCGAAATTCGCGAAAAAGCCGCCTATAAGGCCCGTATCCGCAGTGAGCGCCGTAAGCGCGATGCCCGCCACCGCCGTAGGGAGCGCAAACGGGAGCTCAATCGTTCC
>CACXMH010000015.1 GCA_902768715.1 Fibrobacter succinogenes | reverse complement strand
CGACACTGACCGTATCATCCCGGCACGCTTCCTCAAGTGCGTCACGTTCGAAGGCCTCGGCGACAACGCCTTTGCCGACGATATCGCTGGCCTCGCCGCTCAGGGCAAGGTCCACCCGTTCCGCGATCCGGCCTACAAGAACGGCTCCATTCTCGTTTCGAACCAGAACTTCGGTTGCGGTTCCAGCCGTGAACACGCTCCGCAGGCTCTGAAGCGCTGGGGCATCCGTGCCATCATCGCCGAAAGCTACTCCGAAATCTTCTTCGGTAACTGTGTGGCTATTGGCGTTCCTTGCTACAAGGTGAGCCACGAAGTGGCCGACAAGATCCTCGCCTGGATCGAAGCTCACCCGAGCGAAGAACTCGTGACGAGCACCGAAAGCCGTACGCTCAAGATGGGCGACGAAACCATCGAGCTCACGCTTGCCGACGGCCCCCGCGGTCAGTTCCTCGACGGCTCCTGGCACGCACGCTCCGCCCTCATGGCCAACGCCGACAAGGTGCAGGAACTTGCAAGCAAGCTGCCGTATATGCAGTTCCTTAAATAAACGAAAGACTAAAGACGAAAGACGATAGATTTTTCTCAAAGATCTTTCGTCTATCGTCTAAAGCGAAGCGTTCTTTCGTCTAAAGAAAAAAGCGTCCAGGTTCAAAGCCTGGGCTTTTTTTCTTTTACAGCAAACCAAAACGCTTGCGAACACGTATAAATAAAGGTATATTAAGGTAGTAAGTCTTATAATGTTCTTTATGAGCAGAGATAAAACTTATATTGTAAGCAAAGCAAAACTTTAGCAAAAAGGCGGAAACATGGCTCTAATTCAATGTCCCAAATGCGGAACATATGTTTCTAGCAATGCTACACAATGCCCGCATTGCGAAGCCGAGTTATCTCCACTTTATTTTACCATATGTTGCCGAGAATGCTTTAACACAATTCGGTTTAACGAATGGACTTGTCCCTATTGTGGTAATAAACGTTCGAAAATTCTCTCTTATATCGAACAGCTATTCAAAGGTTGTTTTTCATTAATCCTTAGTGCGTATCTTTTGTTCTTAGCCGTTGCCATCATTGGTGCAGTAATCCTAATACTGTATATACTCTACATAATCTACATCTAATTAAGCTAGAACGCCACAATGGGGTCGAATTGGGCACTTGGCTATTTTTCGGACTTTTTGTATGTTTACTGATGCACAGATGCGTCTACTGTCTTGTAGCAGCTCTTTATAAGCAGAGAACTTTAGCACGCAACCCTACCCTACACCATTTCGGCCTTGAGCTTTGCGGCTATCTCTACAGCATCTGATTTCGGGTTTTAGGGCGGAGCCCTAGGCGAAGGGGAAGCGGAAGACTTGCCATGGGCCCTATCGATCCGCTCCAGGGTGACAGAAGGGCAAGGCTGTAGCGACCTTTGGACACTTGGCCTTTAGGCCTTAGTGTACATGGCCACCTTTAGGTGGTGGGGAGGCTTCCCCCTGCCCTTTCTCGCAAAATTTTATATATTATGCTTATACCGGTGAGGTTTATATGAATGCCATAAGACCCGTTTCAGACTTGCAAGATTGTCTCGAAGACATTTCCAAGACCGTCCACGAATCTGGACAGCCTGTGTTCTTGACTAAAGACGGCTATGGCGACATGGTTCTTATGAGCATGGAAGCGTTCGCCCATTTTCAAATTGAAAATGAAATCTACGCCAAGTTGCACGAGGCCGAACTGCAGGCACAGGAATCCACCAAAAGATATACTTCAGAAGAAATCCTAAAAGAAATCGGACAACTTACCGCTGTATGAACTACAGAGTAGAATATCTACCCTTAGCCCTGTCCGATTTGAAGAGTGCGATCGCACACATTTCTAACGAATTCGGGATGCCCAAAGCCGCAACGGAGCTTGTTGAGCGCATCGTTGGCGACATTGACTCATTAGCCGATTTTCCATATTCACAGCCAGCCTACACCCCTATAAAGCCACTAAAACACGACTTCAGAAAGATGGTCGTACAGAACTATTCCGTATTCTATTGGGTTGACGAAAACTCCAAAACAATAACAGTTGCTCGAATTCTGTACAACCGAAGAAATATCATTTCATTAATTCGATAACGACATCTACAAAAAAAAGAGGTCGGTCGGAATTACTCCAAGTTTTAGGGCGGACAGGATTCAGAAACTCATGCTCACCTCACCCATCAACAACATTCTCGTTGAAAAGGCAAAACGCCAGATGCACTTGCGAAGCGGCGAGAACGTCGTCAAGACATATAGGATTTCGCTGGGCAAGAATCCCGTGGGAGCGAAGGTCAAGTCAGGTGACAACAAGACACCCGAAGGCGACTACACCATCGTGCTTCACAACCCCAAAAGCAAGTTCCATTTATCGCTGAAGATTTCGTACCCGAACGCAGAGCAAATCAAGGCCGCAAAAGAAGGCAATTACGAACCCGGCGGCGACATCATGATTCACGGCTATCCGAACAAAGTTCCTGCGTTTCTCTTTAAATTCTGGCACAGGTGGAAAGACTGGACCGCCGGCTGCATCGCCGTCACCAACGACGAAATCGAAGAAATTTACGATGCCGTCAAGGACGGAACTCCTATAACCATCAAGCCTTAGCGCATATACTTCGATTTATACCCGTGATTTTCTGAAGGACGCAAATCATTGGGGTACATCACGTCGGTGTAGATATCTTCTTGCAGCTGTTTCACAAGCTTGTACACTTCCGCATAATTAGCGATGCTGTCAATAGAAATACCCGCGTTGGTAGATGTTCTACGCCCGTTCAGCGTCGCCGGGTTCGCCTGGGCCGAGGTCGTGATGATATCGCCCACGCCAAACCACTGATCAAAAATGCCGCGGTGCAAATCTACGTGCGAAAGCTCCGCGAAGGGTTTTGACTTGTATGTTCTTGCGAAGATTCCGCCGGAAGCATAGATGGCCTTGTCCGTGACAATGTAGGCCGTATTGCGGTACCGTCTGAACGAAAGCAGCGCCCCGCCCAGGTAAATCCAAACCGGCATCATGTGCAGCGCCATGAACGGGACGAGAAAGAAGGCAGCCTCGTCCGCCTTGTCCGAAGAGAAAGCAGCCCCTATAAAGAACATGTCGAACAGCCCCCAAACAATCGCGAACGGGAGCAACGGATTGAAGATGCATTCAAAAATGAAGCACCTCTTGTCGGGCTTGCCGGCATAGAGAATCTTCTCGTCCTTCCCTATCAGAAGCGTCAGTTCATTGTCCATAAATGCTCCGTCCGAGTTTTGGGAGTCCGCAATTTACCCCAGTCGTTTGTTCACCACGTCCCAGTTGACGATACTCCAGAGAGCCTTCAAGTAGTCCGGACGGCGGTTGCGGTAGTCAATGTAGTAGGCGTGTTCCCACACATCGAACGTGAGGAGCGGCTTGAGACCCTTGGTGAGCGGGTTCTGGGCGTTGCCTTCTTGCGTAATCACGAGCTTGCCGCTTGCATCGGCGGAGAGCCAGACCCAGCCGGAACCGAAGAGACCCGCACCCTTTGCCTGGAATTCTTCCTGGAACTTCTCGAAGGAGCCAAAGTCGCGGGCGATGGCATCGGCGATTTTGCCCGTCGGAGCGTTACCAGCCTTCGGGGCGGCAAACTGCAAGAAATACATGGAGTGGTTCAGGAACTGGCCCGCGTTGTTGAAAACGCCGCCTTCGGAGGTTTTCACAATGTCTTCGAGGGACTTGCCTTCGAAGGCACTGCCCGGAAGCGCCGCGTTCAGGTTGTTCAGGTAGGTCTGCAGGTGCTTGCCATAGTGGAACTCGATGGTTTCGGCGCTGAGGGCCGGGGCCAGGTCCGCCGCCGCATACGGGAGGGCGGGCATTTCAAATTTTCCGTTAACAGGATTTGTCATAAAAACCTCAATTATAAACAGTTGTATCTAGCCCAAATTATACAATTTTTTGTCGAAAAAGCCAATTTTTCATCTACTTTACCTTGTATCATTCCAACTTGGAATATGTTTTAGGCACATTCATGCACAATTTTTCAGAATAAATGAATTTTTCCCGTTTTCAAGTGTATCTTTGCTATAAGAATCGCTAGAAAAGCGTGGAATCTGGAGCAATGAGAATATTTTTTTCTGTCATATTCACCTTATTAATCTTAGCGCTCTTTATCTGCGCGGTTTACGCACGTAAATCTGGCAAACCCATCGGCAAGTCCGTTTCCATTCTTTGCTTTTCGCTGCTGCTACCCGTTATCGGCAACCTGATTCTTCTGCTCTCCCAAAACGAATTCGCCTCCACTATCGGGTGCTACACCTATGTCATCGGCATGGACCTGATGGCATTCTCCCTGATAGACTTTTCCATGGCCTACTGCAACGTTTCCTGGAAACGGAACTGGAGAAGCCACCTGGTCTATATCCTGCTCACGGCTGACATCGTTCAACTTTCCCTCAATCCTTTCCTGAATCAGGCTTTCGGCATCGAGTCCATCGTGGTGGACGGGTCCCTATACTACCGCCTTATTCCCTACATGGGCCAAATCTACCACCGCTTTGCCGTCTATATGACCCTATTCATTTCTATGGGCCTTTTTGCCGTAAAGACTATCCGCGTTCCAAGAATTTATGCCGAAAAGTATTACGTGATCCTGTTGACAATGCTCCTTGCCGGCGCATGGCAATCCTATTGCATTTTTTCAAGAATTTTAATTGACCATTCCATGGTGGGGCTCGGCGCTTTCGGCGTCATCCTCTTCTATTTTGCCGTCATTTACCGACCGTTCAAGGTCTTGGACCGAATGCTGGTCAACGTGGCCTCTTCCCTTTCGGAGGCACTGTTTTTCTTCGACAACAACGGCCGCTGTTTCTGGGCAAACAAACAGGGACTAAAACTTGTGCAGCTCAAGGCGGAATACATCGAAAATGCGACGGCGATTCTAAGCAAGATGTTTGAAGATTTCGACAAAAAAGAATCCGAATGGACATCCAAGGCCGTTGTAGGCTCCAACGAAAACGCCAGATACTATGGCCTAAAAAAGCAAGAGCTTACCGATTTCAAGGGCAGAACCATCGGTTCGCTTTTCAGTATCCAGGACAACACGGAATCCGAACAACAGCTCCAGCAAGAGCTATACAATGCCACCCACGACAAGCTTACGGGACTGCTCAACAAGGATGCCCTTTTCGAAGAAATCAAGGAGCGGCTTTCACAGAAATCCGAAATCCCCTACTGGATTGCCTATTTCGACATCAAGGATTTCAAGATTATAAACGACATTTTCGGGAAAGACATGGGCGATTTCGTGCTCCAGAAAATAGCGAAGTGGCTCAACGTGCACTCTACCAGCGACTGGATCTATGGCCGCCTGACCGGCGACGCCTTTGGCATCTGCTTTACCTCGGCGGACCCAAGGATAAAGATGATTGAAAAGCAAATTTCAAAGTTTGTCCTTTCTAACGGCTCCGTGGAACACAACATCTTGATTCATGTCGGCCTGTACAAAATCACCGACCCTAGCATCGACGTTTCTATTATGATCGACCGCGCCCATGTGGCCCTGAACACCGTCAAGGGAGAGTTCAACAGGCACGTAGCCGTTTACGACGACCAAATGCGCGACCAGGTGCTATGGGACCAGAAAATTTCGGCACAGCTGGAAAAAGCCATCAACGAAAAACAACTGCGGCCATACCTGCAGCCCATCGTAGATAAAGACGGGAAGATTATCGGCTCGGAAGCCCTAGTCCGCTGGATCCACCCAGACGAAGGGTTCATGCCGCCCATCAAGTTTATCCCCGTCTTTGAACGGAACGGCATGATAGCCGAAGTAGATAAGTACATCTGGCGGTGCGCCTGCGAAATAATCGCCTCCTGGACCGGGAAAAAATCCGACCTGTTTATTTCCATCAACATTTCGCCCAAGGATTTCTACTTCATGGACGTTTACGCCGAAATCATGGCCCTCGTAAAAGAGTACAGGATTGACGCATCTAGGCTACGTGTAGAAATTACCGAAAGCGTCATGATGACCGACGTAGAAAACCGCATTGCCATCCTGGATAAATTCCGCAAGGCCGGCTTCATCCTGGAAATGGATGATTTCGGAAGCGGTTTCTCGTCGCTAAACCAGCTCAAGGACATGCCTTTGGACGGTCTTAAAATCGACATGAAATTCTTGAGCAGCGCGCAGGAAAACAAGCGCTCCAAAACGATTCTCCGCAATGTCATTAAGCTTTCCGAAGAACTGGGACTGTTCTCACTTACCGAAGGTGTGGAAACCATCGAGCAATACAGCATGCTGAACGAGATGGGCTGTAACCTGTTCCAGGGATACTACTTTGCAAAGCCCCTGCCGGTAGAAGAGTTTGAGAAACTGGTGGAAAGCGAGCCCTAGTCCCTAGATCCTAGTCCCTATTCTCTAAATACTACTTTCGATAAATTCCTTGCGGAATGTGCCGTTGCCAAGCAGAATGTCGATGGGCAACTTCTTGAATTCGTATTCGTAGGGCGGTTGTTTCCAGGCGAAATCCTTCGGGTACTCGTTGAAAATGTACTGCAAAAGTTTCACAGCCATATCGAAACTGCGGAACTTGTCGCGGTCCAGCACATGAATCTGCGCACCGCCGCAAATCTGGCCCGCTCCCTTGTGGAACGTGGGCTGGAAGTAGTTCTCGCGAAAATAAACGCCGGGCAATTTCAAACCGTTCATGTACTTGCAGAGCTTAACCGCATCGATAAACGGCGCACCGAAAATTTCGAAGGGGCGCGTGGTACCGCGGCCTTCGCTCACGTTGGTGGCCTCGAAAAGGCACATGCCGGGGTAAACGATTGCGGTATCGAGGGTGGGCATGTTGGGGCTCGGCAGAATCCACGGAAGTCCCGTCTGGTCGTACCACATTTTCTTGTCATAGCCTTCCATACCAAGTACGTAAAGTTCGCACTTGGGGAAGCGTTCTTCCTTGAACTGAACAGCCAGTTCGCCGATGGTCTTCGCGTGGCGGGTACGGATACTGTGCAGGCCCACAAAACTCGTGTAATTCAAGTCCAGCACCGGGCCTTCTTCATCGATACAGTTGATGGGGTTCGGGCGGTCCACCACGATGACGGGGATTCCGGCCTTCTCGCAGGCTTTCATACAAAGGAACAGCGTCCAGATGAAGGTGTAGTAGCGGGCGCCAACGTCCTGCAAGTCCACAAGCATCATATCTACGTGGCTGAGCATCTCGGGGGTGGGTTCGCGGTGTTCGCCGTACAGGCTATAGACGGGAATGCCCAGTTCGGGGTCGGTGTAGCCCTCCCACTCGATCATGTTGTCCTGGGTGTGGCCCTTGATGCCGTGCTGCGGGCCAAAGAGCGCCGAAAGTTTGAACAGCTTGCCGTCGTATTCCTTGAGAAGGTCGAGAGTGTAATGCAGGTCCGGGAGAACTGATGCCGGGTGCAGGACGGCGCCGAGGCGTTTGCCCTTGAGGCTTGCGGGGAAAGTTTTTTCGAAACGGGAGAGTGCGAGAGAGACCATAGATTAGTGATTAGTGGTTAGTGGTTAGGTAATAGGTAGTAGGTTATAGGTAGTAGGTGTTAGGGGCAAGAATCTAGGAGTGCGGGTCTCAAAGCGTGTCATCCTGAGCGACAGCGAAGGATCCAGGACTAAGAAACAGTTAAGCTTTCGGCAGTGAGGTGTGTGGGGTTAGGAATGTGGAAATGAAGGTTTACAAGATGTGTTAAAAATTAAGAATTAAGAGTTAGGGAATGGGCTGCCGTTTCAAGAAAGGGCTTTCTAAAGGCTGGTTTAAGGAATTTTTACCCCAGAGGGGAATATTCCCCCAAAAATGACAAAATTGACAAGGCGATTTTTTTATTTTTTGCCCGTAAACAAAAAAAGCAAAGGATAAATTATGGCTTATTTGAACAAAGTGATGCTTATTGGCAATATTGGCAAGGACCCCGAATTCCGCATGAGCCAGACCGGTGGACGCAAGCGTGTATCCTTCTCCCTCGCCACCAGCCGTCGCTACCGCGACAACAACGGTGAACAGAAGGAACAGACCGACTGGCACAACATTGTGGGTTGGGGTAAAACTGCCGATATCATCGAGCAGCTTGGTGTGCACAAGGGCATGAGCCTCTATGTAGAGGGCACCCTTACCAACCGCAGCTGGACCGACCAGAACGGCCA
Source organism: Fibrobacter succinogenes (assembly GCA_902768715.1). Classification (GTDB taxonomy): domain Bacteria; phylum Fibrobacterota; class Fibrobacteria; order Fibrobacterales; family Fibrobacteraceae; genus Fibrobacter; species Fibrobacter succinogenes_L. The sequence goes on along the minus strand of CACXMH010000015.1, from coordinate 48,771 downwards.
GAAGCGCTACGCTACCGAAGTCAACATGGACACATTCCAGCTGCTGGGTCCCCGCACCCAGGGCGGTTCTCCCTCTTACCAGGGTGGCAACTCCTACCAGGGCAGCTCCAACAACTACAGCCAGCCTCAGGGTGGCGCTCCGGCATACGACGCCCCCATGCCCGAAGACGACGGCTCTGACCTCCCCTTCTAGCCCATGAACTCGGACGTAGCTGAAATTGCCCTGATGTACGTGCTCCCCCTGGGAGTCACGTTCATTACCATATTGCAGACGGCAGCCTCGGAATACCGCAGCCAGAAACTGGCGGGGGCGTTCTTGTCCCTCATCGTCGTTGTCCTGGACTGCCTGTTCTACTTTACCAAGAATTCCTTCATTGCCTACAACAACGACGGCGGGCTTCTGCTTGCCTTCGGGAGCCTGTTCTTTTTTGCGATTCTCTACGTAATCAAGAGCGACGAGACTCCTGCGAAGGTGGCAAACATCCTTTTTGCCGTGCTGATGCTTGCAGGAATTGTCGGGATTTCTTACTGGGATAGACCTACATTGGTCATTACCTCCCAGTATTCCGCTGCTGACATTGCCGCCCAGAACGCCATGTACCAAGACTACATCACCTCGTTCCAGAATGGGACTCCGACCAAGGCTACAAAAAGCAAGGTGACCGGAACCCAGATCAAGAACTCTGGCGCAACAGGCGAAAACGTGCAGGGCCAACGGCCTGCAAAGCCCGCCACCCTCACCGAAGGTGCAAAGGCCCGACTGGAAAGCTACATGGACGAGTCCCGCATCGTCATGAAGCGTATGCAAGAGGTGGAATCGGCCATCAACGGTTTCGGCAAGCTGCCGCCAAACATTTCAGAAGCAGACCGCGAAGAGTGGAGCCGCAAGGCCCTTGCCATCAGCAACAACGCCATGGCCATCAACAAGAAGGCCTTGGGCCTTTTCCACCCCCACGAGTCCAGCGAAGCCCATGCCGAGCTGATTCAGGCCACCGAAAGCCTGCGTCTTGCGGCCTATTCCCTCTACACCTACACCCTTCAAGAAAATGCAGCTGATCAAAAAACTCAGCTACAGCAGGCGAAGGAACAGTTGGGTCAATCCAAGATTTTCCTGGACCGCTTTATCGCGGCCATCCAGGGACTCCTTACAAACTACAAAGAACAACCAGAAGAAAACTAAAGGTTAATTATGATTCGCAACGTAGCCATCATGGGCGCAACCGGCGCCGTCGGCCAGGAAATTCTCTCCATCCTCGAGGAACGCAACTTCCCGCTGCAGAGCCTCAAGCTCCTCGCTTCCGAACGTAGCGCGGGCAAGGAATTCAAGTTCAAGGGCGAAACCCTCAAGTGCGAAGTCCTGAACAAGGATTCTTTCAAGGGTATCGACCTGGTGCTCAGCTCCGCCGGTGCAGCGATTTCCCAGGAATTCGCCCCCATCGCCGTCGAAAACGGTGCCGTGGTGGTCGATAACACCAGCTTCTTCCGCATGGACCCGAAGGTTCCTCTGGTCGTGCCCGAAGTGAACCCCGAAGACATCAAGCTCTACAAGGCTGAAAATGGCGGCAAGGGCATTATCGCGAACCCGAACTGCACGACCATCATGATGGTCGTGGTGCTCAACCCCATCGAGAAGATTTCTCACATCAAGAAGATTCACATTTCCTCTTACCAGAGTGCCAGCGGCGCAGGCGCCATCGCCATGGAAGAACTGAAGCAGCAGTACAAGGACATCATCGAGACGGGCACCACCACCCACATCGCGAAGTTCCCCTTCCAGCTCGCCTACAACGTGATTCCGCAGATCGACAAGATGACGGAAAACGACTACACGAAGGAAGAAATGAAGATGTTCAACGAAACGCGCAAGATCATGCACTCCGATGTGCGTACCAGCGCCACCTGCGTGCGCGTGAGCTCGCTGCGTTCCCACTCCGAATCCGTGTGGTTCGAGACCGAGCGTCCGGTTTCCGTGGAAGAAATCCGCAATGCCCTCAAGAATGCTCCGGGCGTGACCCTCAAGGACGACCCGCAGAACTACGTGTACCCCATGCCGCTGGAAAGCGCCGGCAAGGACAACGTGTTCGTTGGCCGTATCCGCAAGGACCTGGCCGACGACAACAGCAACACGCTGTGGCTCACCGGTGACCAAATCCGCAAGGGCGCCGCTCTCAACGCCGTGCAGATTGGTGAGATCTTGGCCAAGGGTGTGTAATTGAAGATCCCCACCTTGGTGGCCATGCGCACTAAGCGCTAAAGTGCTAAGAGCTGTCCGCCCGCCTTCGCGGGGATGACATCATAGCCAGCCCGCTATTGCAAACATCAAAAAGCCGTCCCGAAAAGGACGGCTTTTTTTATTCCAGTTCTTTTAAATACCGGCTCAAGGCGTCTTGCCAGGTAGGGAGCGGTTTGAAACCCGCCTCTACCAGTTTGGACTTGTCCAACCTGCTGTTGAAGGGGCGGGCCGCCTTGCTTAGGCCGTATTCTGCCGTGGTCACGGGATTCACAACAGTAGAAAGCCCAGCCTGGCGGTAGATTTCCTTGGTAAAATCGTACCAGCTGATATAGCCGCCCTCGTTGGTGGCGTGGTAATAGCCGTATTTTTCCGTCTCGATCATATCCACCAGAAGGCGGGACAAGTCGTAGGTGTAGGTCGGCGTTCCAATCTGGTCGTTCACCACCCGCACACTATCGTGAGTCTTGCCCACGTTCAGCATGGTCTTGATGAAGTTCTTGCCGTTGAGGCCGAATACCCAGGCGATACGGACAATGAAGTACTTTTCCAAGAGACCGCTAACCGCAAGTTCCCCCTCTAACTTAGACTGTCCGTAAACGTTCAGGGGCTTGTAATCCTTGCAGTCGGGCTTCCAGGGTTCTGTACCCTGGCCGTCAAAGACGTAATCCGTGCTAATATAGACCATCTTGGCGTCAACCTGCTTACAGACCTTGGCGATATTTTCTGTACCGCGGGCGTTGATGGCAAAAACCTTTTCCCGCTTGTCCTCATCTTCGGCCAGATCCACGGCCGTCCAGGCGGCGCAATGGACGATTACGTCGGGCTTTACCCGGTTCAGCACATCTTCTACCGCGGCCGCATTGGTAATGTCCAGCGATTCGTAGGGCATTCTGGTCACGGGAGAGCCATCCTGCACACCCGCATAAGCGGGAGCGATGTCACTCCCTACCCCGTCGTAACCGCGCTTTGCCAGTTCGTTCATCACGTCGTGGCCAAGCTGGCCTGCTACACCTGTCACAAAAACTTTCATAACAACCTCTTTGACCGCAATTTACAAAAATCTATATTTCTCCACATGGAAAAAGCACCCAAGACTGTCAAAGAATCCGCCACCGTCACCCACGACATCGTCCACCCGGGCGACTCCAATTCTTACGGAATCGCCTTCGGGGGCTACCTGATGGGGCTTCTGGACAAGGCTGCCTGCATTGCCGCCCGCAGGCACTGCGAAGGCCGCGTGACTACCGTAGGCATCGACGGTGTCCGCTTTTTTAGGCCTGCAGAAGTGGGCATGATTCTCGACATCAAGGCCTCCATCAACCGGGTGTTCAATTCTTCCATGGAAATAGGCGTCAAGGTGACGGGCACTCCCCTGGAGCAGACCGAGACCTACGACATCTGCCACGCCTACATGACCTTTGCCGCCCTGGACAGCAAGGGCAAGCCCACCGGTATTGCCCAGGTAATCCCCGAAACCGACGAAGAAAAGCGCCGTTTCGAAGAAGCCCTCGCCCGACGGGAATCCCGCAAGCAGTTGAAGAGCCTGTTTACAAGAGCAAACACCTCTCCCGAAAAACCCTAGCGAAACGCCCTCCAAATTGCTAAAATTGGGCCCATGACTGGAAAACAAGTCAAGGACCGTTCCCTTATCAGTCTTTCTTGGCCACTTATCCTGACCTTTGCCGTCGGGATTTTCCAGCCCATGATGGACAGCTGGTTTCTTTCCCGCACATCGGAAACGGCAGCCGCCGGCGTAGGCGCGTTAATGCCCATCATCGCCACCATCTTTACCGCCCTCCACGCGTTTTCCCAAGCGGGCGCAAGCATTACCTCCCAGTACATCGGTGCAAGGCAAGGTAGCCACGCCAGGACTACACAGACCCTGGTACTTGTGGGCAGCTTTTTACTCGGCATTTCCATCACGCTCTTGGTGTTTCCCCTTTCGGGCACCATCGTCTCCCTGATGGGCCTTACCGACGACCCGGCATTGTACGCAAACCAGTTCCTTTCCGTGGTGGCCTTCGGCTTTGCCTTCCGGGCCCTGCAGGCCACCCTCATCGCCTTAATCGCCACCCACGGCCTTACCATCTGGAACCTGATCAGCAACGTGCTTACCATCGCAAGCAACGCCGTGCTGAACTACATCTTCTTGGAAGGGCTTTTCGGCCTCCCCAAGATGGGCGTTTACGGCGTGGCCCTAGCCACCGCCATCTCCTGGGGGCTCGCTTCCCTGATGCTCTGGATTGTGCTAAGGTTCAAGGTCCACCACGTCACGCAGAAGCGGGACCTGGTCCGCTCCAGGGTGATTCTCCCCGACTGGATTCGAATCGGGCTACCCGCAGCCGCAGAACCCATCAGTTTCCAGCTTTTCCAGGTGTTCATTACCGCCATGGTAGTCTATGTTGGCACTACCGCCATGACCGCCCGCGTCTTTGCGGGGAACTTCTCTGCGGTGTCTTGCATCTTGGGAATCGGCCTGGGTAGCGGAAACCAGATTCTGGTGGCCCACCTGGTAGGCGCCCATGAGTACGACCGTGCTTCAAATCAAATCAAGCGCACCTTTATCATCGGGAGTATCAGCGGACTGATTTTCTCTATACTGGTGGCCCTCAGCGGCGAACACCTCATCGGCATCTTTACGCAGAATCCCGAAGTGATACGCCTGGGCTGCATCTGCCTCTGGTGCGACGTGGCGCTACAGCCCTTCAAGGCGGTGAATTTCATCATCACTTCGGCCCTCCGCGCCACAGGGGATTCCAAGTTCCCCGCCATCGTGGGCAGCGCCATGATGTGGACCCTGGGCGTGGGTACAGCACTGTTCCTGGCCTTCGGCCTGAAACTTGGGCTGGCGGGACTCTGGCTCGGCATGGCCAGCGACGAATTTTACCGCTCCATCGCCAACTTCTGGCGCTGGAAAAGCGGCCGCTGGAAAACCAAGGCCGTGGTATAATATCAAATACCTTATTTTTGGCTTATATTCCAAAAATTGCCGTTTTTCTGCCAAATTTTATAATAAATTGTAGATAATGGCAGTACAGGAACTGACATCCAACCAGAAGCACATTGTAGATGTGCTTATCAAGAAGAATCCCGCCCTGAACCGCGAGATCCTGGAGAATGCCATTGTCTTTATTGCAGAGGCCCACAGCGGCCAGTACCGCAAGAGCGGCATGCCCTATACCGAACACCCCTACGAGGTGGCCAAGATCCTTTCGGACCTGAAACAGGACCAGGCCACGGTGCTTGCGGGGCTGCTCCACGACGTGGTAGAGGACACGCCCCACACCCTGAGCGAAATTTCTGAAAAATTCGGCGACGATACCGCCTTCATGGTGGACGCCGTCACAAAAATTACCGCCGCCCAGCAAGAGAGCAAGACCGCCCGCAAGGCGGAAACCTACCGCAAGCTCATTACCGCCATGGCGAAAGACCCCCGGGTCATCATGATCAAGATTGCAGACCGCATCCACAACATGCGGACCATGCAGTACATGAAGCCCGAAAAGCGGAAAATCATCGCCCAGGAGACCCTGGACATCTACGTGCCCCTCACCCACCGGTTCGGCCTGTACAAGCTCAAGACGGAGTTGGAGGACCTGAGCTTCAAGTACGTGAACCCGGTAGAGTACCAGAAGCTAGTAGATGCCCTTATCGAGAACAAGGAAGCCCGGGAAAAGTACATTCAGTCCGTCATCGGGCCCTTGCAGATCAAGCTCGCCCTAGAAGATTTCGACTGCACCATCCAGGGCCGCACCAAGAACATTTACAGCATCTACAACAAGATGATTGCACGGGGTTGCGAATTCGAGGACATCTTCGACATTTTCGCCATCCGCATTATCGTGGATACCATTCCCGAATGCTACCTGGCCCTGGGCTATGTCCACAACCTGTGGCCGCCCCTCCAGAGCCGCTTCAAGGACTACATCGCCACCCCGAAGCCGAACCTTTACCAGAGTATCCATACCACGGTCATCGGACCCGAAAACAAGATGGTGGAAGTCCAGATCCGCACCAAGGACATGGACCTGACGGCAGAGAAGGGCTTTGCCGCCCACTGGGCCTACAAGCTGGAAACCCAGCACGAGGGCGAAGAACTTGCCTGGCTGGACCACATGGTCAAGCTCCAGTCCGAAATTTCGGACAGCCGCGAATACCTGGACTTTTTGAAGGTGGACCTGAAACCCGAGGGAATCGTGGTGTTCACACCCAAGGGAAATTCCATCGAACTGCCCGACGGGGCTATCGTGCTGGACTTTGCCTTTGCTGTACATACGGAGCTCGGACTCCACTGCATAGGGGCCCGCATCAACGACGAGGTGGTAAGTCTGGACAAGCCCGTGCCCCACGGGGCCACCATCCAGGTGCTGAAAAGTCCCACCCAGGAGCCCAGCCCGGAATGGCTGGAGATGGTGACCACCACCAAGGCCAAGCAGGAACTGCGCAAGTGGATGAAGACCAGCATGCTGCAACAGGCCAGAGACCTGGGCCGTGAAATCTGGACCCGTGAACTGCGGGTCTCCAAGATGGAAAAGGACCAGTATCCTTCGGACGAAAGTACCGCAAAGCATTTCGGCACACCGAACATCGAGACCTTCTACGAGCGGCTGGGCCAGGGAGAACTCCCCCTACAGGACATCCATCGTTTCTTGAACGGCGGCGAGAACATTTCCAAGGAAGCATCGGCCCTCCGGTTTTTCCCCACCTTCAACAAGGACAAGAAGAGCCCCGTCCAAGACGACATGCCCCTGGAAATCGGCCAGGAGACCAACCTGGTGGTGCATTTCGCCAGCTGCTGCGGACCCGTGCCCGGCGACAAGATTGTGGGAATCATGCGGCCACAGGTGGGCATCGAGGTGCACTCCCTCAAGTGCCCCTGCCTCAAGGATTTCCCTGCAGAACAGCAGATTCCGGTACAGTGGAGCCCGGACCTTTCGGAGCCCTTCACCACCCACCTGATCGTGGAGACAGACAACCGCAAGAACATTACCTTCGACGTGCTGAAGGTCATCAAGGACGAAAACCTGTTCCTGGACCAGATGAGCGTCGTAAGCAAGCAGTCCTCCGGCAGGATCCGTATGGAATTCAAGGCCTTCCGCAAGGAGCAGGTGGATTCCGTCACCTACAAGATCCAGCAGATTAGCGGCGTGCGGGAGGTTAAAAAATCATGATGACTCCCCTGCACCATAGCGACTACACCCTGAAGAACAGGGCCTTCAACTGCCGCATGCGGAACCGCTACTACGAAGAGGTCTATTACGCCTTCAGGGCGCTGTTGCCCAACGACTATAACGGCGCCGCCGGTGGCAAGTTCGACGAAGAATGGTTCGCCCACCTGCAACAAGAAATCAAGCACTATGAGCGCCTGATTACCACCTGCCTGGAATACGCCCAGGCCGCCATCTTTTACGGCAAGGCCGAAGAGGCCACGCTGTATTCCAAGGACAAGCGTTGGGGCATCCTGCAAGAAGAAATCTTCCTGGTGCACTTTTTGCGGGAACTGCTTTCTACCACCCACTACATCATCGCCCGAATCGACACCGACAAGATGCTCCACGACTGGGGCATGAACATGCAGGGTATGAAAGCGCAACCGGTGGACAAGGGATTCGTCAGTTCTATCCAGGAAAAACTTTCGGCCATGTCCCTTGCCACCATCAAGGAATTCCGAGAGCTGGTAAGGCATATCGTTGAACGGTTCCAGATAGGCAACACCCTCTTTGGAACGATACAGGAATTACAGAACTTCTACTAGAAAGGTAATAGGTGTTAGGTGTTAGGATTATAAACGTGGTTTCGCCACCTGATACAGACGCACAAAGTGCGTGTAATTTCACCTGCAACCTACAACCTATAACCTAAAACCTACAACCTAAAAATGTCCGAATACATCATATTATCAATTTTCCTCTTCTTGGGTGCCTTCATCGCCGCGGCGGCTACCGTCACCGGGCTTTTGCTGGGCTACCGTACCAAGAACACCAAGAACAAGATGGCCCCCTACGAATGCGGCATGCAGACCATCGGGAACGCCCGCATCCAGTTCAAGGTGGGCTACTACCTGTTCGCGCTTTTGTTCCTGGTTTTCGATATCGAAGCTTTGTTCCTGTATCCCGTGCTCATGAACTTCAAGGAAATCATGGCCGGGAACACGCCCCTCGCCCCTGCGGTCGTTATCATTGACCTTGTGATATTTATGGCCATTCTCGTTTCCGGCCTCGCCTACGCCTGGAAAAAAGGAATCCTGAAATGGGAATAATCAATTTAGCTCCAAAGATTCTGGACCCTATCCCCCTCGGCAAGTATGCCGTGAACGCCATCGACTACGTGGTGAACTGGGCCCGCGCAAATTCCATTTGGCCCTTGACCTACGGCACCAGCTGCTGCGCCATCGAGATGATGAGCAGTTCCATGGCCCGCTACGACATCGCTCGCTTTGGAAGTGAAGTGTTCCGCAGCTCTCCGAGACAGGCGGACCTGTTTATTTTGGCGGGAACCATCACCCGCCGCATGGCACCTGCCATCCAGATGTTGTGGGAGCAGATTCCTGGTCCCAAGTACGCCATCGCCATGGGCGCCTGCACCATCAGCGGTGGGCCCTTCATCTACGATAACTACTCCGTAGTCCGTGGCGCCCAGAACCTGATTCCCGTAGATGTGTTCGTCCCCGGATGCCCGCCCAGACCCGAGGCCCTTTTCCACGGGCTTTTGACCCTTCGTGAAAAAATCCTGAAGGAAACCTGCCGTAACCCCTGGCAGGTCGGCGAGCCCAAGGACGTGTCCACCATGGACCGCTACCGCGAAGCCGCCAAGACCTGGGCCGCCCTGGAAGAGATGAAAGACGAAGAAATGGCAGAAGCCAGGGCCAAGTTCAAGGAAGAAAATCCCGACTACAAGTCCAGTTTCAAGCCCATCCGCATCAAGAAAGAGGACTTTCCCGAAGTGGAACGCGTTCCCTTCAAACGCATGGGGCTTACCCAGTCCGACATCTACGCAAAACTGAAGGAAAAGTTCCCGGCGGTAACGGTACACACCCACAGCGAAGACCCTGTGGAAGACGTGGTGGCCGCCATGCCGGCGGACCGCCCGCTAGAAGTGATGGTCACTCCCGAAGACTACCTGCCCATGGTGGAATTCATCAAGGAAGAAGCCTGCCTCAAGATGGACTACCTCATCGATATCGTAGGTATCGACTACGACGACCATTTTGATGTAGTCTCCCAGTTCCGCAGCATGGAACACGGACACAAGCTGTTCCTCTGTCTGCAACTAAAAAAGGACTTTTCCATTCCCGAAGAGCAGCGGGCCACGGCGCTCCTTGCCCACGCCCCCAGCATCAGTCACCTGTATCCGGCGGCAGAGTTCAAGGAGCGCGAGGTCTACGATATGTTCGGTATCGATTTCGTGGGCCACCCCGACCAGCGCCGCATCTTCTTGGATGATGATTTTGTAGGGTTCCCTTTGCGCAAAGACTTTTCCCACCCGGAAATGATCAGGAGGCCCGTATGACAGGTATGCTTCCTCCGGGATTCCGCATCCAGCGTGAAACCAACACCGAAGAATTTTTCATCAACATGGGGCCCCAGCACCCCAGTACCCATGGAGCGCTGCGCCTAGCACTCCGTATGGACGGCGAGACCATCGTGGAGCTGGTCCCCCACTTCGGCTACATCCATCGCGGTATGGAGAAGCAGGCCGAATCCATGAGTTACCTGCAGTACATCGCCTTGAGCGACCGTCAGGACTACCTTACCGCCATCCAGAACAACCTGGGAGTGGTCATCGCCCTAGAAAAAGGCATGAACATCGGCGTTCCCGAGAAGGCGGAATATATCCGCGTGATGCTGCAGGAACTGGGCCGTATCGCTAGCCACCTGGTGTTCTTCGCCTGCTTCGGCGGCGACCTGGGCGGACAGACCTGCCTGCTGTACGGTTTCAAGGAACGCGAGATGATCCACGACATTTTAGAAGAGGTGACGGGTTCCAGACTCACCACCAACTTCTTTAGGCCGGGCGGATCACGCTACGACGTTCCCGACACGTTTATTCCCAGAGTCAAGGCTTTCCTTGACCACATGGTAGATACCATGAAGGACTACGAGCGGTTCCTTTCCAAGAACATCATTGTTCTGGAGCGCAGCAAGGGCATAGGGATTCTCTCCAAGGAAGACGCCATCGCCTACGGATGCTCAGGTCCCGTGCTCAGGGCCAGCGGCGTAAACTTTGACGTGCGCCGGGCGAACCCCTACAGCATTTACGACTCCTTCGACTTCGAGGTGCCCGTGACCTACAACGGGGACTGCTACGACCGCTACACGGTGCGTATCGCCGAAATCCACGAGTCCATGAAGATTTTGCGGCAATGCGTGGACCGTTTCCCGAAAGAGGGACCCTGGCGCGCCAAGGAAAAGCCGGTGCGTTTGCCGGTGGGCCGCTACTACAGCGAAATCGAGACAGCCAAGGGGCTGTACGCCACCTACGTGGTAGCCGCCACTACCGGCGAGAAGCCTTACCGCATACACACACGCGGTCCAAGCTTCCCCCACATTGCGGCCCTCAACAAGATGGTCCAGGGCCACAAGATTTCGGACCTGGTGACCATCCTCGCCACCTTGGACCCCGTGATTCCCGAGATTGACAGGTAGTTTATGTTTGTTCCCTCCGTTACAAATCCTATCGGCGATTTTGTCAGGAACCTGGTTCCCCAGGTAACCGCCTACCTGCCCCAGGCTTTACAGTCCGAGACTTTGGACAGTGTTGTCGCCTTTTTGATTAATGCCGTCATCTGCATCATCGCCGTCTGCGCCGTAAACATCGGTTCGGCCCCTATCCTCATCTACATGGAACGCAAAGTCTGCGCCCACGTACAATGCCGTCTTGGCCCCATGCGCCTTGGCTGGCACGGTACCTTACAGACCATCGCCGACGTAATCAAGATGCTTTTCAAGGAAGTCTACGCCCCCAGCGGTGCCGACAAGCTGATGTTCTATACGGCACCCCTGATTGTACTCATCGCCCCCTTCATGGTCTGCGCCCTGATTCCCTTCAGCAAGGACTTGGTAGTAGCCGATGTTTCTCTAGGCATTCCCCTGATTATCGCCGTGAACGGTTTCGGCGTGCTGGGCATCTTGCTTGGCGGCTGGAGCAGCAACAACAAGTATTCCTTGCTGGGGGCTCTCCGTAGCGGCGCCCAGATTATCAGTTACGAAATTTCCTTCGCCATGATCCTTCTGTTCGTGGTGATGATTTCCGGATCTACCAACCTGATGGACATTACCATGAGCCAGCAGGGAACGGTTTTCGACTGGTGGATTTTCAAGATTCCCGTGCTGGGCTTTATCGCCTTCATTCTGTTCTTCATTTCCAGTACCGCCGAAATGAACCGCGCCCCCTTCGATATCGCCGAAGCGGAGCAGGAACTCACCGGCGGCTACCACACCGAATACAACGGCACGCCCTTTGCCATGTTCTACCTGGCCGAATACATCGCCCTGGTCACCAACTCGGCTCTGGCCACCACCTGTTTTTTGGGAGGATTCCACGCCCCCTGTATCGGCTTTGCTCCCGTGGATAACGTGCTGAACATGGTGCCTGGCCTGGTGTGGTTCTTCGGGAAAGTGTTCTTCATGATCTGGTGCTACATGATGGTGCGCTGGACTTTTGTGCGCCCCCGCGTGGACCAGCTCATGGATTTCGAATGGAAGTTCCTGTTGCCGGTAAACCTGGTGCTGCTCACGGCAGGTGCGGCGTGGATAGCGATTAGTGGTTAGGATTGTTTTATGCAAGAGAGTAGTTCATTCATTCCGTATATCAAGCGTTACCTGAAGCGCTGCATCACGGGCCCCTGGAGCCTGTTGTGCGGGCTGTCCGTGACCTTCAAGTATTTTATAGACCCAAGACGCATCGTTACCGAGCAGTATCCCGAAAATCGGAAGACACTTCGGATGCACCCCCGCTACCGCGGCCGTCTGGAAATGATCGAAGACGCCGACGGTAACAACCACTGCACCTCTTGTGGCATGTGCGAACGCGCCTGCCCCAACGGGAGCATCAACGTGCTTTCCACCAAGAACATCGCCGGCAAAAAGGTGCTGGGCCGCTATGTTTACCACTTTGCCAGCTGCACCCAGTGCGGGCTCTGCGTAGAGGCCTGCCCCTTCGGGGCTATCCGCATGAACCAGGATTTCGAGGTGGCCACTACCGACCCCAATACCCTTGAAATGATTCTCAACAAGAAGGAGGGACAGGGATAATGTTTCCAGGCCTTCAGCTTCCAGAACTAGCGCTGTCGTTCCCCCACGGGGGAATGGATATCGCCTTTTACGCCGTGGCCATCGTCATGCTCGTGACGGCGGTCTTTACCGTTGCCGTCAAGAACATCTTGCAGAGCGCCGTGTTCCTGATTTTCTCCTTCGTGACTACCGCCATCCTCTACCTGCTCCTGCACGCTGAATTTATCGCTCTCGCCCAGGTGATGGTCTATATCGGCGGCGTGGTGATTTTCGTGGTGTTCACTATACTTCTTACCAGCCACCTGGGCGAAGACGCCTTTGCCACCAAGATTCCGAGAGTCTTTGCCGCCTTCGCCCTGTCTATCGCCTTCGTGTTCGTAATGGTCAAGTGCCTGCTGCCTATGCCGGAACTTTCCAGCGGGGCAGTGGCTTCGGCTCCGGACTATTCCAGCCTGCAAAACTTTGCCATGCGCCTTCTGGGTTACACCCAGGACAGCTTTATCATTCCCTTCGAGGTGGTTAGCGTCTTGCTCCTGATGACCCTTATCTGCGCCATCACCATCGCCCGTAAGACAAAGGACGAGGTGGAAAAGGAAAAGGAGGTGAAGCAATGAACCTGATGAATTGCCTGATTCTCGCCTTCTTGCTCTTTGGCATTGGCGTGTGGGGCCTGATGCGCCGCCGCCACCTGATCGGCATGCTCATTTCCATTGAGCTCATGCTGAACGCCGCCAACATCAACTTTATCTCGTTTGCCTACTTTACCGCCCAGGACTCTACCGCGGGCGCCCTGTTCAGTATTTTCGTCATCGCCGTTACCGCCTGCGAAATGGCAATCGCCCTTGCCATTATCGTCACCATGTACCGCAGGCACCACAGCCTTGACGCCGACCAGTTGAGGGACTTGCATGATTAACGATATGACCCTCGGTTATTTGATTCTGGCATTGCCCCTGCTCACCTTCGTGGTGAACGGGCTGTTCCTGGGCAACAAGTGCCACAAGGCCGCAGCGGCTCTCGCCATCGCCTGTAACGGCCTTGACTTCGTGTGTGCGGCCACCTTGGCGGTGCATTACTTCACCTCGGACTTTGCCCCGAACAAGACCATCCTTTTCCAGCATGACTTCCTTACCTTCGCGGGGAACCTTGCCGCCACCATCGGCATGCTCATCGACCCGCTTTCGCTGATGATGCTCGTGGTGGTGACCTTCATCAGTTTCATGGTGAACATCTACAGCGTGGGCTACATGCGGGAAGACCCTTCCGCAGGGCGGTTCTTCAGCCTGCTTTCCTTGTTCAGCTTCAGCATGCTTGGCCTGGTGGCCGCCACCAACCTTTTCCAGATGTTCATCTTCTGGGAACTGGTGGGCGTGTCCAGCTACCTGCTCATCGGCTTCTGGTACCACAAGCCCTCGGCAGTGAGCGCCTCCAAGCAGGCCTTTATCCTCACCCGCTTTGCCGACAGTTTCTTCTTGTTCGGTATCGTGCTGGTAAGCTACGTTGTGGGCAGTTTCGATTTTTCTACCCTGAACGACTTGAGTCTCCATGCCTTCAAGGGCGAGACCATCAACCTCGGGATTTGCACCGTTACCAAGGCAGAGGCCCTGGTGCTGGGCTCCGTGATGATTTTCACCGGCGGCTGGGGAAAATCCGCCATGTTCCCCATGCACATCTGGCTTCCTAACGCCATGGAAGGCCCGACCCCGGTCAGTTCCATCATCCACAGCGCCACCATGGTGGTGGCGGGCGTGTACCTGGTGGCAAGGCTTTTCCCCTTCTTTGCCATCTGCGACAACACCTTGAAATTGATTATGGTGGTAGGAGCATTCACCATGGTCTTTGCGGCGGTCATCGCCTGCACCCAGAAAGACATCAAGCGGATTCTCGCCTACTCCACCCTTTCGCAACTGGGCTACATGATGTTTGCCCTGGGCGTCTGCAAGATCGGCCAGGTGGTGGTGGCAACGGGCTGGACGGCCTCCACCTTCCACATCTTTACCCACGCCTTCTTCAAGTGCAGCCTGTTCTTGATTGCGGGCTCCCTAATCCACCAGGTCCATACCAACGACTTGGACGCCATGGGCGGACTCCGCAAGAAAATGCCCTGGACCTACTGGTGCTGCCTTATTTCTGTCCTCGCCATTTCTGGCATTCCGCCCTTCTCCGGTTTCTTCTCCAAGGACGAAATCATTCTGGCGGCATTCCAGAGCCACCACTACGTGGTGTTCGGCCTTGCCCTCCTGACCAGCGGGCTTACCACCTTCTACATGTTCAGGCTGTTCTTCTTGGCCTTCCACGGAGCGCCCCGTCACGAAGGCGTCAAGGCGGGACATGTCCACGAAGATTTTGCCATGACGCTTCCCATCGTGGTCCTTGCCGTGCCGGCACTCTTGAGCGGCCTGTTGGGCAAGGGCATTTTCGAGAAGTTCTTTACGGTCGAAAAACTCCACGTTCCCACCTTGGTCAAGCTTTCTCATGCAAGCTGGATTCCCGTGGTAGCCGTGGCCGTTGCGGTGGTGGCACTTGCCCTCGCCTGGTTCTTCTACGGGCGGCCAAAATCCAACATTGACCGCGCACTGGACGACACCAACCGCAGTCGCATTTACAAGGTCATCTACCACAAGTTCTACTTCGACGAAATCTACTACGCCG
Organism: Fibrobacter succinogenes; assembly: GCA_902768715.1. Taxonomy (GTDB): domain Bacteria; phylum Fibrobacterota; class Fibrobacteria; order Fibrobacterales; family Fibrobacteraceae; genus Fibrobacter; species Fibrobacter succinogenes_L. Next base: position 33,654 of record CACXMH010000015.1, on the reverse strand, counting down.
TGGTTCGGCAGTTCATTTTCGGAGGTGTGGCCGCCACGGCCCGCTTTATCCAGGACTACATTATCGAAGGAATCCTCGCCTTTACGGTCTGGTTCACCCACAAGCTGGGCGACCTGGTACGCACCGCCCAGGCGGGCTACCTTCCCTTTTACCTCGGAACCCTTATCGTCGGGCTTCTGCTTTGGCGCTTTATCGGAGGGTTACCCCTGTAGGTGCTTATGGAAACTGTACTCTTTAATCTGATTTGGGTCATTCCCCTTTTGACGGTGCTCGCCTGCATCCCGATTCCCTCCACCTGCGAGCGTGCGCTCCGGACGGTCCATACGGCTTCCGTCAGTTTTGTGCTCCTTATTGTCTGCGTGCTTACCTACCGCGTTTTCGCCCTGGGTGCAGTCCCAGCCGACCCGGCCTCCGCCCCCTTTGCACTACGGTTCTTTACCGACATTCCCTGGCTTAATGCCTTCAACGCCCACTATATCGTAGGGGCCGACGGCCTCAACATGCTGCTTCTGGCCCTCACCGCCTTTATCGTTTGGGCGGGCGTGCTGGTAAGCTACAAGATCAAAGGGAACCAGAAGGTGTTCTTCGCCCTGATCCAGCTTTTGGCAACAAGCGTCTATGGCGTGTACATGAGTTTTGATTTGGTGCTGTTCTTCGCGTTCTACGAGATGGAAGCCCTGTGCATGTACCTGATGATTGCCTGCTACGGAAGCGGCCGCAGGGATTACGGCGGCAAGAAGCTGACCTTGACCCTCGCCTTCGGCTCTTCCATGATTCTTGCCACCCTGTTCGGGCTCTACTTCGAAAGCGGCACGGGCAGCTGGAGCCTTATGGAAATTTCAAAGGTGACTCTCCCCATGGATTTCCAGATGTGGGCTTTCCCCCTGATGTTCATGGGCTTTGCGGTCAGCTCTTCCCTGTTCCCCTTCCACTTCTGGAGCCCCGACGGCCACTCCGCAGCCCCTACCGCCGTCTCCATGCTGGCGGCAGGCGTCATGATGAAGATGGGCGCCTACGGATGCCTTCGCTTTGCCATGTTCCTGATGCCTGAGGCCGCCAAGATTTGGCTCCCCTACGTGGTGGCCCTGCTCATCTTCAACGTGGTGCTTGGACCCTTTATCGCCATACGCCACAAAGACCTGAAATACATCACCGCCTACAGTTCTATCAGCCACCTGGGCCTTATCTTCTTGGGTCTTGCGGCTCTCACACCGGTGGGCCTTCGGGGTGCTAGCCTCCAGATGATTTCCCACGGGTTCTTGACGGGACTGTTCTTCGCCACCATCGGCATGATTTACGAGCGCACCCATACCCGCGACATCACGGAGATGGGCGGCATCATGAAAAAGATGCCTTTCCTGGGCGTCGGTTTTGTGATTGCGGGCTTTGCGGGCCTTGGCCTGCCTGGTTTCAGCGGGTTCATTGCCGAAAGCACCATCTTTATCGGGGCTTTCCAGCAGGATTCCACCCTCACCCGCATCGTCACCGTCCTTGCCATCCTTTCCATCACCACCACGGCGGTGTATATCCTGCAGACGGCCAACCGCATGCTCCACGGCCCCATGCCCGCCAAGTTCCAGACGCTTACCGACGGTTGCTTCCGGGAAAAACTGGTCATCGTGGTGCTGGTTTTCTGCCTGCTGTTGATCGGTATTTTCCCCGGGCCTTTTGCCGACATGCTTGACCTAAGCATTGCACCTATATTTGAAAAAATCTCTGCAGCCGCGCCTGCGGTGGGAGGTTAGCCATGTTTGATTTTATCGTACCAAGCTTTATCATCCCCGACTTGCTATTGCTGCTGTTCCCCTTCATTGTCATCGGGAGTAGGCTTTTCTGCGATGCCAAATCCAACGTTCCCTGGCGTATCGCCAACATCGGGTTCTTGCTCATCTTCATGCTGCTGAACTTTATCCCGCTGGCTGGAGGCGAGGGTCGTTTCTTTATCTGCAACTGGCGTGTGGATGACTTCGGCGTGTTCATGCGCGAAGTACTGGTGGTTTCAGCCATTCTCGGTATGTGGTTCTCCAAGGACTACTTTATGCATGCCGCCGCCGGCAAGCCCCAGATGCATCAGATTGCGGAATTTATCGGGGCCATCGCCTTCGCCACCTTCGGCGGCGTGACGGTAGTGAGCGCCTGCGACACCATCACCTTCTTCTTGGGTCTTGAAATCGCCACCATCCCCATGTACGCCCTGACCGCCTGGAACAAGCGGGACCAGCTGGGTTCCGAGGCCGCCACCAAGTACATCTTGATGGGGTCCGTGGCAACCGCCTTCGAACTGTTCGGCTTCAGCTACCTCTACGGCTTTGCCGGCAGTCTCCATTTCGACGCCATCAAGGAGGCCGTCGCCGCGGGCCCCACCCCGCTCCTGTGGATTGCGGTGCTGTTCCTGTTCTGCGGAATCGGTTTCAAGCTCACCCTGTTCCCCTTCTACACCTGGGCTCCCGACGTTTACGAAGGCGCTCCTACGCCGGTGACGGCGGTGCTTTCTGTGACCTCCAAGGCTACCGCCATCGCTTTCCTGGTGGTGCTGGTCTATGGACCTCTCGCCCCTGTGCAAGAGCAGATCGCCCCCCTCATCGCCCTTCTTGCAGGCGTCACCCTCTTTGTTGGTAACCTGGGTGCGCTAAAGCAGTACAGGCTCCGCCGGTTCATGGCCTACAGCTCCATCGCCCAGGCGGGCTATATCATGGTGGCCCTCCTCGGTACTGCCGCCATGGCGAAAACCGCCATCATCTACTACCTGTTCGTCTATGCGGTGTCCAACTACCTGGCCTTCTTCGTGTTCGGCATTATCGGCCACCACCGTGAAGAAATCTTCGACTCCCTGCGGGGCCTTTCCAAGCAGAACCCAAGCCTTGCCATAGCACTTGCCATTTCCATGTTCAGCCTGGCGGGCATTCCGCCTCTTGCCGGGTTCTTCGGCAAGTTCCACCTGTTCTTCAGCGGGGCTACCACAGGGCACTACATGCTTATCGCCTTTGCGGTGCTGAACAACGTGCTCGCCCTGTTCTACTACTTGCAACTGGTCAAGAGTGCCTGGGTCGATGAACCCGACGGTCACCTGAACCCCTTGCGCCTCACCCGCCGCCAGCGTGGCGTCATCATCTTGCTGTCTTGCGCGGTGGTGGTTCTCGGGTTCCTCCCCTTCCTCAGCGACAACATCTTCATGGGATTCAGCGGATTATAAGCAAAAGGCCCCGAGTTTCCTCGGAGCCTTTTCTATACCCGGATCGCGATTCGAACGCGAGTTTGATCCTTAGGAGGGACCCGTTCTATCCAGCTGAACTATCCAGGCAATGCGGGACAAATATATAAAAAATTCCGCTACTTTTTGACGTTGTTTAAATTCCCGCCGTCAATTCCCTGAATATGGCAAGTCCTCTGCGGGAAGGGAATGGTTATCCCCGCTTCGTCGAAGCGGCGCTTAATCTCGTCGGTGTATTTCCAGAGCAGGTTGAAATAGTCTGCATTCTTGACCCAGGCCCGAAAGGCCACCTCTACGGAACTGTCCGCCAGGGCCGACACAAAGTACTGGGGTACTGGATTTTTCAGGAACAGAGGTTCGTTTTCCACCAGTTCCCGCATAATTCCAAGAGCCTTGTCCGTAGAGTCTCCGTAGCCGATGCCCACTTTCAGTTCCAGACGGCGGCTCACATTCTTGCTGAAATTCACGATGGGCTGCCCCCAGAGGGAGCTGTTGGGCGCAGAAACGTACAGACCGTCCACCGTTTCAAGAGTAGTGTTGAACAGTCCGATACCCTTGATTTTTCCTTTGATAGAGCCGCACTCAATGTAATGGCCCGCCTTGAAAGGTCGAATGAACATGAGCAAGAGGCCTGCCGCAATGTTTGAAAGGGTGTCCTTCAAGGCAAGACCGATAGCAAGGCTTGCCGCACCCACCATAGCCACAAGACCCGCCGTATTGACTCCTGCAATATGGAGCACCAGCAAAAGGGTCACCACGTAAATCGTGTAAGACACCAGGGAATAGACCAGGGGGCGTGCCGCCGGATCCATACCACGAATTTCGGCATGGGTAATAATACGCTTGAAAATAAACAGAAGCAACTTGGCAAGACCCAGAATCAACAGGGCCAAAATCAGCCTTTGCAACAGGGAATGCTGCATCAAGGCGTACATCCAGTTTTCAAAAACTTCTTTACCGTTTCCCATATCCTAAATTTAGAAAAATATCGACTCCTTTTTTCTATATTTGTTCCACTTTCAATTCCCTCCAACAAGGAACACTTATGAAAATCGCCGACAAGACCGTAGTCCAGATGCACTACACCCTCACCTCCGACGAAGGAGCCGTCATTGATTCCTCCGAAGGCCGCGAACCACTCCAGTACATCCAGGGCGCCCACATGATCGTGGTGGGTCTCGAGAAGGCCATGGTGGGCCACGAAGTCGGCGACAAGTTCGACGTAAAGGTAATCCCTGCCGAAGGCTACGGCGAGTACGACGAGCGCATGACCCAAGAAGTCCCCACCAACGTATTCCAGGGCGTAGAGAAGGTCGAACCCGGCATGATGTTCTATGCCCAGACGCCCATGGGCCCCATGCCCATTCGCGTCAAGTCTGTCTCAGGCGACAAGGCCGTTATCGACGCCAACCACGAGCTGGCCGGCAAGAACCTGAACTTCGCCATCGAGGTGGTGAGCGTCCGCGAAGCTACCGAAGAAGAACTGAACCCCAAGGGACACTGCTGCTGTGGCGGTAAGGGCGAAGGGGACTGCAAGTGTGGCGAAGAAGGTCACGAATGCGAATGTGGCGGCGAAGGCAAAAAGGAAAACTGCGACGGCCAGGGCGGCTGCGGCTGCCCCAACCACGACAAGCACCACGGGGTGTGAGGCGATGTGGAATGTGAAGTGTGGAATGAATTATTCTTAACTTATCATTTCACATCACACATTTCACATTAATTTCTTGTCTCCGTCAGTTCTCGCCCCTAGCCCCTAGATTCTAACCCCTAAATCCTATTCTACACCTGAGATTCCGGGTATTCCGCGCCGAAGGCGTGACCCGAAACAGAAAGTATTGGCGGGAACTGGATTCGCTTGGCCAGGGCAATCCCGCGGAAACGCCTGTGCCAGGCCCGCATGTCCTGCAAAGCCTCTTCGGGAGTCTTGAACAGGGACTTGAAATAGTCCAGGTCCACGCCCAAGTCCTTACAATAGCTTTCAAAGCCTGCCGCCAGGCGGGCTTCCGTACTTTCCAGGCTACTCCCCCATTCCACCCATTCGGCAAAAAGCTTGTCGTGATACGGGTACTTGATGGGGTCGCCCTTTCCCTCGTCCACGTTCATGGCGTCGCTGAGTTCCGCGCTGGCAGGCACGTCTATAGAAGCCTGGGGGATAATTTCCTTGTCGCGGTTGATGTAGCGGGCCAGGGCATACACGTCCGTTTTCCACAGGTCGCCCAGGGCACACATGACACCGCAGCTGTCCCCGTACAGGGTGCAGTAACCGGCGGTAGCCTCGCTCTTGTTGCCGTTGCAGGTAATGCCCGCTCCAAGCACGGAGGCCACCGTCAACAGCACCGACGCCGAGCGGGTTCTGGCCTGCAGGTTCTCATGGTTGATACCTTCCACCTTTATGGGAGTATCGTCCCCTTCGAACTTGCACTGTCCCAAGCTGTTGCAAATGGACTCCACGATGGCAGAAATAGGCGCCACCATGTAGGGGCTGCCCAGATTCCTCGCCAGGTCCGCCGCCGCATTTCGGGTAGTGACCGAATTGAAGCGAGTGGGCATGTTGATCAGGTAAACGTTCTTCGCACCAATAGCCTCCGCATAGAGGGCCGCCGACACGGCACTGTCGATACCGCCGCTAGCCCCGATGACCATGCGGGGAATATGGAACTTTTTCAGGTTCTCCCGAATCATGAACACCAAGGCATCGTGGATAAGGGCAATACGGTCAGGCTCCACAACGGTATTCTGGGGGAATCCGGAAACAGAACCGTCCTCACCCACCTCTACCAGGCATTCCGACGATTCAAACCGGGGCATGGCAAACACCTGGTTTCCGCTTTTGTCCCAAATGCCGCTGCCGCCGTCCATGGCATAAATGTTCTTGCCGCTGTTTTCGGTACCTACCAAATCCAGGTAGAAAATCGGCCACTGCAATTTTTGGGCATGGCCCGCACAGGCATTGCGGACAACCAGGTTCTTGCCTTCCGTAAATGTGGAAAGTCCAGAAAGAACCTCGAAATCGTAGCCCCATTTTGCAGGTTTCCCGTCGCTAAAAAACACCCCACCTTCAGAAAGCATGTCGCTCCCGCCCAGTAGAATTTCGATTCCTTGGGAAAGTTCTGCCACCTTGTCCCTGACCCCCCCACATTTTTGGAGAAACTCGACCTCGTCCCCTAGGGAACCCAGCATAGTCGAGCCTTCAATAGCGTTCTGGGGCAAAAGCACCAGGTCGGCACCGACCGCCTTGCCATGTTCCACGGCGACCCTTATCGCTTCAAAATTTTCTTCGGGTTTTCCAGCCTGCACAAAAAGCTGAGCCATAAAGACTTTCATATAAGCTCCGATTTTTTTGCAGAAAATATAGGTTTTTATTCCTTCAGCCCGCGGTAGTAGGCCTCCAGCTTGGCACGGCAGGCCTCGAAGCACTCCTTGAGGGAGGGGTCGAACTGAGAACCCATTCCTTCCACGACAATGGAATAGGCCTTGTCGAAGGACATGGCCTCCTTGTAGCAGCGCTGGCTCACCAGGGCGTCATATACGTCGGCCACCGCCATAATGCGGGCCTCGTAAGGAATGTCCTCCCCTTTCAGCTTGTTCGGGTAACCTCCCCCGTCGTAACGCTCGTGATGATACCTAGTCACATTGCACACGATCTTCACGAATTCAGGGGTTTCCACCGAAGTCAGCAGGTTTTCCACAATCATGGCACCCTTCTCGGAGTGGCTCTTCATCTCTTCGTATTCTTCCGGAGTAAAACGGCCGGGCTTCCGCAAGATACGGTCATCCACGGCAATCTTGCCGATATCGTGCATGGGAGCTGCCGTAATCAAGGTGTCGTAGAAGAAATCCGGAAGACCGCGGCGATCCTTGTTGCGCAGGTAATCTACAAGGATCGAGACCACGTTGCTGGAACGCTTGATATGGCTTCCCGTATTGCTGTCGCGGTTTTCTACCATGTGGGCCATGCCGATAAGCATCTGTTCCTGAAGGGTGCGAATCTGGGAATCGTTGTCCTTGAGCATCTGCTCCAGGCGCACGTTGTCAGCGCCTAGCATATTGATGTAGTTGTGGATGGCGGTCTCGTCTTCTATCTTGAACATGAACACCTTTTCTCGCCTAGAAATAGGGTGTTCGGTGTACCTGATTTTGTAGAACTTGTCCGCCTTCTTGAACTTTTTCTCAGTGACAAATATGCCCTTCGACATTTCCTTAATCCAGACAATAAGCAGCCGGTTCAACCTGGAATTATTGGGAAACCTGTAATCGATCCTGCATTTCTTCAGGTTCGGGAATGTCTCGAAAGCCACCTCGTTGCAGCCCAGGTAATTGTATTTCGATGTCACCAAAACAAAGCTGTCCGTATTCCTGCCTTCCAGCACCTGGGAAATAAACTGTTCCACGTCGTAACGCTTGACCCGGTAACAAATGTAGAGCAGCGCAAACTGGGCGAACACGTAAACCGCAGGCATAATCAGGGTGTCATATTCAAAGAATCGTGACGTGAAAAACGACAAAATGGAAACGATTTCGATCAGCGAAAGGGCAATAAGGCTATTAAACGACACGTTCTTCTTTTTCATGAAGGCATAGACAATCAGGGTCACATTGCAGACCACATAGCCCACCATGAGGCAGTTGAAAATAGCGTGTCCAATCCCGTACACGGCGGTATAGTTACCGGCACCCTCAATCTGGATATATTCGATAGACTTGTAGTAAAAATCGTTGAAACCTACCGTCAACGACATGCCGAAAATGACAAACACCACCAGCATGAACAGGTCGTGAGCCAAGGCGGGAATCCGAATTTTGCAAACGGACAGGCTCGCATCAAAGGTAAAAAGAGGCAAGAAGATGGTTCCCGCGTATATCATCTTGTTTGCAAGGACCGCCTCGTCCCGGCCAGAGGACAGGGCCAGCATCAAGTGGCCCAAGCACGAAATGAATACAGAGAAAAACAGCAGGGAGTAGTGCCCATTCTGCTTGGAATTAACACGATACTGGAGTATCATGTTAATCGCTGCGATAACGCAGAGAGTTGCAAAATAAGCAACGAGCATTGCCAATCACCCCTATCCGTTCAACCTTCCAACATTAAATATATATTGAATTTTTCGGCTTGAACAAATTATTTTGGAATTATTCGCGCGCAATCTGTTTTTATTGTTACGGAATTGTCACATTACTTTAATGAATAGGGAGGGCTTTAGCCCTCCCTAAAACCCTCCCGGCACGCTCAAATACGCTTTGCTCTCGAAAGAAATGCTGGTCTGCGTTTTTTCCCGTGGGCGCCATCGGTGCAAAAAAACATCCCGTCCTCAAAAGGGCGGGATGCTTAATTTATCTAAAACGAACGAGTTGATCTGTTCGACTAGGCTTCAGCCGGAGCTTCCGGAGCGGCTTCTGCAGCAGGTGCATCAGCGGCCGGAGCTTCTGCAGCGGGCTTGGTCGGGAGCAAAGCCTTCATGGAAAGCTTCACCTTGCCCTTCGGGTCCACACCGAGGCAGAGCACTTCGACTTCGTCACCGACGTGAACAACGTCTTCGACCTTCTCGACGCGGTGGTCGGCAAGTTCAGAGATGTGCACGAGACCGTCGCGGCCCGGGAGAATCTCGACGAATGCGCCAAACGGCTGGATCGTCTTGACCTTGCCCTTGTACTTGCGGCCCGGTTCGGGTTCGGCAGTGAGTTCTTCGATCATGCGGCGGCACACTGCAGCAGCCTTGCCACTCGGGGCGGCAATGTCGATGTTGCCATCGTCGTCAATGTTGATCGTGCAACCCGTCTGAGACTGCATGCCCTTAATCACGGAGCCACCGGAACCGATGACGTCGCGGATCTTGTTGGTCGGGATGCGCATCTTGATCATGGTCGGAGCCTTCTCGGAAACCTTCGGCCGGGGAGCGGCGAGGCCCAGCTCAGCCATCTTGCCGAGAATGTGCAGACGGCCTTGGCGAGCCTGTTCCAGAGCTTCGCGCATGAGTTCCGGCGTAATGCCGCGGATCTTGATATCCATCTGGAAGGCTGTGATACCTTCGGCAGTACCCGTCACCTTGAAGTCCATATCGCCGAGGTGGTCTTCCGTACCGGTGATGTCGGTCAAAATCTTGATCTTGCCGCCTTCCTTCACGGAACCCTTTTCGGAGATGAGGCCCATGGCGACACCTGCGACCGGAGCCTTGATAGGAACGCCAGCGTCCATCAAGCTGAGGCAGCCACCGCAAACAGAGGCCATGGAAGAAGAACCGTTGGATTCCTGAATTTCGGAAACCACGCGGATGGTGTACGGGAAGTCTTCCGGCAGCGGAAGAACGGCAGCGAGAGAGCGTTCGGCGAGGTGGCCGTGACCGATTTCGCGGCGGCTCATGCCGAGGCGCTTGCATTCACCCACGCAGTACGGCGGGAAGTTGTAATGCAGCATGTAGCTCTTGGAGCCTTCGCCCTGCAGGCTTTCGTAGCGCTGTTCGTCGGCCTTGGAGCCGAGCGTGCAGACAACGAGACCCTGGGTTTCGCCACGCTGGAAGATCGCAGAACCGTGAGCGCTGGGGAGAACGCCCAGTTCGATTTCGATCGGGCGGACTTCGGTCGTCGTACGGCCGTCGAGACGCACGTCTTCGTTCAGGATCATTTCGCGCATGGCAGTGCGTTCGTAGTCGCTGAAGATTGCCTTAGCGTCTGCAACGAGAGCAGGATCCTGTTCCTCGTCCTTGCCAATGATAGCGAGAATGCGTTCGTCTTCGAGCATCTTCGCGCAGAGGTCTGCCATAGCCGGATAGAAGTCGGTCTTCACCATGTTGGAGTGGACGTCCTTGTTCAGTTCGTCCCACACGACTTCCTTCACCGTGGCGAGAAGCTTTTCGTGGGCTTCGCCAACGTGCTGCGGCTTGAGTTCCATCTTGGGCTTAGCGCAGCGGTCCACCAGTTCCTGTTGGGCCTTGCACATGAGCTTGATGGCTTCGTGACCGGCGAGAATTGCGTTGATCATCGTGTCTTCGGACACTTCGTAGGCACCGCCTTCCACCATGCAGACGGAATCTTCGGTACCGGCGACCACCAGGTCCAGATCGGCGCAGGCCATCTGTTCGTAGGTGGGCATCACGATGTTCTGACCATCGACCACGGCCACGCGTACGGCGGCAACCTGCTGTTCGAAGGGCAGTTCAGAAAGACCGATAGAGAGGGAGGCTGCAGACACGCCCAGCACGTCGGGTGCGAACTTGCGGTCAGCAGACAGGACCTGCACGATCACCTGGACTTCGCGGGTGAAGTTCTCGGGGAACATCGGGCGAATGGGGCGGTCGATGATACGGGCGGAAAGAGTTTCCTCGTCGGAGGGGCGACCGGCTTCGCGCTTGTTGTAGCCACCCGGAAGGCGACCGGCAGCGTAGGCCTTTTCGCGGTATTCGACGGTGAGCGGGAAGAAATCACCTTCCTTCTCTTCGCCGTAGCAAACGGTAGAAAGCACGAAGGCGTCACCCATCTTGGCGACAGCAGCACCACGTGCCTGCTTTGCAATACGGCCCGTTTCAAACGTAATGACGCGGCCGTCGGGAAGCGTCACGGACACTTCCTTGGGGTCCAGCATCTTGCCGTACTTTTGATGATAAGCATCAATAGACATAGATTATCTCCAGTCCGCAGATTAGCCGCGGAGACCGAGTTCCTTGATGAGAGCACGAGCGGCGACAATGTCCTTTTCGCCGTAGTACTTGAGGAGGTTCTTGCGCTTTGCAACCATCATGGACAGACCGCGGAGGGAGTGGAAGTCCTTCTTGTGGGTCTTGATGTGTTCGGTCAAGTTCTTGATCTTTTCGGTGAGGATAGCGACCTGCACGCGGACGTTTCCGGTATCCTTTTCGTTGGCGCCGAACTTGGCGGTGAGCTCTGCAGCTTTTTCCTTAGTGATAGTAGCCATTATAGCCATTCCTTTTTTTGATTGTTTAACTAATTACATGTTTATGCCCGAGTTTCCCTGCTTTAGGCCCAGTGGAATTGGCGAATCTGGACGCAGGACCAAGGCAAAAATGCAACTACGGGCCAGAAATATAGGTAAAAGACCAGCGGCAAAAGGCGAAAGACGAGTAAAAACGGGCCAAAAACAGCCTAAAAGCACTAAAATGTCATGCCCGCCGCCGAGCGGGCAGCTCCGATCCACACACACTTGTCATTGCAAGGCCCGAATAGGGCCGAAGCAATCACAATCCCTCGTTAAGGGGGGGGGATGCCTCCCCCTCGGCGAAGCCTTGCCCCGTGTCATCCTGAGCGGAACGAAGTGGAGTCGAAGGATCTAGGGCAAGTCTTCCCCTACCCCCTCTGCGGGGACACCCCGCAACGCCCCGCCCCCTCTTGTCATGCCGGCATCACCCTTTCACACCCTCGAAAAAGCATAACACGACCATCTTTTATCAAGAAAACCAAGTGAAAATTTGTAATCAAATTGTCATTTTATGTCAGTGTAAAAGAGGTATATTATAGGTAAAACAAAAGGAGGCTTTTATGCAGAGAATCAACACAATTTTAATTCTATGCTTGCCAATAGTCGCATTCTCATCTTTTTGTTTCGGTAAAGAAGAATTAGATATGAAATGGCCCACTCACTACCTAGAAGGGAAATGGTATTCCTGCAATGAGTCAAGAATAGATCAGAATGGGCGTATTGTTTATGAAAAATTTGGACGTAGCTTAGAAAGGTGGTCCAGATATGACAACAGCGGTAACAGAGTACACCTTAAATTTGGCGCTTCTCGCGTCTTTTTTGAATACTCTACTAGACTCGTAGTACTTCCAAAACTAGATTACAAATTAGATCGTAACGGAAATAAGAAGAAATACGCCGAGAAGCACTTGGGAAAAGAATCCTGGAGCGTATACGACAATAAGGGAATAGAAATATATTTTTGGGATAACGAAGGCTACGAAAAATGGTGTGTTCCGGAAACAACGAAAAACGCAATGCATTGCAAGGACTCCGAAGACAATGAATACTGGAGTGAGTACAATTCTAAAGGGAAAGAACTACACTACAGAGACAGCAAGGAAGAAAGTTGGTATGAATATGATTCTCAAGGACGGCTAGTACTTGAAAAAGATTCTCGTGATGTAAAAGCTTTATACGAATATGATTCCAATGGAAATCTGATATATGAAAAACATGGGTATCATAAGGCTTGGTACGAGTATGATTCTAAAGGGAATGTAACCCATTTGATAAATGATAATCCTAAAGGGTTGAGAGAAATAAGATTTAAAAATATCTATAAGGGGAGAACCAGGTATTCTTGCTATGTTGACATAAATGGTGAGCCGGTCTTTTACGAGAAGGTTTTTCAAAGAGATTAGTAGAAATAAAGAATTATAGATCTTATAAAATCCCCTCACAATCCCCCGTCCTTCAGGTCGGGGAAAAGTTTGCCTTTGCTATTCGGGTCAATAATTCCATGCAATTTGATTTTTCCATCGGAATCAGCAGTAAGGAACGCACCCGGCAAGATTTTATGAAGAAAGTCAAACTTCTTCCCTATTGAAATGATTTTTTTCGCAACTTTATCGGGCACCTTATAAGACACCGCATTCGCTCTAAACCACCAATACTCCATTTCCTTCAAAAAATCCGCATCCAACGGCCATCCCGACGCATCTGGGATTACCGAATCTACGCCACAACAAGGACAAATCGCCGTCCGACGGCGGTCTCTTTCGACACACCAATCCACCACCTCCGAAGCAGGGTATGTATTGAGGCAACAGAAACATCCGCACATTTTCGATTTTTTCAACAAACGCCAATTCTTAAAGCACGCACAATGGGCTTCGCGATACTTTTGCGGCATATTCTTTTTCGCCATAACAGCCCCCCCCTTTTTACCAGAACAGGTTCTTGTAACTTGTTCCCAAGGCATTTGCGAGCCTGTGGGCCATCTTGCGGCCAATCGGCTCCCTACCCCGTTCCATCGCGGACACCTGCTGCTTGGTAATCCCCACCTTGCCAGCAAGCTGCTGCTGCGTATACCCAAAGGTCGTGCGAAGCAGTTTCAAACTCTCTGCGGGGGTGGAACACGACTCCATTTCCTTGAACCAATCGGACTTTATAATCTCGACTGGCTCTTCGTCTTCGGCATTGAGCACCTCTACATTAGGGAACGCAGACTGACGTTCCCTGTTTTTCTTAGACTTCATATAGCCTCCTTCGTTGTAGCCGCATTCGCGGCTGGTTGATTGTTAGAGGCGTTCTGCGTGACGATTAGGAAAACCCCTTAAACGCAAAACGCACCTCGCCTTAAAACAGCGAGATGCGTCGTCGGGCTTTAATGTACCTAAAAGTTAGAATCTTGGCAAGAGCAGTACAAAAATTTTTACAAATTCTTTTCAATAGCCGAGGCAAGCCCTAAAATTCAAAAGACAGAAAATCCTATCGTGCACAATCCTTTTCACTCCAAAAAAGGGTATATTGATGTTATGACATACAAAAAAATCTTCATTATCGTATTTGTCATTGTCGCCGCCTTTTATGTTTTCAAGGTAAGGGGGTTCAATCCCTTTGCCGAAGAAGTCATAAGTGGCAAAGTCCTTCCGTTACTTGATGGGAAACCGGTGACCCTAGAGGAGTGTGTCAGAGAAAATGGAGCCTTCATCTTCATCATGGGCACCTGGTGTCGCTATTGTTCTGAAGAAGTCGATAACTTAAAAACTCTGAACGATTTTTTCCAATCAAACAAGATAAACATTCTCATCGGCATGGAAGGCAATTCTAATCGCGAGATCCGTAAGTGGGTGAACAAACGCGATTTTCCTCAGAATTGGAAAACATTCTACTGGCACGAGGCTCATGAGAGAGAACTCAATATCAATGTGGATGCCGTCCCTTATCTGGTCGTAAAGAACAAAAATGGATGGGCGACGTACAGTGAAGCGAGCGTTTTAGAGGCCCGCCAAATAACTAGACTCGCCCAAGATATGCTCAAGAGCAATAAATAACGATTTAGTAGGTTTTCACAGTCCGCACACTTGACCCAACCCTGACTAGGTAAGCTCCCGGGCGGTCCATGTTGACAGAAACACCCGACGCTGCAGGAATTCTGCCAGAGTGTAGCACCCTACCCTGCATATCCAGGACAGCGAAAGCCTGGCCCGGCTGCACCCCTTCAAGATGAATGGACTTGCCTGCGGCATAGGCCCTGAACAAGGGAACATTTGCCGCAATGGAGGGAATTACCGTTGCAGAGGCGCTAGAAGCCGGTTGCACGGAGGAGTTGCTAACAGGAGATGAGGCCGAGGAACTGCTGGTAGGCGCAGACGCAGATGATGTCACCGACGCCGAAGACGACGGACCGCTCTGATTAGGAACAGCCACCTCGATGTAGTCGATGTCCACATAGCCCCAGAAGGCGGTAATGGCAAAGGTGTTGGTTCCCGCCATCAAGGAGAAGGTGATGGTCGTGTCAGCGAAAACGGCATTGGCACCACCCACATTACCAGGGAGTGTCACCGGGAATTCCACGTTCATTACCTGAACCCCGTTCACAAGTACATGCTGGGTCTTTGCGTTATTGGCAGAATTGTTATAACGGATGAGGATATCATATTTCCCAGCAGTGGGAACGTCAATATTGAAGGTTATGTCCCCTTCGTTCTTGGGAAGTACATATTTGCCACCGGAAGCGTCCTTGTGGCTCTTCGTTTCGCATTTGGAACCAACGCAAGATGCTTCCTCAGCCTCGTAACGCACGGTCTGGAATGTTGTTTCCGACGACACGGGAACATCGATTGCGATGTAGTCGATGTCCACATAGCCCCAGCTCTTGTTGATGGCGATGGTGTTGGCACCCGCCTTAAGGGATACCTGCACCGGCATGTCCGCAAAAGCGGCATTGGCGCCACCCACGTTTCCTTCCAAAGTCACCGGGAATTCCTGAGATTTCACCTTGGTCCCGTTCACGTAAATATCCTGGGTCTTGGCGTTATTGGCGGAATTATTGTAACGTATGGTGACCGTATATGTCCCGGCGGAGGGAACATTGATGTTGAACGTGATATTGCCATCGTTCTTGGTAAGCACGTACTTGCCACCGGAAGCATCCTTGTGAGATTTCGTTTCACATCCGGTACCAGTGCAAGTTGCATCTTCCGCCTCGTAACGCACGGTCTCATAAGAGGTACTTTCTGAAGAGGAAATGACCGAAGACGAACTGGACGGATTGACCGACGCGCTGGAGGGCGGCGTAAAGCTTGACGAATACCCGATGCCGGACTCCGGAATCTTGAAAAGTTCCTCGCAGTCGTTGCGGACATCCCTGATTTCCTCTACCACGTGGTTCTTGCTCTCTACGCAGTCATTCGAATCGATTGCGCTGTTGTCGCACCAGCCGTTCTGCGCGTATTTGTCAACGCTGACCACGTAGCCAACAGCTTTCTCGTATTTTTCAATATTACTCCCAGCCTTATTCCCGTTTGACGGCATCACCACTTCTTCCACAAAATAGTTGAAATGTGGATTGTAATAAGGCAGCCCCTGTTTTTTGGAATTATAGAAGTAGTTTCCGGTAACGGTCCAGTAAGCGCCCTTCATGTCGATATTTGCGTCGTCATAGGACACCTCGCCGTTGTAATCAAGACTGTCCCCAATGAACATGTTGCCCTGGACAATACCCCTGACCGTTCCTTCCTTCACGTCGATGTTCTCGGCCGTAGTCCCGCTGACAATGTTGCAGGTGATTTTCGTATCGTTCACGCGCCAGTCGTAGCCGCTATAGCGGTGTTGTGAGGCGTCAGTCCCCCAAAAGCCAGCATCCCTGTCGGCCTGCTGGGAAGATGCCCACCCCGTATTGTAGGTTCCGACATAGATGCCTTCGCCGTACCTCGCAATTTCGTAACCCGAGCCATGGATAAAGTTGCGGTTCAATGTCACCTGCTGGCTGGAATCACGAACATGGACAATCTCGTTTCCAGTATGGTACACCTCGCAGTCTTCCATCAGTGCCCCGACGGAATTGTCGAATACCACGCCCTTGCTGAAGGAATGAATTTTCAGATTTTTAAGGATAACGTAATTTCCCGTTACGTGAATGCCGTAGTTGTGCTTGTAATCGGAACTGTAAATCTCCGGAGGATTCGTTGGATCCGAACCGGCAAGGACAACGGGATTGTTCTTTGTACCGTCGGCACCGAGCCAGATGAGGCCGCAATCGCGCCCCGTCTCGTTCACGAACTTGTCATTTTGGCAGTTGGACGAGGGCAGTTCATACTTGCCCGGGGCTACCCAGATGGTATCACCCGCCTTCGCGCCAAGCGTCGCCGAAGTGAGCTCGGCAACAGTAGAAACATTCACCTGTTTGGCGAAGGCCACCGAAAAAGAACTGGCGGCCACAATGCCCAACGCAACAAAGCTTCTTCCTTGAAGAAGACTCATAGACACCTCCCAAATACTCCCCGTCAGTAATATATTCTTTTTATAACGGAAAAGCACGTTTAATTACAAAAAAAATGTAAAACGCCCCTTTTTCAACGGACTTTCACAACCCATTTTTGCCCGCAAAACGCCCATTTTTCTAAATTTTCGCCCACTATGAGCATTTCTATCCCTCAGTTGCCCAAGGGCACCCGCGATTTTTACCCGGAAGCGCAGCGCATCCAGAACTACATCTTTGACACTTGGCGCAGCACCGCCGAAAGTTTCGCCTACGAAGAATACGAAGGCCCCATGTTCGAGCATCTGGAGCTTTATACGGGCAAGTCCGGCGAAGAAATCGTAAGCCAGCTTTACAACTTCAAGGACAAGGGCGACCGCGAAATCGCGCTCCGCCCCGAAATGACTCCGACCCTTGCCCGCCTGGTCATCCAGAAGGCAAGGGAACTGAAGAAACCTTTTAAATGGTTCAGCATGCCCCGGCTTTTCCGTTACGAAAAGGCACAGAAGGGCCGCCTCCGGGAATTCTTCCAGCTGAACATGGACATTATCGGCACCGAAAGCATCTACGCCGAAGCCGACCTGATGGCCGCCATCGCCACCATGCTCCGCAAGTTCGGCCTGAAGGACAGTGAATTTGCCATTGGCGTTTCCAGCCGCAAGCTCTTGGCCACCTACCTGGAAGAAATCGGTGCGCCGAACCCGGCCCTTGTTTACCCGGTGCTGGACCGCCGCCTGAAAATCGGGCCCGAGGCGTTTGCCAAGGCTCTCACCGAAGCAGGCCTCTCCGAAACGCAGATCAAGCAGCTGGACGACTTCATGAGCTGCAAGAGCCTTGAAGAGGTCCGCAATGCCGTTAAAAGCGAAAACGCGGCCGCCGCACTCAAAGAAATCGAAGATTTGTTTGAGACGCTCGCTGCCGCGGGCTACGGCGATTGCGTGAACCTGGACCTGAGTATTGTCCGCGGTCTCGCCTACTACACCGGCATCGTGTTCGAAGTCTTCGACAAGGGAAAATCCATGCGCGCAATCGCCGGCGGCGGCCGCTACGACAGCCTTACCGAAAAACTGGGCGGCGAACGCATCCCCGGCGTGGGCTTTGGCATGGGCGACGTGGTGCTGGCAGACCTTTTGGCCGAACACAAGCTGCTCCCCAGCCCCAAGCAGAGCGTGGACTTTTACATCGCAAGCTTCACGAACGACATGAAAAAGGTCTTCGAGACCGCCCAGATGTTCCGCGCAGGCGGAAACGTCGTGTCCCACCCCCTCGCCCCCATGAAGATGGGCAAGCAGTTGGACCAGGCCAACTACCAGGGAGCCACAATCGTCGTCTATGTGGATGGTTCCAAGGCAGGGGCCGGCGAGTTCGAATACAAGGACATGCGTACCGGCGAAATGTTCGTGGGTAACGCAGACGCCA
The DNA here is from genome assembly GCA_902768715.1 of Fibrobacter succinogenes. Taxonomy (GTDB): domain Bacteria; phylum Fibrobacterota; class Fibrobacteria; order Fibrobacterales; family Fibrobacteraceae; genus Fibrobacter; species Fibrobacter succinogenes_L. The sequence goes on along the minus strand of CACXMH010000015.1, from coordinate 15,630 downwards.
TCGTTGAACGCTTAAAAACCGAGGTGAAAAAAGCAGAATAAGCCAGGGCGTTGCGGGGCTGGCGTCTGAAGCCCCGCTAGAGGGGGTCGCGGATGACTCATGGAGATTCCCGGTCAAGCCGGGAATGACATCCCCCCCTAGATCCTATCCCCTAAATCCTATCCCCCACCCCATGATGTCCCCCCTCAAAGTCCTTCTTTCCATCATCAGCCTGTTCGTCGTCCTCGGCGTTATCGCCGTGGTCTATCCTGACGGTGGCATCAAGGTGGGCGAATACACCTTGCGCTACCCGAAGCTCACCGACATCTTCGAAAAGCAGGCGCCCAAGGACTCCACCGCCGACTCTACATCCGTGGACCCCGAAGAGGCCATCCGAGAAATGATGGAAGCCACCAAGAGGAAGGAATTCGCGGCCTACAGCGACTCCCTCAAGTACTACGAGGACTTTTTCAAGAGCGGCAAGACCCGCTTCGACCTGCCGGGGGATGACCCCGCCTGGTTCGACCGTTTCTTCTTGCACCTTCAGCTCGCGGAACTGGACAGCAACGTGGTCCATATCGTCCACTACGGCGACTCCCAGCTGGAAGAAGACCGCATTTCCGCAACCATCCGCGAAGACCTGCAAGACGAATTCGGCGGCGCGGGTCCGGGCATGATGCCGCCTATCCTTACCATCCCCTCCCAGACCACCAGCCATTGGAACGAAGGGGAACTCAAGCGCTACATACTGTTCGGTCCCAAGGAAGAAGAGGCGGACCACAACCGCTACGGCCCCCTGGCCCAGTTCGCCGACCTGGAAGGTTCTGCCGTCATCGGTATCAAGAAGCGGGAAGACCGCAAGAACGCCTTCCCCCACGTAGGCGGCTACTCTACGGTAAAGGTCCTCGCCGGCAAGCGGGGGTCGCTACGGCTCAAGCTGGTTTACCAGCGCACCTACGCAGACACCGTGGGCCTGAACGAAGACAGCACCTTCAAGGTGAAAAAGCGCACCGCCTTCGAGACGGCGGCCGCCCCCGAAGTGGAACGGCTCACCAAGCTCAACGTCTATACCTGGAAACTCCCCGACACCACCTCCAACGCAAAAATCTACCTGGACGGAAGCGCCGAAATCTACGCCATTTCCGCCGACGGTGCCTACGGTGTGGCCGTCGATAACGTGGCCATGCGAGGTTCTTCGGGCACAGTCTTCCACCGCATCGATTCACAACTGCTGGCGGAATCATACAAGGCCATGAACGCCCGGCTCATCATCATGGAATACGGCGGCAACCTGGTGCCGGGCACCAACAGCGGCAACGTGGATTGGACCAAGAAACTCATCACCAAGCAAATACTGGCCATCCAGAAGGCGAACCCCGACGCCGACATCCTGTTCATCGGCCCCGCCGACATGGCAAAACAAGTGGATGGCGAATGGAAAACCTACCCGGGCCTTCCCCTCACCATCAAGACCCTTCGCGAAGTGGCTCTCGAAAACGGCGCCGCCTACTGGGACATGCACCGGGTCATGGGCGGAAACGGCTCCATGATCAAGTGGGCAAACCGCGAACCCGCTCTCGGCTTCACCGACCATATCCACTTCACCCGCAGGGGCGCCGCCTACATGGGAGACCTGTTCTGCGCGGCACTGCGCATGCACTACGACTACTTCAAGTTCCGCGACCGCCACGGCCTCAACGACGAAAAGATGAAGGAATTGCAGCAGTGGAAGGAAAATTCGGAATTAGGGCGAGACAGTTCTGCCAGCGAAACAAAGGGGGAAAGCCTTCCCCCCGCTCCTGGCGCTGACGCGTCATCCGCTACCCCTTCTAGCGGGGACACCCCGCAACGCCCCGAAGTTTCAGGAGGTGTCGCTCCATGATCCGCTTCCTCCTCGTCGTCACCCTCGCAGCCCTTTCGGCCTTCGCCAAGGACCTGACCATCGCCCCCGGCAGTTACAGTCTTGACCTCGCCAAGTACGACTTTATCGACACCACCATAAACGTCATCCAGTTCCCCAAGGGGAACGAGGCCTTCACCAAGTTTTTCGAGAAGATGGATACTCTGGTGTTCGAGAACAAGGGGCAGGTGCGAATCATGCACGTAGGCGGATCCCACCTGCAAGCCGACGTGATTTCGGGCCGTATCCGCGAGCACATGATCAAGGAATACCCGGGAGCCTCGGCGGGCCGCGGCTTCGTGTTCCCCTACTCCGCCGCCCGCACCAACACGCCCTCCAGCTACGCCAGCTACTACAAGGGCATCTGGGACAAGAACAAGAACGTCCAACGCGAAATTTCTAAACCGCTTGGCCTGCTGGGCATTGCGGTCAGCACCAGCGACCCCCGTGCCGAAATCACCCTGATGCTGGACAAGTACAACTCCGCCCCCATCTGGGGAGAGACCCGTTTCCGCCTGTTCGGCTACAGCGACAACAATGACGTGGTTCCCGTGCTGCGGGTGGATTCCACTGACATCTACGGCGTACACGACACCGTAAGCCAGAGTTACGTTTTCGAAAGCCCACGGCCCATCGACACCATCCAGATTCAGTTCCGCTGGATGGACTCCTTAAAACAGGCTTCCATAGCGCAGTTCATCAACGACTCCCTGCTGCAGGATTCCCTCGCCAGGTTGGCGGATTCCCTGAAGACGGATTCGCTGAGCAAGGATTCCTTGAAGAAAAACGGCAACGACACCGGCAAGACAGAAAAGGCAAAAATCCCGGCCAACGTTCTGAACCTGCAGAACGCACAGTTGCAAAACGCAGCACCAGAGGTTGCGCGGGACTCCATGTTCCAGGGGGAATGCGACGTGCTGGACACCGCCTGCCTCGCCCGCGAAGAAGCCAAGACCAAAGATTCTACAGCTCGTGACCGATGTGCCGAACTGGCAGCCAAGAAGGCAAGCATCAACTACGAAGAAGGGGAACAGGACCCCACCAACAATCCCGACGACCACTGCTTCACGGAACCTGCCGCCGTCCCCGATTCCGTCAAGAAGAACGCTCGGCCCCGGTTCACCCTCACGGGAATCCTTTCCGAAAACGACTCTCCGGGAATCATCTACACCAACGTAGGCATCAACGGTGCGAAGGTCCACGACTACTTCGAAGAGGTCTGCCCCCAGTTCGAAAAAGAGATGGCGTTCTTCAAGCCGGACCTGGTGATTTTCGCCATCGGCATCAACGACGCCAACGTGCAGCGCTTTAACGACAAGCAGTTCCGGGAAGACTACGACAGGCTGATTGAACGTTTCAAGAAGGTGAACCCCGACGTGGCGTTCATCTTCGAGACCAACAACGACATGTTCCGCAAGGTCAAACGGAAAAAGTTCGTGCAGCACGGCAACGGCGAAGTGGCCCGCAAATCCTTCTTTATGCTGGCCGACAAGCACAAGGCGGGCGTCTGGGACAAGTTCAGCATCATGGGCGGCCTAGGTTCCATGGCCAAGTGGGAACACGCGAGCCTCGCCAAAAAGGACAAGGTCCACTTCAATCTGTCCGGCTACAACCTTTTGGGCGACCTGTTCTACAAGGCCCTTATCCAGGCCTATCAGGACCACATCGCCAATTTACCCGCACAAACTAGACGAGAGAACGGGCCTACGGCCCTACAGACGAAAGACGAAAGAGGCAACAGGTAAGTACAGTGTCATCCTGAGCGGAGAACCGAAGGTTCGTAGCCGAAGGATCTAATAAGATGTCAAATAGCTACTACACATATATGATGACAAATCAAAGTAACTCCACTTTATATATCGGGGTCACTAACGATATTGAACGTCGTGTACTTGAACATATAAGCGGAAGTGGTGCAAAATTTACATCAAAGTATAAAATCAACAAACTTGTTTATTTTGAACGCTATACCGAAATAACAGATGCTATCGCAAGAGAGAAACAATTAAAAGGTTGGAAAAGAGAAAAGAAAGATAATCTGATAAATCAAATGAACCCAGAATGGAGGAACCTAATGAAGGATTAGATCCTTCGACTACGGGCGATGCCCTCCGCTCAGGATGACACCTTATGCTAGACTATTTGATTCCATACCTCACGCGCACGTTTTCGTTTGACCCGAACAGTCCCCTGCTGTTTACGCAGTTCTACTTCTGGGGCTTCTTCGCCGTGGTGTTTGCCATCCTCACCCTGGTCAAGAACCGTATTCTGCTCCGTAACGCCTTCCTGTTTGCCACCAGCATGTTCTTCTATTACAAGACCAGCGGAAGCTACGTGTGCATTCTCGTGTTCTGCGTGGTGGCGAACTTCTTTATCGGCAAGTGGATCGAAAAGGCCGAACAGCACTGGAAAAAGAAACTCTGGATGATCATCGTGGTCATTATCGACCTGCTGGTGCTGTGCTACTACAAGTATTCCTATTTCTTCTTGGACGCCCTGCGGGACTTTACCGGCATCGAGCTGCATGTCTATAATTTCTTTGCGGCGGCCAGCAACAAGATGTTCGGCACAAATTCCCTGGTAGATACCATCATCTTGCCGGTGGGCATTTCCTTCTTTACCTTCCAGGCCATCAGTTACTGCATCGACATCTACCGCGGAAAAATCAAGGCCGTTGACAACATCTTGAATTTCGGGTTCTACCTCACCTTCTTCCCGCAGTTGGTGGCAGGCCCCATCGTCCGTGCCGACAAGTTTGTGCCGCAGCTTTACAAAAAGTATTTCCTCCCCCGCCGCACCTTCGGCATTGCCGTCTTCTGGGTGCTGAACGGCCTTGCCAAGAAGGTCATCTTGAGCGACTACCTGGCCACCAACTTCGTGGACCGGGTATTTGATACGCCCCTGCTGTTCACCGGACTTGAAAACCTGATTGCCCTGTTCGCCTATTCGCTGCAGGTGTATGCCGACTTCTCGGGCTACACTGACATTGCCATCGGCGTAGCACTCCTGATGGGATTCCGCCTGCCCCAGAACTTCAACAGCCCCTACAAGGCGCTCAGCCCCACAGAGTTCTGGCGGCGTTGGCACATCTCCCTTTCCAGCTGGTGGCGCGACTACCTGTACATTCCGCTGGGCGGTAACCGTGGGGCTTCCGTGGGCACCTTCTTCTGGATGGGCTTCTTGAGCCTGGTGGCCGTTCTCCTTTCGGGCAGTGTCTGGGTGGGTGTCGCCCTGGGCGTGTTTTTCCTCTACATCGCCATCTACGCCTACGTCAAGCCCGACTCCCGCAAGTTTATCACCACCAACATGAACGCCATGGCGACACAGGTGGTAGGCGGCTGGTGGCACGGAGCCAGCTGGAACTTTATCATCTGGGGTGGCCTCAATGGTTTCGGCCAGGTGTTCAACAAGATCTGGGTCAAGCGGAGCATCAACTTCCGTGCCGTCGCCGCATTCTTGCTGTTCGCCGCCAGCGCCATCACCTTCAAGCAGACCCACATCGCCATTTTCGCCATTACCACCGTGTGGTTCGGCGTGCTGTTCCTGGGCATTTACGCCGTGCTGGTTTTCCGCCTGTTCAGCGACAAGACCTTCCACTGGCTCTACGTGGCCTGGAACGTGAGCCTCACCTTCGTGTTCATCACCTTCACCCGACTCTTCTTCCGCGCGGGCTCTAACCTGGATCCGGCAGAGGCCAACGAAGTGGCCTGGAACACCGCCAAAAACATGGTCCAGCAAATGGGCACCGCCTGGAAGTGGGACACTCTGGGCACCATCGCCTGGGAACACATCAACATCATATTGGTGTTTGTGGCCGGCATGCTCATCCACTGGATTCCCAAAAAATTCAAGAGCCGCTACCGCATCATGTTCGCCTCGCAGCCCATCCCCCTGATGGTTGCAAGCACGGCGTTCATCATCTTCGTGATGTACCAGTTCATGAGCGCCGACAGCTGCCCGTTCATCTACTTCCAGTTCTAGCGGCTTCGCCGCAATGTGCAATGTGAAATGTGGAATGTGTAATGACTAATTACACATTGTTGGTGCCGTAGGCACCCACGCTCATATTTGCCTTCTGGAATATCGGTTTTGCAATTAGGCCAATATGAGCGTGCCAGGAGGGCTTTAGGGAGGGCGTAGCCTTCCCTATCGTTATCAGGACCAGCCTGCTCACGACTCTGCGTCAGGCGTAAGTTTTGTCCGTTCGTCGTACAGGTCTGCCGCAATGTGACTGAATGCTTCCACCACCTTGGGGTCAAAATGCTTGCCAGCCCCTTCGGTAATGATAGCCATGGCCTTCTCGAAAGTGAAGGGTTTCTTATAAACGCGTTCCGCCACCAGGGCGTCAAACACGTCAGCCACGGCCATAATGCGGGCAGAAAGCGGGATCTCGTCACCCTTGATATGGTTCGGGTAACCCGTTCCGTCCCACTTCTCGTGATGGTAATGGGCCATCTCGATGGCCTCTCTCAGATACTCCGCTTCCATGGAGTCCCCCGTGTTGGCCACAATCTTCTGGAGAATTTTCCAACCTTCGGTGGTGTGGGACTTCATGATTTCGAATTCTTCGTCGGTCAGTTTACCGGGCTTGTTCAGAATCAGGTCCGAAATGGCAATCTTCCCGATATCATGGAGAGGCGCAGAACGCTTGAACCTGGCGATGCTTTCGTCCGTGAGCTCGTCCGCATAAAAGCCCTCTTTCTTCAGCTGGCGGGCAATGGCTTCCACGTATGCGGCCGTCTTCTTGATGTGGTTACCGGTACCCTCGTCACGGGCTTCCACCAGTTCCGCAAAGCTGATAACAATTTCGTCTTGCATCTTCGTGATGCGTTCGTTCTGAGCCTTTATCTGGATGATATAGGCAAGGAAATCTTCTGCCATGGTTGAGAACGCATTGTAGAGGTTCTGGATTTCGTCATCGGAACGGATATCTATGGCCTTCACACGTCGTAAGCTAATCTGGCGTCCCTCATCGGAATTATGGGCAAAGGACATAGCTTCCTTGGACATCCGATTGATGGGAATCACTATGCCTCGTTTCATGGCTTCGGCGATCAAGCACATGATAACTAGGGAGACCCCAAAGAATAGAGACAATTCCTTGATAAGGAACGATATTTCGTCCATCAAAATGGATTCCATAGAGATATCCGCCGCCACATAGGCCACAGTGGTACCATTGGAATCCTTCAGGGGCTTATAAACCGTCAGCAACCATCCGTAGGAATCATCGGATACCACCGGTTCAATGGTATCTCCTTTAAGAAGCGACGGCAGGTATTTTTCAAAGCTCGGGTCAAAGGGTACCACATCCCCCACCTGGCTGGGTTCTTCGCCATCGGTTGACATCAGGTCAAAGATGACATGGCAACCGTCTTGAGCAATGTGATAAACATACAGGTATTTTGCCGTAGGGAACCCCTGCCTAATGGCATACAGTTCCTTTTCTGTTTCCTCGTAGCCTTCCGCTTCGCGGCCCTCCTGCAAATATGTCATCAGACGGTCACCGTCCAACACAATGGCTACAGCATCTGTAAGGCCGTAGGCAATGGAGGTGTACTTGGCAACAGCCTTTTCTTGATAAAGGAAGTACCCAATATTTGCAACAAATACAGCCAGAAGCAATTCCGAAACAATTACGACCAGCATTACCTTTCCGAGCAGGGAGTACCGGACCGCCATTCCAGTATTCTTGTCACTCACATTCCGTTGGAAAACGTGATTCAGGTAATGCTTGACCCTACGAGAAATAAAGTGGAATACAACAACGGCAATAACAACGGTTACAGACTTGTCAAAAAGGTCCACCACCACATCGGCCATCAACTGCGAATAGAAAACACTGGTACCTAAAACTTCGTGAAGGTACTGGGCGAATGGAGCCGACACGCCAGTTCCAAAGCTCTGACGGTGAAGGTAATAGGTAAATACGGAGCCAAGTCCGCCACCCAAAAGGGAATAGCAGAATATGACCACAAACAGTTTGGGAATGCTCGAAAAGAATTTCTTATTGAAAAAGAATACTGTCGCAAGTCCTATGAAAATACTGATGACTCCATAGAACATGGAGAACGACCCCGACAAGCTCTTCACCAGGTTCGTGATAAAACCAACTAGCACTGCAGGGAAAACACCCCCCAGCATAGCGGCAAGCACAGTGCCAATACAATCAAGAAATAGCGGCAAACCAAAGACGCCCACAAACTTGTTGGGCACGATATTCAGGAGGATGCCAAGAACGATGAGAAGGACTCCGCTCCCCACACCGATCCATTTCTTTTTTCGTTTGTCCTGCATCGTGGTAAAATTTAAAATAAATACCGTATTATGGAGCATTTTGCAAAAAAGTTCACGAATTTCCACAACCCTTCCGTACAATTTGTTTACAAAACTTTACAAAAACAAACAAAAAAGACTCGCGCACCGCGTGCTGCTTGCGTAACTCATTGATACTCAACGAGTTACGTGCACATTTTAGTGAAACGCTCCAACAAAAAGAACCCCCTTTTCTATAATTCTAGCTAGTTGAAGAATCGAACTTCGACATTCCTTAGGCCCGCCGTAATCACGACGGCGATTGTGGGTGCATTGGCTCTTTGCACCTGGTTGTCAGACTATTTGCTGGACGTGATCCTTTCTAGCCCTCACAGCTTCGGATCCCTAGAAATCTCGCCCCACGGACACCGCCAAGATGGTTATCTGACCCACCATTGGGACTCCATCGCCATCAAAAACGGCGAGAACACCTTTATCCTGCGAAATACGGACCTGGACATCACCCTGTTCCAGGAGAACCGAAACATCCAGCTTCAAGCCGGCGAGGTCAACGTCAGCATTTCTTCTGCAGGGCCGCCCAAAGAAAAGAATGTTGAAACAGACAGTTCGCCGCCATCCCTGCCGGAACAAGTAAAATTCTACGTGCCGGTGAATATCGGTGTCGGAAAACTTACTGTAGATGTGGACTCCAGCAAGCACTGGGAGGCCAAGGACATTTCTCTAAAGAGCGAGGGCTCCACCAAGGCCCGGTTTAGCGCTGATAGCATCAAGGGCGATTTCGTCAAACACCCGGCCAAGGTCGGCGTGTCCCTGGACTTCCAGTCCGACCAGATCAAGATGAAGGGCAAGGTGGTAGCTGGCCCCGATTCCATTGCCGTTGATGCCACAACCTCCAAGAAGAATTTGGCGGCAGTATCCACCACGACCTCTTTGGACGTCAAGAAGGTAGAAGACTGGCTACCTGTCAAAATTCCCAAGGGAGCACCCACCATCGGCAAGCTCCACGTGCAGACCAAGGCGAGCCTACATCCGAAGACTGGCAAGCCCAACTACGACGTCACCATCAAGACCCGAATCGGAGAGTTCTGGCCCCTAATGCCGCTAAACGCCACCATACGAGTCAAGGGTGATCAGAAGCGTTTCCATTCCGACGTATTGCTGAAAAATGATGAGGGCGGAACCATACATCTTACTGCCGATATGGACACGAAGCTCAACGGAACCGCTTCAGGAAAAGTGGAGAAGATGAGCGCCCTGTTCGGTCCGCAGATGATGCCTCTGGACATGACCATCCATTCCGCCGAAAAGAAGGGCAACAAGATAACGGCCAAGGTGGAGACCCGACAAGGCTCCGTGGTCGAAGCAAATATCGATCTAGACAGCGACATTCCCGTCACTTACACAGGAGATATGTCGCCACTTGAACCTTGGGCACTAGACTGGACCAAGGGAGAACTCGTTCTCAAGGACAGGTTTAAAGTTTACGGCACTGTCTTCGATGGAAAGACCCGAATATTTGTCAAGATTCCGAACGTGGAATACGCCTACCAGATGAAGGCCGATTCCCTACAGACGGTGTTGCTCATCGACAAGCACGGCATTGACTTTTCGAACGGCATCATCTACACGCCCAAAGAAACCTTCGACTTCACGGGCGATGTGGTCTGGGACGAACCTGCTCCCCACACCTCCTGGAACGTGACCCAACGGCATGGCGGTAGCGCCAGGGCATACGTGACCATCATGGATTCCATTACCATTGACGTCACTGCAGACCAGGTAGAAATATCCACCATACCTTTCGCCAAAACAAAACTGAACGAAAAATTGAACGGCAAAGTCAGCGGCAAGTGGACACAGAACTTTGATACCAATGTAGGCAAAGCGGATGTCAGCATGGACGGGTACTTTGACCCCTATAACCTGAAGGGAAGCATTTCAGCACGACAAAACGGCGATACCATCTTTATCGACAAGGCCGAAGCCATCCAGAGCCAGAACAGAGTTCAGGGCGAAGCCATATTCATCTTGCCCAACGATTCCAATCCCGAATTCAAGCCCACGGGCATGCTACCAGTACAGGTGGTCCATGCCTGGGCTGCATCTGAAAAATTCAACATTCCGCTGCTGCTGGATCCAATCAACGATACCACATTCACCTCGGGCTTTATCAATGGCGACATCGCCTACGAAGAAAAAATCGGATTGCAGGGAAATATCGAATTCACTGATATCGAGTTCAGCAAGATTCCGCCATACCTTTTCAACATCAAAAAGATGAACCTCTTTGCCGAAGGTAGCAAGGTAGAACTGAACGCCTACCTCGGTATCGGGGGCGGTGGCTGGACCGGCACTACACAGGTTACCCTGGACAACGTATTCAACGACAAGCGACACCTGAGCCTTTCTCATAGTACCGACAACGGAGGAAACCTATGGGCCGAAGGATTCATCGACACCGCCTTGGTATTCACGGGAAACGTAAACATGAACGGTTCGTGGTTTATTCCAGGCACCGTCAGCGAAATCAAGAAAACTGATCTGCAGATTGCCCTCACCGCAAATATCCGGGAAGGCTTAAACGGCATCACCGCCAACCTTCAAACAGATTCCACTTATTATCAGCCACCCAAGCTGAACTATATGTTCCCGCTACGTGCAAGAGGACACCTAGAAAAGGGAATTCTTGACATCACTGAAGCTTCTACTCAAAACGACAGCGCCGAAACCATTTCGGGAACATTGCAATTTGACCTAAACAAGATGCAGCTGCAAGGTATCGACCTGCAGTCAGAAAAATACACCATCCACACAAAGCACCATACGCTACTTCTAGAAAACATTTCCAGTCACATGGAAGACAACAATGACGCTCTCGTCATTTCTACAGAGCTGGCTTCCATCCAATACCTTTTCAACCATGAATCCTACGGTGATGCTGAAATTCTGGGTCAAGGTGACATCAAATTCGTCATACCTCATTCCATAGACGGCCTTATCAGGAACAAGAGTATCGAAGGTAACATCTCTATTGACAAAGCCGTTTACAAGAAAGATTTGGAAATTGAAGTAACGCCTAATTCCCTAGACAAGATTTTAGCCATGTTCAATAACGCCATAGCAAGACTGCGAAAGACGGAAAACAAAGAGGCAAAGATTTCTGCAGCCAGTCCCATCAACCTATCTGTACATGTGATGGACACGCAAAAGGATTCCATTGAAATTCTTTCACCCTTCGCCGCATTCCCCTTTACCTTTGACATTTGGGTTTTGGGCAACACCAACAGGCCGCTACTTCGCGGCGATTTCACCAACGCCAACGCAGGATTCATCGGCGTCAAGGACGTCTATAACTTCGACTTGAACTATTTCCGAATCAGCTGGGCCGATGTACCCTGGCAAAAAGGAGTCATCGATGTTTCCAGCTCACAAGAACTGCCATACTGTACAGAAACAGATGACAACCAAAACGAAACATGCCCTGTCAATCTTGACATCCAAGGTACTTTAACCAATCCGATTGCCACGCCTAATTCAAACTGCGGTCGAGAGTCCAGCGCCGCCGCAATTTACTACAATATATTCCTGGGCTGTATTGCAGATGATACCGATGAAAATACGGACTGGAACAAGCTTGCAGGAAAGGCTATTGGAAAATTCCTTTCATCTACCGCCAACAGGACTCTTGGCGGTGAATACATCGGCGATATTGACATGAAGGTGATGCTCTTCAACAGCAACACGACCAATGAAAGGGATTCCAGCTACTTCAAAGTTCCCGTTTCTCTTGACCGATGGGTCAAGGACCTAAGCTTGATCTTCGGATATACACAAGACCAGAGCGAAAACCCCACATACGATCAGGCACTGCAATTCGGCGTAAACTACACCCTCCCTGTATTCCGCGAAAAAGAATATTCTCACAAGAACCACATCAACCCCACCCTATCTTTAAGCGGTCTGCTGGTATCGAAGCAGTACTTGACCAATACCGGTACTGAAGGCAACGAGAACCGCATTGAAAAGAATGTGGGTATCAACTACACCTACAGGTTCTGGAATCCTTGTCTTTTGGGCGTTGGACACTGTGAGTCCTACGAACCGCCTGTTGAAAAAGATTCCGAAAAAGAAAAATCCAAAACAGGGGCAAAGCCATGAAAAAGATTCTAGCGATTCTCTTTGCCCTTGCATGCACAATTTGGGCCGACGAAGGAGATAAACACCCCTGGTACATGAACTTTGACGGAAACCAGGTGTTCTCCAGCTACCAGCTTGAGGAGCAGTTGGATATTCCAGAAGAATTCGGGAAGCTGGACACCACAAAACAAGATTTCATGATGCGGCTTTCCCTCGAAAACGTTCGAGCCCTGTACTACTCCAAAGGTTACTTCAGCCTAGATATCAAGATGGATATCAAGCGCGAATACCTAGCCGCAGACAGCATTCAAAGCGGATACCTCTTCACTTTAGACGAAGGAGAGCGTTACCGGTTCGCAGGGACTCTTCTAAAAATGCCACAGACCGATAGCGTTGAAATAGATACGTCTTCACTAAAAACCTCTCACGACAGAGTATTTGAAGACAACGATATTTCAGAGGACCTGCAATATATACAAACGGCTTTCCGCAAGGCAGGATACCTACATGTCTATCTGGACCACCTAGAAAAAATCGATACGGTCGCAAAGAAAATCTATGTAGAAATTACTGTTCAGCCCGGTGCAAAGGTGATTATGGGAAACATCATGAGTTCCGCCAAGAGAGTCGCCGACCGTGGCGAAAGAAACGCTCCTCAAGAAGAAGGACTCACCGACACCGCGTGGCTATCTTCCCTATGGAAAATCCCCCAAGGCGAAACCATCGACGGTAAACAATACAACACATTCAAAAACAAGCTTTTTTCAACACAGATGTTCACCCAGATAAAAATGAATGACTCCTTGCGTGAAGACGGCCTTTCTGACGTACACTTAGACGTAACAGAACGTGTACCCGGCGAAGCCCGCTACGGATTCTTCTACGAAGAAATCTACGGATTTGGCGCCCAGGCGTATGCCAAACACAAGAACTTCATTGGACACTTCCATGAATTTTCCACTGGCGGGCAAATTGCACAGCACAAGCAGGAATTTTCCGTTGGTTATGCAAATCCCCTCCTGTTCGGAACATCTTTCTCCTTTATCCCTACCGCCATTCGTTTCGACGACCGACTCAGTTTCAACCACGAAAAAATCAACCCGCCGGCTTACCCGGACAGTATTGAAGAACGTTACGAAGTTATCAACCGCGCGGACCTGACATTCGGCATTACCAACCATATCCGTTTCCGTGGGACTATCGATTCCCGTTATGTAAAAAGAAACGAAGACCAGCTGCTAAAGCAAAAGCAGGAAATCGCCCTGACCTTTGACTTTACCGATGACTATTTTAATCCCACCAAGGGAATACGCCTAGCGCCTACGTTCGGTATGGGTCTCAACCTAACAGCTTCCCTTGATAATCCCACTATGATCGGCAATCCCTATACCTATTCCGAAGGTACTGTTAATCTGTACCATCCCTTGTTCTGGACATTCTATGGAGCGGTAAGCGGAAGCGTGGGCAAGTTCTTTGATTCTGCCCTAGAAGACGATGCCCGCGTATTCTACCAGGGAGGATCTCGTTCCGTTCGTGGCTACCGGTTCAGGAGCATCTATGCTAGTTACACCGACACGGTTACCGCAAAAGACGGAACGCAGAAAGAGCGTATCAACACCGGTCTCACACCATTCTACTACCGTTTCAATCAGGAGCTCCGCTGGAAAATTCCAATCAAGAGCTGGAGTCGCTGGCAAATCGTGCAGTTCTTCGACTGGGCAAAAGTCATGGACGAAGAAAGCAGTCTCTATATCGAAGAATCCGATGCCAGTTTCGGCCTTGGAATTCGCTACCACTGGCAGTTCCTGACATTCCGCCTGGATTACGCCATCAACAAGAAGATGAAGAACCTGGGGCAGTGGGAAAACTTCGCCTGGAGCCGGTTTGCTTTCGACCTATCTCAGGCGTTCTGATGTAGCGATTAGTGAGAAATGGCTTCGCGGTATATGTCCGAAAGGGACATTCCCCGTTTTTTCAATTGGCCGACAGGGATCCCCGCCGATAAAAGAGCCGCTCGCAAAGCTCCTTCGTCTATTTGAGACTGTACCTCGATTTCAAAACGTGCGGTTTTCCCTTCTTGCTTTTGAAATTCATCCTGCAGATTTCCGGAGCACAGTACCACGCCCTTATCGATGATGGCGTAATCCGTCGCTTCGGTTTCCATTTCCGCCAAAATATGGGAACATACGATGGCCGTGCCGCCCAATTCCTTGCGCCAGTCACCTATATAGTTCCACACCTGTTCACGGGATTCCGGATCCAGGTTGGCCACGGGTTCGTCGAGAATCAGAATTTTAGGCCTATGTACAAGGGCTCTTGCAATTTGCAGTTTCTGCTTGTTGCCAAGGGACAACTGGGACAGTTTGAGCTCCAGGGACGGTCCACTTATTTTTTTTAAGACTTCCCTTCCTCGTAAAACAGCCTCGCCCCTTTCAATCCCGTAAAATCCGGCAAAATAGCTGAGGTATTCAGCCACGGTCAGGCGTGGGTAAACACCTGGATTTTCCAAAAGTACGCCAAACTTGTTTGAATCCAAGAACCCCTTGCCGTTTTGATAGGCCGACGCTATTTTCAACGTTCCCGTGTAATGAGGCAGCCTGCCGCACAAAAGCCGCATAAGGGTCGTCTTGCCCGCACCATTGGGGCCAAGGAGTGCAAAAAAAGAACCTTCCTCTATTTCCAGGAACAAGTCTTTTAACGCAAAGCTCTCGGACTTTGGATACTTAAAGTTCAACCCCTTTATAGAAACAAGACTAGACATTAATCATTCTCAACAGGGAACAGTTCTTCACGACGAAACGCCTTTTCAGGATTAACCAGACGGTTGAGCGCCTCGGTAAGCAAGTCCTGGGTGTGGCGCGGAACCGGTTTTTTCCCGAGCCTCGCCTTCTGCACCATCTTGTGGTTCAGGTTTCCTGGCAACTGCTCCACCACATCGTGATTGGTCCAGTTCCCAGCTGAAAGAATTTCGTCAATCTTCGTCATACCCACAAATTAGAAAAAGCCCGGGGAATCAACCCCGGGCTTTTCAAAGATTCAGTAGGAGACCTTAATCCGTGAAGGTGGCCACGCACTTGGTTCCGTCATCTTCCGGCGTTGCATAGTGCATTTCAATACGGCGGTTCTCTTCGCGACCGTCTGCCGTCTTGTTGTCAGCCACCGGAGCGGTATCACCGCAACCCACGGCCTTGATGCGCTTCTTATCCACACCAGACTTGATGAGGAGGTTCATCACCGCCTTGGCGCGGTCAAGAGACAGCTTCTGGTTCTTGGCGGACTTACCCACGTTATCGGTATGACCCTGGATAACGATGTTCAGATCCTTATAACGGTCCTCA
>CACXMH010000014.1 GCA_902768715.1 Fibrobacter succinogenes | reverse complement strand
GGAAGCGAAGTTCGAGACCCGCAAGGGCCCGCTGTTTACGAACCTGGTGCTGGCCGACGAAATCAACCGTGCTCCGTCGAAGGTGCAGAGCGCCCTCCTCGAAGCCATGCAGGAACGCCACATCACCATCGGCGACGAGACGTTCAAGCTTGACGAGCCGTTCCTGGTGCTTGCCACGCAGAACCCCATCGAGCAGGAAGGTACATATCCGCTGCCCGAAGCTCAGGTGGACCGTTTCCTCTTGAAGGTGAAGGTGTCTTACCCGAACAAGGCCGACGAAATGAAGATTCTCGATGCCGTTGCCGGTGCAGGACTCCGTCAGCCGCAGGCTGTCGCCACGAAGGAAGATATTCTGGCTGCTCGCCAGTTGGTGAAGCAGGTGTACGTGGACGAACGCGTGCGCGAATACATCGTGAATTTGGTGCTTGCGACCCGCGATCCGGGTAGCATCAAGCGCAGCGACCTGGTGGGCTTTGTGGAAGTGGGCGCCTCTCCGCGTGCCTCCATCGGCCTTGCCCAGGCTTCGAAGGCCCATGCGTTCATCCAGGGCCGCGCCTATGTGACGCCCGAAGATGTGAAGGCCGTCGCCATGGAAGTACTCCGCCACCGCATTATCTTGAGCTACGAGGCCGAAGCGGAAGAAGTCTCCGCCGAGACCGTGGTGCAGAAGATTCTCGACAGCGTCGAAGTGCCGTAGTCGCGGGTGCCGCAACCAACAATTACACAAGCCGGGCCTTGAGCTCGGCTTTCACTTTTTTTAGGTCGCTGCAGGTGAGGACGGGGATGAGACTGTTGATTTCTTCGACGCTCTTGTCCCACCACTTGAACTTGAGCAGCAGTGCGGTGAGTTCGTCGTCGAATCGCTTGCGGATGAGTTTGGCAGGGTTCCCTGCCACGATGGTGTAGGGCGCGACATCGCTCGCTACGACGGCACATGCCCCGATGATGGCTCCGTCTCCGATGTGGACGCCTGGGAGAATCGTCACATTCTGCCCGATCCATACGTCGTTACCGATGACGGTATCGCCCTTGAGCGGAAGGTCGCTCTGGGCCGGGGCGTTTTGCTCCCATGTGCCGAAGATGTTGAACGGGTAAGTGGTGGATGCGTTCATCTGGTGGTTAGCCCCGTTCATCACGAATTCCACGCCGGCGGCAATCTGGCAGAACTTGCCGATGATGAGCTTGTCGCCGATAAAGTCGTAATGGTGGGTGACGTGCCGCTCAAAGTCCTTGTCGGCAAAGTAGGTGAAATCGCCCACAATGATGTTTGGGTTTTTGACGGCGGGTTTGACGAAGGTCAGTGCCTCCACGTTGGCGATAGGCTGGATGACGCTTGGGTCGGGAGTCTTTGCTGGCATAGAAGGAATATAGATTAATTTGCGGATTTCTATCCGTAGGCTATATTTTTATCGTGTGCAGTTTTTGGGAAAAACTTGCTATCATTTACGGCATGGTTGAAGTGTTTATGGAGTGTTTTTGCACTTGCAGGGTGTTCTTGTGAAAAAATTTAGACTTGTCGCTGTCGGCCTGATTTTTGTGGTGGCTGTTTTGTTCCACATCGGGTTTGCTAATGGGGTTTTGGAAGAGGAGCGCGCGCTTGATTCCGGCGTCAAGGTTCCGGTGAGCGCCCATGACGTGTGGCAGGCTTATGCGGGTGGTATCGACGATGTGGCGCTGGGCGCGCCTTTCCGTCAGTATGGGATGCGCACAAATGTGGGCGGAAAGGAATTCCGTTCGACTCTGGTGGAATTTCCTTTCGGGAGCTCGGCGGCGGTTGATTCCGCTGCCGTTGATTCCGCAGCCGGTGCCAAGCCCGCACGGGGGATAATCTTGTATGTGCACGGTTACAACGATTATTATTTCCAGAAGGAAATGGCTCAAAAGGCGGATTCGGCGGGCTACGCCTTTTTCGCGATAGACCTGCATTATTGCGGGCGCTCCTTTGCGCCTGGGGATCGTCGGGGTGACCTGCGGAACATGCGGGAGTTTTTTCCGGAGCTGGATTTTGCGGTGGAGCTTGCGCGGGCGATTACGAAGGAGCGTGCAGGGCATGGGCATTCGCTGCCGCTGGTCTTGATGGGGCATTCCCAGGGCGGCCTGCTGGTGTCGTTTTATGCGGAGTCCCGTCCAGCCGAAAAGTTTGCGGCTATCGTCTTGAACAGTCCTTTCTTTGATTTCAATTTCAACTGGCTTGTGCGCAATGTTGCAATTCCGGTCATTTCGGAGCTGGCCATGTACCTGCCCGACTTTTCGATAGGGTCCAGCGGGAATCCGAATTACGCTTACGCGATCAACAGGGAGCGTTATGGCGAGTGGCAATACAATACGGAGTGGAAAAGCGAAGAACGGCCGGAGCAGTTCTTGGGGTGGATACGCGGGGTTCATAGAGCCCAGCTGGAATTGCACAAGGGATTTCATATAAATTCACCGGTGCTTGTGTTGCATGGGGACTGTAGCGATGATGACGATGAATGGTCAGAGAACCAAATGCATTGCGATGGCGTGCTGGATGTGGAGCATATAGAGATGTGGGCGCCGAAAGTCGGGACGAAGGTAACGACGGAAACGGTGGCGGGCGGCTTGCACGACCTGTACCTTTCCCGCAAGGACGTGCGCGACGAAGCCTACGCAAAGACATTCCGCTTTATAGATGAAAGCCTGCGTGGTGCGGAACGCGCTGCCGATTAGCCTGCGGTGTTTTAGCGGGTGCGTTTTCTGGCCGTTTTTGCCGCATTGCTAGCCCTTTTCAGTCCCGCATTCCGCCCACTTTTTTATCTTTTAGGCGAAAAAGGGCGCAGGGAAGGCCTCTGCGCTTGAATTTCGTCGTTTAACAAGCAATCGACCCGCGGGACTGCTCCTTTTGGAGATTTGCGCCGCCGGGCCGCCAACAGAATGAAGGATATATGGCAAATCGTGTTGTAATCGGTTCCCAGTGGGGTGACGAAGGCAAGGCCAAGGTAGTTGATTTTCTGACGCTGGACGCAGACTACATCGTGCGTTTCCAGGGCGGCGCAAACGCTGGCCACACCGTCGAAGTGGGCGACAAGAAGTTCGTGTTCCACCTGATTCCCTCCGGCATTATGCACGACGACAAAATTTGCGTCATCGGCAACGGCGTGGTGCTGGACCCGGTGCAGACCCTGGCCGAAATCGCCGACCTGCACACCAAGGGTATCAACCCCGAAGGTCGCCTGTTCATTGCCGATAACGCCCACGTGGTGCTGCCGTACCACTCCGCTCTCGACAAGGCCAAGGAAAAGAAGGCCGGCAAGGCCGCCATCGGCACCACGGGCCGCGGAATTGGCCCCTGCTACAGCGACAAGGTGAACCGCATCGGCGTCCGCGTGGGCGACCTGATGGACGAACGCGAACTGCGCCCCCGTGTCGAAGCCATGGCCAAGGTTCACAACGAAGAATTCAAGGTGATGTACGACGTGCCCGAAATCGACCCGGAACAGGTCATCAAGGACTACCTGGAACTGGGCCAGAAGATCAAGCCGTTCGTGCGCGACGTGAGCGCTATGCTCTACGCCGCCGTCAAGGCCGGCAAGCGCTTGGTGTTCGAAGGCGCCCAGGGCACCATCCTCGATGTGGACCAGGGTACTTACCCGTTCGTGACCTCCAGTAACACGGTGGCCGGCTACGCCAGCTGCGGCGCCGGCATCGGTCCCACGGCTATCGACCAGGTTGTTGGTGTGGTAAAGGCCTACACCACCCGCGTAGGCAACGGCCCGTTCCCGACAGAACTTCTGGACGAAACCGGCGACACCCTCCGCAAGATTGGTAACGAATACGGCGCCACCACGGGCCGTAACCGCCGCTGCGGTTGGTTCGACGCCCCGGTGGTCCGCAAGGCTGCCGTGGTGAACGGCCTCACTCATTTGGCTATTACCAAGCTCGACGTGCTGGACACCTTCGACACCATCAAGATTTGCACCCACTACGAATGCGACGGCGAAAAGATCGAGAACTTCCCGAACCAGCTTTCCAAGGTGGGCCGCTGCGTGCCGGTCTATGAAGAAATGCCCGGCTGGAAATGCGACACCACCAAGTGCCGCAAGCTGGAAGACCTGCCCGAAAACGCCCGCAAGTACCTGAACCGCATGGCGGAACTGGTGGGCGTGAAAATCGGCATGATCTCCATCGGCGCAAAGCGCGACCAGAGCATCATCGTGGATTTGGACTAAAGCCACCGCCGCCCCGGCGCGGCCAAAAGAAGAGAGGAAAACATGGACGCATCTGTATTGGAACTGCTGAAAGGCGTAGAGCTGTTCTCGGAACTGTCCGACGACCAGCTGAGGCTCCTGGGTGACCTGGTTGAGGTGCAGAACTTCAACCGCGACGAAACCGTAGTGCTGGAAGGCGACGACTCCGTCCAGGCGCTCTACCTCATCGCCTCGGGCTCCGTCCAAGTCTATATGACCGGCGTGGACGGCCGCGAAACCATCCTCAGCTTCCTCGAGCGCGGCGACTTCTTCGGCGAAATGTCCCTCATCGACGGCGAGCCCCGCTCCGCCTCGGTCCGCACCGTCAGCGACTCCCAGCTGATGATCATCTACCGCGACGCCTTCCTCTCTCTCATCAAGCAGTACCCCGAACTCGCCATGTCGCTCCTCTCCGAAATGAGCAAGCGGCTCCGCAAGGCCAACAAGCAAATCGGTTCCCTCTCCACCATGTCGGTCAGCGGCCGCGTGGCCGGCACCCTGCTGAACCTCATGGAAGAACGCGGCGTGCGCATCCACACCGACAACGGCAAGATGGTCACCGTCATCCACAACCGTCCCACCCAGCAGCAGCTGGCGGACATGTCCGGCACCACCCGCGAAACCGTGAGCCGCATCAGCTCCATCCTGGTGAAAGCCGGCGCCATCGCCATCACGGGCAAGGACATCGTAATCTTTGACGAGGAGTCGCTACAGGAAAAAGCCGCCAAGGGATAAGGGGGGAAGCCTCCCCCTCGCCGCTGCTGCGTCGTGGCGGGCAACTTGCCTAGAGCGGCAATCGAAGGAATCCGCCACCTGGCCGCATCAGCCGCTACCCCCTCTCCTAGGGGACACCCCTAAAACCCCGGGAAGGTGGATAGGGGTTAGGATCTAGGATTTAGGGGCTAGGATCTAGGGGGATTGGGGATAGGGAGCGCCAGTTCGAAGGAATGAAAAGTTTGAAGTTCGGATAGTGAATCCGGACGACAAGGTGAAAAAAGGAAATGAGTAAGATAAAGAATTTTTTTAAGTGGTTCAAGACATCTCCGTTCATCAGGGCGTTCTTCCTCTGGGTGGTACTCCTGGTGATTCTCGCCCTTGCGGTAGATAAGATTGCGCTGCCTATTTTCTCCGGACAGTTCACCAGCACCGCCGAGGTGCCCAACCTGGAAGGCATGACCGAAGCCGAAGCGGACGCTGCGCTTTCGGCTGTGGGCTTCAAGGCCAAGTGGCTGGAAGAGGGACGCTACAACGCCCAGGTGCCCGCAGGACGCGCGCTGGTGCAGATGCCTGCCGCCGGTCGCATGGCCAAGGTAGGCCGCACCGTCCAGATTACGAGAAGCCTTGGACTCCGTCAGGTGGAAATTCCGGACCTTCGCGGAAAGAGCCAGAAGCAGGCCACCATAACGCTTACCCGCGCAGGCCTTGTGCAGGGCCAGATCATCAAGGGCGCCCACAAGAGCATTCCCCGCGGAGTGGTTATCCGCACAGACCCTATGGCCGGCGACACCGCCCGCGTAGGCGATACCGTCAATGTCATCATCTCTGCAGGCGAAACTCTCGGGCGCGTGCTGCTGCCCTCCTTTGCAGGCGAAGTCATCGACGACGTGTTCGTGAAAGTGGAACAGCTTGGGTTCAAGGTAGGCAACGTGAAGCGCGTCAAGGCCGAAAACGGCGAAGCCCCGAACACCGTCATAGAAACCTCTCCCAAGGAAGGCGACTACCTGCTGCCCGACACCAAGATTGACTTTGTGATTGCCGACTAGTTATGTTCCGTAGAGGCCTGACATTTTTCTGGACGTTGGCGCTGGTAGCGCTCTTGGTGGCGTGCAGTTCTGCACCCCGCAAGGATGCAGGCGGCCAGGCGACCCTGACGGCGGCGGATTCTGCCGCCATCGCCAAAGCTGTTGCACAGAAGGCCGAAGCAAAGCCGGCAACGGTCCAGAATCTGGACGTGGCTCACGAATCGTTCATCCGGGCGATGGAAATGGAACTCCGGGGCGAAAAGGCCCTGGCCGAAATTTTTTGGCAGCGGGCTTTCGAGGCGGACCCTGAAAGCCGCTACCTCTCCTTCGCCGTGGCCGAAAGGATTGCCGCCCACGGCGAAGATTCTGCCGCGCTGGCACTAGCTAAACGCGCCAACCAGCTGAAAGGCAAGCCGAATCCCGGCCAGTTCGAACTGCTTGCTAAGTTGTATGTGAAAGCGGGAATCGCCGATTCCGCCCGTCGGTATTTCAACCTGGCGCTGGATTCTTCGCGCTACCAGGACTATACTCTTCTTTACGATTACAGCCTGTTTCTGGAAGCGGTGCAAGACAAGAAGGAACTGGTGCGGGTCTATGACCTGCTGCTTCCTCAGGTGAACTACATCTCTTCGCTTTTCCAGCGGCAGCTGAACTTGCTCATCGACATGCACAAGGATTCCGCCGTGGTGGAGCTCTTTGCCAAGGGCTACGAGGCTACCGGCGACAAGAAGATGTTGCTCCAGCAGGTGCAGGGGCTTATCATCCAGAAGCGCAATGCCGAGGCCCGTGCCATCGTGGATACCCTCAGCACCGTGTCGGAATACGAAGAGAACATGATCAACCTGGTGCTCCTGGTGATTGCAAAAGACAGCCGTGCCGACGCTCTTGCCTTTTTGCGGAAAAAGATCTACACCGACCATCTGGAATCTCCCGTACTGATTTATTTCTTGGCCAACTACGAATACGCCCAGAATGAGGTGGACAGCGCGAAGGTCCATTACAACAAGGCCTTGGAGGGCCTCACGAGCAAGCCCTTTGCGGCCCAGGCCTGCAGGGCCCTGGCCGGGATCGCCCTTACCGAAAAAAAGAAGGACGATGCCGTTGCCTACGCCGTGCGTGCGGACTCCATTCTGGACGGTAGCGACAAGGATTTCTTGGCCATGACCTATGGCTATGCGGGCAAGTACCAGCAGGCCTATTACCTGTTGGACTCCCTGCTTGGAGTCTGGACCAACTGGACGCCTATGGCGGGCATCGCCGATTCCGCATCGGTTGCCCAGGTGAATCACGAAGCCCAAAAAACTTACAGGCACTTGCAGCACACCTACGCCAAAATTCTGGTCGCGCAGGCGCAAGAAATCGAATCCGACGGCAAGGCCGATTCCCTCAAGCTTTTCCAGGCGCACGAGGCGCGGTCCAAGGCGAACCTCTTCTGGGAAAGCATGCTGATGGGAGATTCCACTAGTTTGCTCATCCGTTTCAACATGGCCATGAATCTGGAACGCATGGAAGAATTTGACGAATCCTTCAAGCTGTTTGAATACCTGCTGACCGCTCCCGACAGGGGCGAGCTGGACAGGCCCGAAGTGTACAACTACTACGGATACTCCCTTATCGACCTGAATCGTTCTCCCGAAGAAGTGGACAAGGGGATTGCGCTGGTGGACAAGGCGCTTGCACTCGAAAAGGGCAAGGCTCCGTCGGAGGCCTTCTTGGACTCAAAGGCCTGGGGGCTTTACCGCAAGGGAAAATTCGAAGAAGCCTACGCCGTGATGCAGCAGATAAAGTCTGAAAATTTCAAGGAAGACTACGTTTATTGGGAACACATGGGCGCCATACAGGCGGGGCTCGGCAAGACCGCCGATGCGGTCAAGTCTTACAAGCTGGTGCTTAAACTCAGGCCCAACAACAAGGCCGCCAAGGAATTTTTGAAAAACCACCGCTGACGTCATCCTCGCGGAGGCGAGGATCTACCTGTGAAAATGAAAGGCCTCGGAACATACACCATCTTCTTCGCGTTTGCTGCCGCGGTGCTTCTGGCAGGCTGCGCCGGAAGCCGTGGCGCTGCAAGCACCTGCGAAGGTTCTGCGGAATGCATTCAGGAGCAGGCACGCCCTGACAGCCTGCGGGCGAAATTCCAGCTGAACATCACCCAAGAAGACGGCAAGGTCCAGGAGTTCGACGCCGTGCTTTTCTCTGTGCCTGGAAAACGGTACAGACTTGAACTAACGGGACCCTTGGGAATCGGCGTCGCCTCTATGCTCTGGACCGAAACAGGCTGGCAGATGGTGTTCCCGACAGAAAAGCTCTACGTAAAGGGAAACGGCTACATGGTGGGCCTCCTGAACGACAACACGCTCCCGCTGGTGCATATCCATCAGGTCGCGGCCCTCTTCGAAGGCAAGCTTCTTCCGGAGCGCTTCGAGAAAACCGGGTCAAAGGATTCGGCGGGCGTGACCGTCGTGAGCGCGAAGGAATCCACCGGACGCCTGTTCAGCTACGGCGAAAAAGACGGACGCGTCCAGTGGCTCTTGCGCACGGGCCGCGACGGCAAGCCGGAAAAGACCGTCTTTTTGGACGAAGGGACCCTCGAAGGCCGCACCATGCCCAAGAACATCCGCTTCGAGCGGGACGGAAAAGTCTTTCTGGAAATTTTCATCAAGAAAGTGACCCACGGAAAATCCTTCAGTCTCGGCACCTGGCGCCTTAACATTCCCAAGAGTTTCAAGGCCGTCGGGGAATGATGAACCGATAAGTTGGAATGCGTTAAAAACGGTTTAAATTGCGTCTGCACTGCAGGCGCAATTAGGGTTTGTTTATGTTTTGGAATATTCTTGCTGAGCTGTTGGCTCTTAAAAGCCGCGGATGCACGTACGGGCCGCAAGGCCTATGCCGACTGGCGCAGGGATTGTCGTAATACGGGGATAAATATACAAAGAGACCAGCAGGAAGTCAACACCCGCGCGTTACTTCCCGCTCCGGACGGTTCTTTTTTCACCAGTTCAATCGGGAACGCACTGCGTTCCCAATCCACATAGGAATCAAACAACGGAACCGCGAAAGGGTGAATTCGGGCAATTTGACAGGCACTGTCTGTCAAATCGCTATATATTTTCCTAGCCGTTTCTCCGAATTGGGTGGCATTGGGAAATTTTTCACACAATTATAACATTTTTCTTGACTTTAACATTTTAAAATGTTATATTATAATAAAATGTTAAAACGAGGATAAAACCTTCTTTTTCTTCTTTTTTTTCGACAAAAACGAAATCAAATCGAAAATACAAGCTGCATTCGACGATTTCGGGATGAAATGCGAAATTCGGGCCGTAAAGAGCCCGAAGGGGCTCCCCTTTTACATGGTCGATGGCAAGGCGTTTTACGAAGCCGAAGTTATGGGGCAGAAGTTCCTGCTCGTCTCCTTTATTGGCGAGAGCGATTTACGCAGGGATTCGCTCAAACATACGCTCAACCAGTTGGAAATTGCGACCGCAATGCCTGTCGCATTCGCCTTCGACACCCTGAGCGATTTCCAACGAAGGAACTTGGTCGAAGAAGGCATACCCTTTGTCTCGGCATCCTCTATTTTCTACTTGCCGTTCCTAGGCATCGCCTACCGCAGGCGAAAATACACCGCGTCACAGAAGCCGCTGAAAAAGGGAGAAATTCTCCCGAAATTGACCGCCTCGGCCCAGGCGTTTTTCCTGTTCATGCTGTACAAAGTCAAGGATTCCAAGATATCGAAAACCGAAGCAGCAAAGATGAACGGCCTTACTCCGATGTCCGTATCGCGCTATTGCAAGGAACTGCTGGATCGTGGACTCATCAAGGAAACCAGAGAAGGGCAGACTATCCAGATAACCTGTGCCGCAACTGGAAGGGCTCTGTTCGACAAGGCTCTCCCGTATTTGATATCGCCCGTCAAAAAAGAACTGCTCTACCTCCCGTCGAAAGCTTTCGACAAAATGCCCAAAGCCGGAGAAAGCGCTCTTGCACAGCGCTCCTTACTAGCACAACCCAAAGCCGATGTTGTCGCCTGCGGCCCGCATGCGGCGCCGATTGATGAAAAAGACATCGCAAAAGAGAACCGTGGTCTTTTACCGGACAATTTTGTACAATTGCAGGTCTGGAAATACGACCCGCAACCGCTGATGCAAAACAACCGGCTAGACACGGTGTCGCTCTACATGTCTTTAAAAGACTCGCCCAACGAACGCGTACAGGCGTGCCTAAAGGAAATGCTGGATAAGGAACAATGGTAAATTACACTACGTAACGAGCCAATCGCTCTTTGATGTAATTCCAAACATCGCTGAATTCGAGGTTGTCGGCGTACTTAATCTTTTTCAAGAATATTTTCCACAATCGCTTCATATTCTCGCGGTTTCCGAATTCTGCATCATATAGCATGCTGTCTTGACCAACAATGGTATTCCTGTTACGGAATGTTCTTTGGATGGATTCCGCTAGGTTATTCTCATCAATGGTATGGTTTGTCAATATTTTGTAGATGTCGAAATAATCCTTCATTCTCGTATTTTCATCGGCGAGATCAACAATGCATTGGAATTTTTCGGCAACAACTGTTTCCAACGGATAGGCAAGAAGTGACGATGACGGGATATCCTCTAGAATGCCCGGAAAAAGCATTGATTGCGGTGCTGGGAAAATAGAATCCCCAAAACCAAAATCTATGGCTATAAGCTGTCGTGCCGAATCCAAATGAGCCAATAGGCGAACACGAATTCCATGGTATTCCCTGAATTCCGTGATTGTTTCTGTTATAACAGTTTCTGCATCAAAAATGACCCCGTCATCGGCACATTCTATCTGGCAAATTTCAGATACAGCATCTTGAATACTTTGCGGGTTATTGGAAATTTTGCCCGCACTAAAATCCATATCCAACGTTGGCCTTGCCAAGAATTTTTCATAGGCAAACAGCAGCGTTCCGCCTTTTAAGCAAAAAATGCTTTTGTACCGGCTAGCGGCAAGTCTGTACAAAAACCGTTCATGGAAATAGCGAGTAAGAATGATTTGGTAGTCTACACCCAGTTTCTTTGATGTATTCAACAGCCTTTCACGAACAGATGCAGCGACATTCTTCATACCTGCACTCCCATAGCCAGGTACATTCCGAGAATCTTTGCAACGCGCAGTGTCTGGGCGTAGGTCATTAGCTTAGCGATGTTCCTGTCGCGCCGCTTAAGGTATTCCTTGATGATTTCCGTGCAAACGTCGATGCCGATTTTATTGCGGAATTTCACTGCATCACAAACGCATTTTTCAACATCGAAAATCTTGACATTGAAACCCGAAATCGTCGCCGTCGTGACACCAAGATTCAGGGAGTAATCGGACAGGTTGTGGAGCGTGATTGGCGGATATTCGGGGAGGACGACCTTTCGCCCCCTTTTTATGGCGATGTCGTACTGTGGCGGGACCTGTGTCGTGAGGGCGTAGTATGCCCAAGCCGAGTACATGCAAAGAATGCCGCCGGGAACAATTGCCTCAACATCTATCATGACGTCGGCCAGGTCTATTTCCTTGGCGTAGACGCCGCGTTTGACTCGGACCAGGTCGCCTTGGCGCACTTGTTGGAGGGTGGCGTAATACTTCGCCCGCCCCTGTTCGCAAACCATGCCTGCCGTTATGAATCTTTTCTTGCGCATTGTATTAACCTACTACAAATATATATAATTGTTGCCGTTTTATACATAGGAGATAGCCTCTATCTATACTATAAACGGATTTTCCCCCTAAAATGAGCCGAAAAATTTTGGTTACATGCGTTTTTTTACAAAAAAAGCCCCGGAAAGGGCGTTCCCCGGTGCACACACCGGGTCGGGCTATACTCGCTTCGCTCACGGCGCCACAGCGCCGCCCTTCGGGTCACAATCCCTAACGCAAAATCGAGAATTTAAATATGCTAGAAATCAGTATTCCAACCCCGATACTTATCATTTCGCAGGTCTTCGTCTTCCCATATTTCATGGGGCCATACGTAAAAGACTTCGCATTTGGCTTCGTCTACAATCTTCCGGATCGCTCGATAATCGTCTTTGTCGC
Organism: Fibrobacter succinogenes; assembly: GCA_902768715.1. Lineage (GTDB taxonomy): Bacteria > Fibrobacterota > Fibrobacteria > Fibrobacterales > Fibrobacteraceae > Fibrobacter > Fibrobacter succinogenes_L. Next base: position 30,730 of record CACXMH010000014.1, on the reverse strand, counting down.
CTTCTTTTGATTTATCGACGACATCCCGTTCCAGCGCGAGTATCAGGCAATGAGGCGTTCCTGCGGGTTGAAACACGCGGCCCACTAGCGCATGGAAATGGCGGTCAACAAAATCCTGGAGCCGTTCTGCATAATCGGGTTTTTGCCAGTCCGGCAAATATACGGCCCAGAAGTAGTAATTGTCGCCCAGCAATTTCAAAAAATCTTCGCGGAATCTCTTTCGGGTCTTTTTCTTGAAATCATCGCGCAGGGACGAATGCTTGGAGGTGTATGTCTTGAGCACATACAAGAAGTTTATGTTGTACACCTTCAGCAGGAGCGTATCGCGGTCAAAGAGGCGATTGCGGAAATGACGGTTGCGCTTATCCCACATGTCATCGCCGGGCTTGATCGGGTCTTTCGATTCGCCTTTCTTCGAAAAATACGGATTGTCGTACTGGCCGTCGTTTTCGTACTCCGGAACAAATCCGCGGATAAAGAAGTTCGGCGTGACGCTGTAGCCTTCTGTCATCGAGTCCCTATAGCGCACCCCTTGATGAACGCCCGAACTATAGCATTCGTCATTGCCATCGACAAAATCGGGAGAGAAAAAGTCCTGGACAATGTTCTTGGCGTAGGTGTACTGCTTTGCAACCGACTGGCCGAGCACCTCGTTTTCTTCTTTATAATACTTGCTATCGCCAATGTGCCAAATGCTTTCGCTCCCGTCGGCAAATATCAGGGACTTTTCCTTGTACAGGTGGTCAATTATCTTGCCGTCTTCGTTTTTCTTCAACTTCGCGACTTCTTCGTCCTGGTCGCTGATGAGGCTGTCGATCATCGCCTCGAAAACGTTGTTGAACGAATTTGCAATCAGGTATTCCTTCGCCTTTACGTTTTTGTTGGTGTACCTGGCGCCCCAACGGAAAAACGCCTCCATTATGTTGTAGAGTTTCAGCAGGCGGTCTTCGAAATACTTGTACTTGATACGGCGCAACTCGCGCAGCCCGCGTTCGCATTCCAGAAGGCGTGCGAATTCCTGCCTTTTGAGCGGAACGTAGAACTCGCTCTGCGGCATTTCAAACCCGAACTCGTCCTGGATAAACTTCATCGCGGAGAAATACAGAACAAGCAGACGGTCGTCCAAATCAAAAACCTTCTTCTTGTTCACCAGCTCCATGTAGATTGGCGAATCGCCCTGAATAAAGGGCGTCTTTTTCGCGATGGTCCGCTGCCAGTTAATCCGGTTGTTTCCGCTATGCTTGTTCTTGGCGACAAAGACGAACAGGTTCTGGTTTTTCTTGTAGAACAGTTCCATGCTGCTCATGACATCGAGCAGAGTCGCATAGCGGGCATCTCCCGTGAACTTGGAATGTTCCATGTGGTCCGGGGAGCGGACGCCAGTCATATCGCTGTCGGCGCGGTACTTGTCGATAGCGGAATAGAGCCAAGTCGAAAGCGACGAGAGAAACCTGCGTTGAATATTCTTTATGGGGGAATTGCCCTTACCAAAAATATCCTTACCTTCGCGATTGATCGGTTCCCCGAAAGCTTTTGTGCTATTTTCGTCGAGAAAAACCTTGGGCAGCACAAATACGGGATTCCCATTGAAGAAGCAGTAACCGACACCATTTATTTTGGCGCCCTTGCTGGTCGTTTCGGTATTGAAGCCGCTTTCGCTCTGAAAGTCGCTATTGCCCTTGTAGCCGATAACCTCCTTGAGGTAACCGGCATCGTAGGCGAACTCTTCGAACAGGAAAATCATGCGTCACTAATGTCTATGTTAAAAAAAACGAGATTTTTTAACATAGGTTGAATGTTATGTTAACTTTTTCTCTGTTTTTTCACACAAAATGGCCGAAATGTCTAAAAAAACGCCTTTTTTAGACATTCTTCGGCTCCATTTGGCCTTGGTTAATAAACAGATTGTACAAATCCCTATTGATATAGTAGTTAGTATTATGCAAATGGAACTTTTCAACAATTCCGTGAGAGACTAGCTCCTCTAAATATTTGGAAGCTGTTTGGCGAGTTACATCTAAATCCCGCATGATATACTCAATTTTTGTATACGGATGTTTAAAGAGATTGTTCAGCAATTCGTGTTTATATTTTTTCCCGAAAAGAGGACGGATCCTTTGCTTGTACTCTTGCATCAAATCCCTTATCTTTCCGATCAAAACGACAGTCTCATTAGCCGTCTCTTCTATACCCTTTAGTACAAAAATTATCCAAGATACCCATTTTTCCTCGTTATTCGGAGCATTGTCCCTTATTTCTTGAATTAACGAATAGTAACGATCTTTGTTGTGGTTTATGTATCGGCTTAAGTAAAGAATCGGAAGATCGAGTAAGCCATTCGTGACTAAATACAGAATACTGATGATTCTGCCTGTCCTACCATTCCCGTCATAGAATGGATGTATGCTTTCAAACTGGTGATGGATAATAGGCAACTTAATCAGCGGATCAAGGCTAGATAGTTGAGGGTCATTGATGAATTTTTCCAAATTCGACATCAATTGTTCGATTTCCATCTTCGACTGTGGCGGAGTGTAAACTATTTCTCCGTTCTTATTCATCAGCGATGTCCCAGGTAACGCTCTAAAACCAGCTTTGTTGGATTCTAGCGCCTGCTGAATTTGCTTGATAATCGCATTTGTCAACAGCCGATTTTTACGGACCTGTTCAAAGCCCTTATGCATGGCCTCTCGATAACGAATAACCTCTTTTTGCGCCGTCTTTGTAATCGTTTCGACCATATCCAAATCAGCTTGGTAAACCTCGTCTTGAGTGGTGACGATGTTTTCTACTTCGGAACTGTCTTTTGCCTCTTGCAGGACTAACGTGTTCAGCAAGATATTTTCATTTGGAATGGTCTGTGCAACGCCTTTTAACTCGGCGAGAGCCCTTGATGCCGCAGAAAGTTGTTTGTAAATGGCGACATTCTCAAAGTCAAAAGATAATGGCAGAAGAGGAATTTTATAATCAGACATATTTACCCCTCTTCTTTCATTAATTCATCCATGAATTTTTTCAGGAGATCTTTCTTTTCCGGCTTATAAAGATCTTGGAAAGTGAAATATCCATCATCTTTTGTGCGGAAGAACGATCCGTTCTTGTGTTCGTCCTTGCAGATTTCATTCCACAGATAGAACATCACCTTGCCAAGGAACCGTTCTTTAGAAATGATGTTGCCGTTGTCAGGCTTGATGAAGAATTCGCCGAGTTGCTTGTCTTCGGATTCGGTAAGATCCAGAATCTTATCATTGACGGTTTCGACAAAATTTTTCCAAGAATAGAATGAACCGTCGATGTCGATTTGGTAATTGGCGGCATCCTTGCCATCAAAACTAATTGGCACATATTCCCAGTCAAAACGACGCTTGAACGCGCTATCCATGGGGAACAGCGACTGGTCGCTGGTGTTCATGGTGGCGAGAATGTTCAAATTCGGCGGGAGCTTCAGCTTGCCTTCGCCAACTTCAGCTTTGTAATTATCCCAGACAGATTTTAGTCCGGCATCATTATTCTCGAGCCAATCAGCAAAATCACAATCTGCATCAATCGTATATTGCGAGAAACCTTCACTATCGCGGTCAAGTAACTGGAAAATGTCGCCAAAGATTTGGGCGCAGTTTCCACGATTGATTTCTTCGATAACGAGATAGACCTGGTTCTCGGCAGTCGATTCGTTGCCTGAAGCGAAGTACTGCATCCAAGCTGCAGCGTAAGCCTTTGCGAAAACCTGCGAAACGAAGGAATACGTTATTTCAATTTTTTTAGCCTCTGCATCAACAGGTTTTGGCTTGTATGCACCTACAAATTGTGCATAATCGTAATCAGGGTGAAATGTGGTGCGAAACTTACGAGATTCATCGACAACCTTTAAGCCGTAGCCTTTCGCGGGGTCATCTATTTTGAAGGATTTACCCGTACCTGGCGCACCGAAGAGAATTTTCTGCATGGTCACATTCTCCTTACTAGAGATGAATGTTGGCTTTGGAACGAAATCATCATTTCCCTTATATATTTTTTCGTAATACTCTTCATAAATTTCAAGCATATCTTCTAAATCATGCCTGAGAATTTCTTCGGATGGCAGATTTTGCTTCTGATATTCTTTGTAAAAAATTGTACCTTTTTGGTACATTTCTGCTCGATTGGTTAAATTGCGCCCTAGGCGAATATTCTCATCAGATCTAAAGGAATGCTTGTTTAATTTATGTATACAATTCGATGCGCGCATCCGCATTTCATCAACAGTTTCCTTTGCTGTCTTATCTTTGGCAATATCAGTAAAACCTTGATTGAACGTTAAAAATAATGAGTTGCCGTCTGCCGAAAGAAGATAAACTATATACACTCCGTTTTGTGCACTATCTGTAATTTCTGCTCTAAAGATGCCTATCCAAGGAACTTGAGCCCATATTCCTTGTCCAACACTAGCTTTGATTTTATATTTCTCTTTATCAATTAATTTTGATTCAATAAAATTTTGAGGGACCGTATTGCGTATATATTCACCCACAGAATTGTTGGCAAAGGGTCCCTTTGCTGCTTGAGTATAATTGTTAAAAAGATATTTTATACTTTCTGTTAAATATTGAGACATATTACGCATTTCCGTATATGGAAGAACTTTTAACAAGTCCTTTCTAATTCCTTTAGAATAGAATCAAAAAGTTTCGAATAATTGTTCGCCAATATCAATATTTCTTGCCATTCTTCTAACGATATTTTATAATCATTAGTATGAGAAGAACAATCATCGAGACAACCTCTTTCTCTATATTCGTTCAATGAGTCGTAGTATTTTAAATATTTTTGCTGTTTACAGATGTCTAATTTCTTATGGGCAACAGTATTCCGGGTTTTGATAATTTTATCATAGTAATCATTCATTGTAAGGGTGGAAAATGTTTTACTTCCATCCAACATAAGCATTTCTGATAACAATCTATACTTCATTGTTATCGAAAACAAAAAATCTGGCATACTACACAATTTTTTCATTGTGCAAGATTCGTTGTTTTTTAGTTTGTTTAATAATTTTTGAGCATCTTTGGTCTTTGATTCGACAAGATTTAGCCGATCCGCAATCATTGCTGCGAGTAGCTCTGATAATTTCTTTTTTCGATCTTCTGGCAATCCATCGTATTTTTTTTGCAAATAAGAATGGACAACATAATCATTCTCTGATGTCTTATCCGTTAACAAACCTCGAATGTTAAGCATTGAAGTTAATTTCCTAATATTCTTTCTATAAAGTTTCAATGCGTTTTCTTGGAAGTCTTTTCTACTTGCAAGATATATGCCATCAAAGGCTGCTGTTGAATTTAATATTATTTCTTTCTTTTGATCATCTGAAAGATTTTCAGAGTAAAATAGAATATCTGCATCTATATTGTATTTGCGAAATTCCTCTATTATTTTGTCTCCTGTAATATTTTGATGACTTCCATCATTTTCCTCTTCTCCAGAAATATTATAATCTATAAATATAATGTCATAAACTTTATATCCCATAGCTTCATTTTTTATCTGGTCGAATAGAGCGCGAATATTCTTTGAAATGTACTTAATCTCTGTTAGAAGACCAAGATCATCTATTTTTAGCCGAAACAGTTCCTCGGCTTTTTTTTGCCAGCTAGAAGAATCTTCTATCCAAAGTATATTTATATCACTTCTCATTTTCCAATCCCTATTATCAATTTAAAACCCTTATTGTATTTCGCATCAATTTGAACAAAACCTTCAAGTTCTCTTTCCACTATTTCTTTTACATGATAAAGTCCTACTCCAGAACCGTTTTCAGTATACCCTTTGCCGAATTCAAACAAAGAATCAACATCCGTAATCTTGCTCAAATCAAGCCCAACGCCATCATCTGTAAAATCAAGTATAAAGTATTTACTATTTTCACTTATATTAACATAAATATTTTTTGCATGAGCTTTTTTAGAATTACTGGCAACATTATCGAGAACAACACCTATGTTTTGAGGGGAAAAAAATCTCGTAAACACTAAGGCTTTTTCATTTTGTACTTTGAATGTTAATCGAGGATACCCTTTTTTTAATATCGTAGAACAATAATCACTGATAAAGCAAAAAATATCAGCCTTGATCATCTCGTTTTCAGTATTAAATTGAGCTTGCAACACGTAGGAAAAAAGGACCTCCATGCGTTTTACGCAATATGAAATGTCCTTTATTCCTTCCCAAAGATCATCAAAATTCAATGTGTTTTTCTTTTTTTTAAGGGTAATGGTTTCAATATTACTGTTGATCGTGTTCAAATTAATTCCAACTTGATGTAATCGTTTTGCAAAATCAAGCTGTTCTGCAGAAATATTCTCCATTAAAAAAGATGATCTTTTTCTTTCAGAATGCAAATCCGCCTCAGCAGCATCGGCCCTTGCTTCTTGTTTCTTTTTATCCTCATATGCTTTATCTCGATCCCTTTCTGCTTTTTTTCGATCTCTTTCCGATTGTTCTGCTTTTTGTCGTTCTTCTTCGGCTTTTTCGTTTGCTATTCGTTCTTGCTCTTTCCAGAATGAGTCCTCTTCTTCTTTGATCTTTTCGCCTATGTTTACACGTTGTCGAATCAACGCCCCGACAATTGGTTTTAGTATTTCAACTAGCAATTTTATTCGATCACTATCTTCATCAAAGCCTTGTCTATTTGTTGTTGCAATGTCAGGCAGTCTATCATCATCAAGAATATCAAAACTTATTTCACCTTCAATGTAATTGCTGAAGGCTTGAGTATTATGCAAATATTCAAGGAAATTTTCTACAGCCAATTTTTTTCTAACATACAACCTCAGCTTATTCGGTTGATAAACCTTATTCCTTAAATAGCGGGAATCATTTCTACTAGCAAACTCTTTGTCAATGCTTGAATGAATGCCAATCCACCCCTCTAATTTGTAAGGTATTCCCCTTTTTGTTTTTCTTCCATCACTCAGTAAAAAACATTGCTCTCCAGATGTATTTGGAAACTTTTTTTTATCAAAAAAAACTGTAGGTCTCTCTTTATCAAAAACCTGCTCTACTGAAGATTTGAACTTCAACGATTTCTGTAATTCGCATTCAATGTCTCTTGATGTATTGTTAAAAAGTGCGTACATATTTTTGAATGCTGTTTCTTTTTCAACTTTTTCGAACATGATTTTTTCATCATGGTGAGTCAAAAAAGCAACTTCCATTTTTCCATCAAGGACATCAACTTGAAAAAAATCTGCAAGGCGCGCTTTTAATCCTTTTAGCGATTGCACTCCGAAATTACGCAAATCGACATCCGTCAATTTCACCATAGTTCCAGTTTTATTCTTTTCCCAAAAAGAAGCTGATTCAATCTTTATCTTCTTCTCGTCCAACCGATCAAGTCTCGGAAGATCAGAATCTTTTACATTTATAGAATTTAAACACCATGCCGAACATTCTTTTTTCGTTTTTGAAATGAGATAATATTTTTTTGAAAGGTATAATGCGGCAAGCTTTCCTATACCTTTTCGCCCCATCAATTGTTTTTTTGTTTTTTCATCTATAGTATCGTCATCTCGTTTGTCTCTACCTATAAGCGTATACTTACTAACAAGATCCTCATACCCCATCCCATATCCGTCATCAAATATTTCAATGACAGATTTTTCTTTATTCATTGCATTTATGTAGATTTTAACATTTTTTGCATTAGCATCAAAACCATTGGCCACTAATTCTGCAATAGCAGTCCATGCATTAGAATACAATCCTTTACCAAGTAGTCGTAGTGCATAGTATGAAAAATTGAAATAAATTTCATCCTTGGTGTTTTTTGTATTCATAGTAAATCACCCTTATTAACGAAAAGACTCAAAAGGTATTTTTTTCACTTCATTAGCAATCGCCATTGCAAGCAAAGGAGGGACCGCGTTGCCCACTTGTGAATTTCGTTCATGCCTGTTTCCATAGAATCGCATCCAATCTGGCATAGACTGTAGTCTAGCGCCTTCTCTTGTTGTCAGCGCTCTGTTTTGTAACGGATGTATGCATCGTAACGCAGATGGGGTTCCAAGACTGTTGGTTATAGTTGTGCTAGGCTTATGCCACCAAAGACGGCCATATGTATTATTATATCCAGACGTCAAATAACACTCTTGAGGCAATACACCACTTGCAACAAGCTCATTTATATACGGTCGTCCTTTTCCTTCCTTAACAGCTTTTATGATTGTATTCATTCGACCCCCATAAATTCCACATTCATGGTCGAATATTTCTAAACTATTTCCTCGCATCAGCAACTGATAATCAGTCTTTGTCGCTTTTGTATATTTCTCCTTTTTCTGGCCACATCTAACAAGCGGCAAATCAGAAATAGCTTCTGCTACTGTTACATAGTCTTTTAATCCTTGACCATGTGTCGGGGAAGGAAAAGTCCATTCATAATTGATATCTTTTCTTAATCCAACAATAAAAACACGTTCACGACTTTGTGGCACGCCAAAATCTTTAGCGTTCAGTATCTTTCTATATAATCTGTATCCCAATGATTCTGTAATATGATCAAATAAAGCAGAGATGTCTTCTATAACAGGATTTCCTTTATCATTTTTCATAGATAATAGCCCTGTTACATTTTCAAAAATAAACATGGCTGGTCGTAAAAAACGAAGCATTTTGGTATACTCTTGGTACATCTTTGCTCTTTGGTCATACTGTCTTTTTCCAACAGTACTATAAGACTGACAGGGCGGTCCGCCGATAATAAGATCAACCGGAATATTGGAGGAAATATTCTCAAGGCTAAGCGTGTTTTGCGTAATCTTAGCAATGTCACCTTTTATCAAATGTATATCGCTAAAATTCGTGGCAAAAGCCTTTGCTGCTTGTTCATTATACTCATTAGCAAAAATAAAATTAAAGTCGTCAGTTTTTTTAAAAGAATTTTTTTCGATTTTATACGAAAAACCACAAGTTAATCCACCAGCCCCAGAAAACAGATCAACAACATTTATTGGCATTTTTTTAGTTCCTAAATTTCACCTTGCAATGGAAATTCAATATATGAGTGAGAAAAGCGACGGATTCTTTGAAAGAGATTTTTTTTCATATTTCATTTCCATCTGTTACTAAAAAGTAGACCACCACTATTTTAATATACATATTTTAATCATCTAGGTAAACAGGAACATCTTTTTTTGCTTACGTAATCGTTTTTTTGATTGAAATGTTAATTTTTCTGACTTTTAGGAGCTGGGGCGTTGCGGGGCCGGCGTCTAAGGCCCCGCAGAGGGGGTGTCCGGAAGACCCGGCAGAAAGTTGGATTGTGATTGCTTCGCTATGCTCGCAATGACAACTTGGAGCCGGGGCTGCAGGCAGGGGGAGGCTTCCCCCACCAAGTGAAAAGGCGGCGTCATTCTTCCATCAGTACCGCGATGTCGTCCTTGTCGAAGTCGGTGCCGAAGGCTTGCCGGTAGCTCGATTCCAGCGCCTCTCCGGGGGTGCAGTTTTCCCTGAACAGGGCCATGCCACTGTCCAGGCATTCCATGTCGAGTTCGCCGTCGGTGTCGATGCTTTCCGGCCGGAACGTGGACCATAGGCAATAGTCGGTGAACCCTTCGCGGATGTCTTCTTCGAGCAGGTTGTCGCCGGTGCCCGCCTGGACTTTCAGGAACGCCTTTGCGCTCTTGACCCATGCGAGTATCGCGCCGCCGAACGTGTCGTTTTCCATAGTGCCTCCGCCCCGAAAGATAGATAATGTCAGTGACAGAAAATGACTCGCTAATTATGGCGAATTCGCCACAATTAATTTTCGAGAAATCTCTTGACAGGGGCCGCGCGGGGATGTATATTTAGTGAACGGGTGTGCAGACTTGTTCTTGCGCGCTCGACCTGAGATTACGACAATCCCTGCGACAGTCGGCATAGGCCTTGCGGCCCGTACGTGCATCCGCGGTGGGGTTCATCAACCTTCTTGTTGATGTTGTTGGATAGCTGGCAGGAGAAGCAGCCTGCTCGAGTGTGTGGCGAAAGCCGCGCCAGGAAACGCCGGGGAAGGCCCCCGCCAACAGCACCGCAAGAGCATCCCATATAGAAATACGAGAAATGGAGGTCGCAGATTGCGATTTCCAAATGGCTTCAAAGTCGCAAATTGCGACTTTAAACGATGACCACAAGATTTTGAGGTCACAATTTGTGACCTCAAAAAGAGCGAAAACTTGAAGTCACAAATTGTGACTTCAAGTTGATTCGTGCCTAAAAAAAGGAGTTTTTTGATGAAAAATGACGAAAAACCGCTAGACCCCACTGTCGAGGACATGCCGATTACCCGACAAATTCTTGTCATCCGGGATAAACAGGTCATGTTGGACCGCGATTTGGCAACGCTCTACGGGGTGGAAACGAAGCGCATCAATGAGGCTGTCAGGCGAAATCCCATGAAGTTCCCTGAAAGATTCTGTTTTCAGCTCAAAAATGATGAATTCTCAGTTTTGAGGTCGCAATTTGCGACCTCAAAAAAGGAAACTCGAGGTGGTCGACAATATTTACCATTCGCCTTCACAGAACAGGGGATTGCCATGCTTGCTTCTGTTCTGCATAGCGACACGGCCATTACCGCGACCATTCAAATCATGGACGCATTCGTCGAAATGCGACATATTTTGCTCAGGAACGGCGGTCTGGTCAACCGCCTGTCCAACGTGGAGTCCAAAATGCTCGAGCAGGACGCACGCTTGCTGGAACACGACCATAAATTCGACACAATTTTCGAGGCGATGGACCGCGGCGAGCTGCAGTCAAAGGGGCTCTATTACAACAACCAGATGTTCGACGCCTATGTGTTCGTATGCGGGCTAATCCGGCAGGCGAAAAGGCGGATTGTCCTTGTGGACCGCTACGTGGACGAGAAGGTGCTCGCGATGATGCTCAAGCGCGGCGAGGGCGTGTCGGCGACCATCTACACCTACGACAAGAGCAAGGTTTTCGAGGTGGACCTGGCGACGTACAACGCGCAGTATGCCGACTGCCCGCTCAAGGTTCTGCCAAGCTACGGGATGCACGACCGTTTCTTATTGGGACTCCTTCGGAGTCCCAACCACTAGGCTCGGCAATGCCCATGCAAGCATGGTCGCTGCACTCGCCTTTGGTGGTTGTATTGATGATACAGCATACCATTTCGGGGCTTCGCTGAAAGACCTAGGCACGAACACGTTCTTCTTTAGCAAGGAAGAATTCACGCTGGACGAGGTGCTAAAGAAGTCGGAAGAAAAACGGATTGAGCTGGAACAGCAGCCGAGATGAACGAAGAGGAAATCGAGGCCGAAATCAAGGCCGCAAGAGCAACCTAGTAGTTCAATCCGAACGCCCACAGCGGAATCGTGTTGAGAAACCCATGCTCAATGTCGTCCTTGACGACAAAGCCGTTCTCGACAGTTTCAATTTGCTTTTTCTTCTTGTTCTTGCCGCCGACCTCAAAGGTCATGCCGTCTATCAAGAAATCAGAAACAGGCGAAGAGGCCACGCGGTTGTTTACGCGCATCAGTGAAAGGAAAGCAGTTTCCCGCAAGTTGCCAATATCGGGTTTACCATCTGATTGGGCGCAACAAAGAGTCGGGTTCGAAAGGTAAATCTTGTCTACTTTTTCGAGAAGAGCCATCTTGTCGTCGGCATGTCGCAAGCGAGAAATGAGCCCAGCCTTCTCCATATAGACAAAATAATCAGAAATGCTTCTGCGGTCGGCCCCAATTGCCCTCGCGATTTCAGTCACATTAGGCTTGAAGGGAACGCTTCTCGCTATGATATACAACAGCCTTTTCAGTTTTGCGGATGTCGAAATATTCATATTCGCATAAGTCGGAATGTCCACTTCTAGTGTCTGATTGACCACGTTGTCAAGCCGCGTATAAAAATCATCTTCCTTGAAAAAAGGGAAATAACCGATCTTTAGGTAATCCATCCACAGAGGAATCGGATGTGGAATATTTTCAGGCAATGCATAAGCATGCGTCACGATATCATGGAGCGAAACCGGCTTTATTTCGGTACCACACGTGAAGTTCAGGTACTCCCGGAAAGACATTCCCTCCAAATTGTATACAATAGCCCGGCGGCTCAAATCAGCTTCCGCACCTTTTGCGATGTCCAAGACCGACGATCCCGTTACGACGATGTGCAGATCCGGTAAGTTATCGTACATCATCTTTACTTCTGTGGACCAGTTCTTGTATTTATGAACCTCATCGATGTAAAGGAATTTCCCGTTTAACTTATGAAATTTCGACGCAACGTCGTACAGGCTATTATCCGTAAAATAGATGTTGTCTGCACTTATGTATAGGGAACTCGAATCGGCTTCGCTCAACTTGATATGCTGAAGGAGCATGGTCGTTTTACCAACGCCCCTTGCCCCCGTAATGACGATCAGCCTGGAGTTCCAATTAATATTGCCATGCAGGTAGCGGACAAACTTTGTGTCGGTCCTAGCTAGACGATCCGTGAAAATTTCGTAAAGTTGCTCCATATCAGGCCCCTTTTTTCTTGGAATATAACAAATTTGAGGAGCAAAATCAACAATTTTATCAATTTTTGCGGATTTCAATCCACATTTTTTACATAAAATTGCGGATTCAAATCCTCAATTTCGTTATTTCAAGCCACCTACCCCGCCCCAAACCCTTCCAGAACCTTATACAGCAGGGTGTACAGCGTCTTGGCTTCGGTGTCGGAGAGGTTGACGCAGCTGGCCATGGACTTGGGGACGCTTGCGGCTTGGCGCTTTAATGCTTCGCCCTCATCAGTGAGGCTTACCGAGAGGCAGCGCTCGTCGCTTTGTTCGCGGGTGCGCTGGATATAGCCCTTGGCTTCGAGCTTTTTCAGGAGCGGGGTGAGCGTTCCGGAATCGAGGAACAGCTTTTTGCCGAGTTCCGAGACGTTGCACTTCTTTTCTTCCCACAGCACGAGCATCACGATGTACTGCGTGTACGTGAGGTCGAGCGGTTCCAGGTACGGGGCGTAACGGCGCGTGATCTCCTTGGACGCGGCATACAGCGGAAAGCACAGCTGGTTTTCGAGTTTTAGCTGGGGGCAGTTCATGGGGGTTCCTAGAGCAGTTTCTCTACACAGGCGCGCACGGCGTCCATGTCGGCGGTGGGTTCGAAGCGCGCGACCACGTTGCCTTCGCGGTCCACCACGAACTTGGTGAAGTTCCACTTGATGTCGGGATTTTTCTTGTAGTCCTTGTCGATGCTCTTGAGCAGGAGCGCCATGGCGGCGGCTTTTACGCCAAAGCCGAAGCCTTCGAAACCCTTCTGCGATTTCAGGTAGGTGTAGAGCGGCAGCTCGTCGGGGCCGTTTACGTCGGACTTTTTCATCTGCGGGAATTCGGTGCCGTAGTTGAGCGTGCAGAATTCGTGGATTTCGTCGTCGGTGCCGGGGGTCTGGCCCTTGAACTGGTTGCAGGGAATGTCGATGACTTCAAAACCCTTGTCATGGAAGTCGGAATACATCTGTTTTATAGGCTTGTAGTGCGGGGTAAATCCGCAGCCGGTCGCGGTGTTCACGATGAGCATCACCTTGCCCTTGAAGTTTGCAAGCGGGACCTGGTTGCCCTTGCCGTCGGTGAGGGTGAGATCGTAGATGGTTGCCATAATGAGCCTCCGTTTTTGGGGGTGTCGGCGTTTTATTGGTTTGTTGGTTTTCGTCGCATTTGATTGCATGCAATTCAATTTTATAAAATTTATTATAAAAAAGCAATAGACGAAAGCAAAAAATATGATTTTTCTTGCAGTTTTTCTATTTTTACACCCATGAAATGTATCGAGGTCGTAGCAGGCATCATTTGCGCGGATTCTTTCGGGAACCCGGCGGAGTTTCGCACGCCAGGTGTACGATATTACGCCACACAGCGGGGCTACGGCGACTATAAGGACGGCTGGGAATTTCCGGGCGGCAAGATGGAGTCCGGCGAAACCCCGCAGCAGGCGCTCGCCCGCGAACTAAAAGAAGAACTCGCCATCGACGTGAACGTTGGCGAGTTTATATGTACCGTTGACCACGACTACCCGGCTTTCCACCTGACGATGCACTGTTATTTCTGCACGATTGCGGGGGGCAAAGCGCCTGAGCTCTTGGAGCACGAGGCGGCCCGCTGGCTTACCCGCGCGGAATTGCATTCGGTGAACTGGCTTCCCGCCGACGTGAAGGTGGTCGAGACGCTTGAAAATTCCCTGTAAGGGATGAAAAAGGCTTGTGGCCTAAAGCCCCTTTTTAGTGGGCGAAAACAGAATCTTTAGGTTCAAGAAAAAGCTTTTTTGTAAATTGTACCCTATGAAGTTGAATGCGGTTTTCTTTGCATTTGTTGTAGGTCTTTTGTCTTTTGCGCAGGCGGCGGACACCCTGGAGGTGTTCGTGCTGCTGGTGGATTTCAAGGAAGAGCGGCCGGACAATTCCCTCACCACGGGAAACGGCCAGTTCAATTCCGACACCAAGGTGAATTACAAGCTGGATCCCTCGGGAGTGCGTGCCAATCCAAATTACTGGCTTAGGCATTTTGAATTCGTGAACGCCTACTACCAGGCGGCTAGCGGAGGCAAGCTGGCGGTGCGTGCACGGGTGTTTCCCGAAAATTCCCTGTACACTTTGGACAAGCCCATTATGGGCTATAACCGCACCGGCAAGAGCAAGGGCGAAAAAACGGCGGAATATGACGAGGACCGCAGTCGCCTTTACTTGAACTTTATTTACGATGCGGTGGCCAAGGCCCATTCCTCCAAGGATTCGCCCTTCAAGATACCCCTTTCCAAGAACCCGAACGTAAAACGCTCTTACATGATTGCCCACGCTGGGGCGAGCCGCCTGCTGGATGGCGGCAGCATGGGAACCCGGGGTGCCGACACGCCGGGAGACTTTCTGGACATTTACGTGGATAAGGACGCCTGGATGTACCTGATGCCCGATTCCGCCAAGAACGAAAACGTGAAGCCCGTGATGGGTGTGGGCGAAACCGGCGATACGGTGACGACGGCTCTTTTGCTGAAGGGTGCAGATGCGGGGGCTACGGATACCTTGCGTTCGATCATGGTGGTGTCTGAGACGGCCTCGCAAGATGGCCTGAACTGGGGCATCAACGGGATTATCACAAACCAGGTGGGCCGTGAACTGGGGCTCCCCAACACTTACGACGTGGTGAAGGGAATCAGCCGTCTGGGCTATTTCGACCTGATGGATTTTGCTGGCTACAACGCCGGTAACGGGTTCTTGCCGGCACTGCCTGCGGCCTGGGACAGGCTCTACATGGGCTGGGGAAAAGTCAAAGAGGTTCGACCCACGGCAGGGAAGCCTGTGACGGTGGAAATCGCTGCCGCCGGTAGCGGCCTCGGTACCGAAATCGTGAAAGTGCCCCTGAGCGGGAGCGAATACCTGCTTATCGAAAACCGCCAGCGCAGCTGGAACAAGGACGGATCGGTAGAAGTGGGATATGTCCGGAATGCAGGCGAGCAGACCGAAGAAGAAAAGATTACGGTGCCTGTGGACAGCATCTCCAAGCTTTTTGAAGACAGCGTTTGCGTAAAAGGCAAATGCAGCCAGAACAAGAAACAGTTGAGCGGTTTTATCTTGGCGCCCAGTTCCTTTGATGCTGGGCTCCCTGCCAGCGGAATTGCCGTCTGGAAGGTGAACGAATGGCACCTGCGGGAATCCCTGCAGTACGGCATTGCAAACTTCTGGGGCGGAGACACCCTGCGGGACCACCAGTTCGGAATGTCCCTCGTAGAATCCGACGGGATTCTCAGCATAGGCAAGTCCTTCAAGAACGCCCTGGGCGAAGATACCTACGACTACGGCAGCGGTACAGACCTGTTGCCCCACCTGCGCGTGCCCGCAAAGGATTCCAAGCAAAAATTCGATACGGTAAAGACCATTGGCACTACGGGGTATGCCAACACCATGACAGCCCAGGGCGGCTACACGGGAATCAAGATTACGGTGAACGTGCCGAAGGATGCCCGCAAGGAAAAGACTTCTAACGCCTTCATGGGTGACAGCGTGGTGAACTTTGCGGCACCTGTAATCAGCGTGACCATCAGTATTGACGACGGCAGTATCGAAGGGAGCAAGTTCCCGCGGAACGTGGGCCTGAATTCGGCGGTGCGTGGCGCCGTGTTCGTTGACGACCCGGAACACGAGGGAGAAAAAATCCTTGTGGTGGGCGCCGAGGACGGAACCCTGCAGGCGTTCAATGCTTTAGGCGACACGCTGTTCGTTGCCGATACCGCGATTGTGCAAAAATCCCTGACCCGCGACAGGGCGAAGGTCGAGGTTCCGCTGTACCGCGTGGGCGCAAGTTTTGGGCCGCTGGTGGGCATGGCCAGCGACGGCAAGGACGTTTATAGCTTGCACAGGAACAAGTTGGTAAAGACCCGCTTTGTGGGCGGCATTCCCATGCAAGATGAACTTACGGTGGATTCTGCTACGGCGGGGCCTGTCATTCACGGTGGACAAATCTGGATTGCCAGTCGCGAAGGCGTGGTGACCTACGATGCAGTCAAGTTTGAAAAGAAGTCGACGATAATAAATATTCATGAGCCCAATTCGTCTGCGTCAAAAATTTATACCGACATGGCCTATTGCGGTAAATTGTCCAAGAGCGGCGACGACCTGTTTGCCTACGTGTCCGATGACGGCTCTGTGTTTACCTCTCGCGGGCCCAAGAAACTAGAGGGCAAGTCCGGTGAGACATTCCGCATTGCCTGTACCGACATGGACCGGGACGGCGCAAGCGAAATCATTGCCGTGGGCAGTCGCGGGACTGTGGCAAGCTTGAATTTTGACGAAAGCAAGGGCGCCCTCAAAACTCTCTGGACCAAGACCTACAAGCGCGGAGCCGCAGGCACCAGCGGCCTGAAGGACGAGACCTCCGGTATTGCCATCGGTGACATCAACGGAGACAAGTATCCCGAAATCGTTTTCTTGGGAGACAACCTGGTGTATGCCCTGGACCGTTCGGGCCTCCCCATCGCAGGTTTCCCGGTGAAGGTTTCCCGCGGGTCTCCGATATACGGATTTTTCAGCGACCCTGTGCTTGTAGATGTAAACGGTGACGATACTCCCGAAATTCTCGTGCCCAGTAACGACGGCCTGGTCTATGCCTACACAGGCAAAGGCAAGGCCCTGGCAGAAAAAGACGGATTCCCCCTGGCGGCAGGCAGCTTTGAATATGTGGAGTCCGTAAAACAGCTGAAGCCCATGAGCATCTTCGTGGCTGACGCCATTCTCGACGCAAAGTCCGCAGGCCCAGAAATTTACGCCCTGCACAGGAACAGCCTTTCGGCGTTCCGTCTGAAAAAGGCTAGCGGCAAGGCGGTGGAATCTCCGGCGGCGTGGACGCTCCCTGCCGGCGGAAACGAAAGGACGGGCTACTTTGACGCTTCTCGGCTTGGCGAACCTGCGGCCGCCAAATTAAAAGATGAAATCAGGGAATTTTTCGTGTACCCGAACCCTGTGCGGGGCGGGAACGCCAAGGCCCGCTTTGAAATCGGGAATGCCGCCAAGACGGTAACGCTTGAAATCTACGACATTACGGGCTACTGCGTCTATCAGCAGAAAATGTCCGGCGTAGAGGCGGGCCGAAACCAGTTCGAAAACCTGGACCTGAAAGCCCTGGGAAGCGACGTCTATACGGTCCGGCTGCAGGTGAAGTTCAGCTCCGGCAAGACCAAGCAGAAACTGTACCGCATCGGGGTGGTGAAGTGACACGTTGAAAGTGGTTAGTGGTTGGTGTTTAGTGGTTAGGTTGTAGGATTGAAGGTCTGAGGTTAGGGTTATGAGATTAGTAACAAATTTTGTCTTTGAGGCGACATTCGCTTTTTTGATGGCCGCGTTCCTTGCGGCCTGTTCGGCTACGGGAGAGGAAACGGCCCTTGAACCTGATTTTCCTGGTGAAAAGAAGGGTTCCGTCGGTTCTTCGGATGGTAACAGTTTTCCCGAATCCTCCGACAGCGCGGTGGAAGATTCCGCCTGGGCATCTCTTGTGGAGTGGGCCGAAATTCCGGCCACGGACGTTACCCGTGGCACGGCCACCTATTCCATTTCGGGTTTTGAAATCGCCACTACCGAAGTGACCCGTGACGCCTATACCAAGGTCATGGGGAGCGTTCCCCAGCAGGCAAATGACGGAGAAGATTTCCCGGTGGAAAACGTGAACTGGTACGAGGCGGTGCTTTTCTGCAACGCCTACTCTAAACTGCTGGGCCGTGATACCGCCTATGTTTACACCTCCGTAGGCGACGAGTCTTACCTGAAGGATTTGGCCATCGATTATGCCACCAAGGGTGCCGTTCGCTTGCCCACCGAGAACGAGTGGGAAGTGGCTGCCCGCGGAGGCACAACCTCCACCTATTACTGGGGCACGGACGAGGCAAAGAAATACGCTTATTACGCACAAAGTAAAGGCCCCGTGGCGGTAGGGCTATACACTCCCAACGAATACGGCCTCTTCGACATGGGCGGTAACGTGGCCGAATGGGTAAACGACTGGTACGGCACTTACGAGAACAAGGACCAGACAGACCCCATGGGGGCAGATTCCGGCACGAACCGCGTGGTGCGCGGTGGCGGCTGGAGCGACAAGGCCTCGGCCATGGCTTCTAGCGAGCGCGACAAGAAAGCTCCGCTGTACAAGGGCCACGCTTTGGGCTTCCGGATAGCCCGTTCCGCAAAATAATTTCCGTAAAATTTTTAGATTTTAACCCATGAAGATTTCTAGCTGGATTCTCCTGTTAGGGCTGTTTGTGCTTTTGGGCTGTTCCAAAGAAGAACAGACCCCGTTGCCGCCCCTGAAAAAGATTGAAGTCCCCGAAGGGGTTGTCGGTTTTTATTCCGGCAGGCTTCCTTGTGACAACTGCAAGGGCAATGTGGTCAAGGCGGAACTGAAAGAAGACAGCTCCGTGGTGTTCATCCAGAATATCGTCAGGGGCTCTACTCCTGATTCCGTGGAGACGGATACCCTTTCGGGCCGTTTCACCTTTGATGGCGACAAGCTGTCCATGGAACTTTCCGAAGGGAAAGTACGTTACCGTTTCCAGCAGGGCTCCTACGGCTCTCTGGCGCTGCTCACGGGAGCGGGCACGGTCTATAAGGACCAGGACGGATTCAAGGCGGAACTGATCCGCATTTACATCAACCCCCTGCGGAAAACGGCCGACACCGATACATCCAAAATCGCCGACACCGTTACGCTCAAAGCAGCCGATACGCCTAAAGTCGCCGATACCTCCCGCGCTCGAGGAGAAAACTGATGCAGTGCAAGGCCCTGATTGTAGATGACGAACCGCTGGCCCGCGTGCGCATGCGTTCCCAGCTGGAGCCATACGCCTCAGAAATAGAGATTGCGGGGGAGGCGTCGTCTGGCGCCGAGGCCATCGAAAAAATCGAGGAACTTTTGCCCGACGTGGTATTCCTGGATATCCAGCTTACGGACATGGACGCCTTCGAGGCGCTGAAATCCCTAGAAGAGGACATGCCCCTGATCGTGTTCACCACGGCCTATGACAATTTTGCCCTGCGGGCCTACGAAGAGAATACGGTGGATTACCTGCTGAAACCCGTAGAAGCTTCCCGACTAGAAAAGACCGTCGAGAAACTGCGGAAACGCCTTGCCCAGACGGCAAGCGAAAACCAGCTTCCTGAAAATTTCTCCTGGGATGCATTCAGGCAGATGATCGGTTCGGCAAACAATTACCTGCAGCGCTTGCAGGTAAAAATCGGTGACAGAATTTTGCTGGTGAATGTCGATGAAATCATCCGTTTCCACAGCGAAGAAAAATACACTACGGTTTATACCCCCACCAACCAGTATGTCATTGACACTCCGCTGGTGGATTTGGAAAAGAAACTGGACCCCGCCCAGTTCGTGCGGATTCATCGGGCCCATCTGGTGGCCATCGACTACATCGCCGAAATCCGCAAGTCGGACATGAGCCGCCTAAACGTCATTTTGCGGGACAAGGACCGCACCCAGTTGCTGGTGAGCAGGAATTTTGTGAGGAGGGTCCGCAGCCTCTAGCGCCTCCTGTCGAGAAATATATGGACAATACACCGAAACAGTTTTCGCCGAAAAAGTTTTTGAAGAGCCTCACCCGGGAAATTATCGTCCCGGTAGTGCTTGCGCTGATTGTAATCCAGTACGTGATTCAGGCTTTCCAGATTCCCAGCGGTTCCATGGAAGATTCCCTGCGCACCGGAGATTTTCTGCTGGGCCTCAAGTTTACCTACGGTTCGCCCATTCCCTTTAGCAACCAGCATTTCCCGGGATATACCCTGCCCAAGAAAGGCGACGTGGTGATTTTCCGTTACCCGGGCGAGCCCGAATACCCTGACAACAATCCCGGGCGTTACACCCATCTGTTTAACGCCCTTATGTTCGGCAACTTCTACTGGGATCACGAACCCGAAGAGGGCCAGCCCCACCTGGTTCATTATGCGGATGGCCCCAAGGACTACATTAAGCGTTGCGTGGGCGTAAGCGGAGACACCCTGGCGGTTCACCAGGGCGTGCTTTACCTGAACGGAGTTCGGCAAGACACGCTCCCGGGTCACGGCAAGTACACTTCTACCTTCCGGACCAAGTCCCCCAAGGACGAGCGGGAAACCTTCGTGGTGCCCTCGGTAGGCGACGTGTTCTATGTGGATTCCTTGCCGCTTGAAAAACTCTGGTGGCTCCGTTCCCTGATTCTGCAAGAAAATCCCGACAGCCGCGTGGAGCTGGACATTTCCCTCTGGCAGGACAGCGTCGAAAACAACAACTACGAATTCAAGATTTTCTTTATTCCGGTGGAAAACGACCGCAGCCTCTTGATAAACGACATGTTGCGTTACAACCGCACCGTGTTGCAGCATCATCTGGTGCAGGGCGACACGATTTACGGAGCCATGAGTTTTGCCTATTTCAAGGAACTTTCGAGAATCGGGTTCTTGCCCATGCTGGACCCCCACGCCAAGGGCGGCATGACCCGCCAGGTGAGCTACATCGGGTTTGACGCTTCGGTGCTTCGCGACCTGGAAGGAAACGTCGCCCTTGAGAACCGCACCGCCGAAGATACCGCAGGCGTGGTAGAAACCCTGGAAGTGGACGCTCCCCAGGACGGAGCCTCTACGGTAGAAGGCATTGCCGGAGACACCCTGTCTGCTCCAGCTCCGCAGCTTTCGATTCACCGTCGCCTGTTGGTAGATGGTAATCCCATCGAAAGCTATACCGTCAAGACGCCCCAGTTCTTTATGATGGGTGACAATCGGGACAATTCCGCCGACAGCCGCTACTGGGGTTTTGTGTCCCTCCGGAATGTTCGTGCCAAGGCTTTCGTGATTTATTTCTCCTTCGAGAACGAAGACCAGAAATTCGCCCTGGGCAATCCCTTTACCTGGTGGCGCATTCCCTTCAGTATCCGCTGGAGCCGTATCGGCAAGGTGATTCCCCTGATTTGATTTTGAGATGAAAAAGTTTGCTGGGACATATTCTTGGATACTTGCGCTGGCCATTGCCTGTGCGGTTGTGGGCGTGTCCCTTGTGTCCTGTGCCACCCAGGTGGCGCCCGGCGGCGGACCCGAAGACAAGCTCCCGCCGAGAATTGCGGCGGTTTACCCGGCTCCTGGCACGACGAACCACCCCAACGAACTTTACATCAAGCTGGAATTTGACGAATGGATTAACCCGAACATTCCGAGAAACGCCGTGTCCATCTCGCCGCCTATCGAAAAGAAGATGCGTTTCGAGGTCAGCGGCAAGACTCTGGAACTCACGTCCCGCGGGCTTTTGGATACGGGCACTACCTATACGGTGACCTTTGCAGGGGGTATCAAGGATTTGCGGGGGAATTCTCTGGCGAAGCCTTTCCAGGTGGTGTTCTCTACGGGCGCCCACATCGATTCGCTGAAACTTGACGGTCGCATCATGGTGAACGATTCCATGATGAAAAAGAAGCTCTACCCGAGTATCGGGCTTTTCTTGATGGGCACGGAACGCGAAGGAATCCGCTACCTGCAGAAGTTCAGGGACTCTACCACGAAGCAGCTGGATTCGCTCCCCATGCTTGCGAAGGAGCCGCCCCTCTTTGCCACTCTGGCGGACAGCGCCGGAAACTTCGAGCTGACGGGTCTCAAGCCCGGCCGTTACCGCGTAGCGGCATTTTTGGACGCCAACGGCAACCAGAAAATCGAACCGTCGGCGGAACTGGTGGGCTTCTGGATTCAGGACCTGGTTTTGACGGAAGCTTCGGCGGACACCCTCTGGATTCCTCTGGGAGACCAGGACACGAGCCGTCTGGAGCTGGAGTCGGTCACCCAGCCCTTTGCAAACGTGCTGGAGGCCACCTTTACCCGGCCGGTCTATTTCGATTCCGCCTTTACGGATACCGCCAACTGTTCCATCACTTCCAATACCGACGGCAAGAAGCTGTATCCTTCCAAGGTTTACTTGGGGGCTTCTTCCAGAAAACCGCAGTTCTACTTTAACGAAAAGCCCAAGAAGGAAACGGTTTACAAGTTTGCCTGCAACAGCGCGAAGGATTCCCTGTTCCGCCCGCTGGATACGCTCCGCAACTATGTGGAATGGGAATGGCAGGAGATGGCGAAGGACACTCTCGCTCCAAGCGTCGTAGCGGCAAAGTTTACGTCCAGGACCAAGGCGGTGTTCCCTCACGACTCGCTGATTATTTCTTACGACAAGCCCTTTGGAGATTCCCTGGCCCAGACGTTCTACACCGCCATCAACAAGGACACGGTGCAGTTGAACGTGGTGGTCCTGGATCCTGTTCGCCTGCTTGCAAAGCGCGACGAGGAATGGCCTACCGACGTGGCTATTGAAGTTTTGCAGGGCTATAACGACACCACCCTTGCAGCTGCCGACAGCAACGGCGTGCGCGATACGGTGGTTACCCTCAAGTACAAGCGCCTGACCCGCGTAGAGGCGGTGTCAAAGCTGAAGCTCGCGTCTCTCAAGGGTGCGGTCCCTGGCGGAAACGACCAGGTGGCGGTGCGGCTCACCTCCATAGAGACCAAGGCGGCGCAGATTGCCAAGTGCGACGCCGCAGGTAACTTTACCTTCCCGGATTTGGAAGAAGGCGCTTTCTTTATCGAATATTACTACCCCAAGGAAGGCCGCGACACGCCCGATGCGGGCGCGCTCTCGCCCTTCTCTTTCGGTAAGCCCTGGCGCGCGCCAAACGACACGCTCAAGATATCCAAGGGCGAAAACGACTTGAACAAGCTGATTCCCAATTTGCCGACATTGTCGAAAAAGTGAGATTCTCATGAACATTCCTACTTTTATTGCCATCGATTTGGAAACTACGGGCCTTGAATTTGACAAGGACGAAATCATCGAAGTCGCCCTGGTGCGTTTCGAAAACGGCAAGGCGACAGAATCCGTAGATTATCTGGTCCGCCCGGCAACTGTAAAGCTTCGCCCTTTTATCGAGAGCCTTACGGGAATCACCCAGAAGGAACTGGACGAGTCCGAGGACTTTGCGTCTTTGGCCGGAAAAATCCGGAGCTTTATCGGCGACAGTCCCATCGTGGCTCACAACGCCTCCTTTGACGCACGATTCTTGAAAGGCGCATTCGAGAAGGTGGGAATCGACTTTGCAAACCATCCCGTTTGGGATTCCCTGACCCTTTCGAGGATTGCGTTCCAGGACGTTCCCAACCATCGCCTGGATACGCTGGTGCAGGCCCTCGGGATTGAGCAGAGCCGCGCCCACAGGGCACTCCCCGATGCAGAGGCCTGCGGAAACCTGTTCGTAAAGGCTTTCGAAAAGATTTCGTCTATGGACAGTTGGCTCATGGACGCTCTTGTGCGAGTGAGTTCGGGCAGTCATTGGGAGGCTCTTTTCGGGAGTGGTGCAGAAAGTGCCGCCGTAGGTTCCAAGCCGGGCTACAAGATTCCCGAAGTGGCGGCTGAGTCGGGTGCCGCAGTTCCTGCAAAGGGCCGTCGGGTCTCCGAATTTTTTGACGAGGGCGGGCTCCTTTCCAAGCAGATTCCGGAATTTACCTACCGCAAGAACCAGGCGGAATACGCCGCCATCGCAGAACGCAACATGTACAAGGGTGGCCTCTGCGTCATAGAAGCTCCTACGGGCTCCGGAAAGTCCATGGCCTACCTGGTGGCCGCCGCCAACAAGGCGGTGGCCGGCGAACGTGTGGTCATCAGCACAGCTACCCGTGCCCTGCAGGAGCAGCTCTGGAATCACGACATCCCGCAGATCGAACCGCTGTTCGATGGCCGACTGAAGGTCTCCATGCTGAAAGGCCGGGACAACTACCTTTGCCTGCGCAAGTTCGAGCAGATGCTGGAATGTTCCGCCGGTCTTTTGCAGAGCGACGAGCGGGATTCCTTTATGTCGCTGCTCCCCTGGGTAGAGACGACCACTACCGGCGACATCAACGAGTGCACCTCCTTTAACCACAACCGCAATCGTGTGCTCTGGTCCAAGCTTTCGAGCAGTGCCGCTACCTGCGAAGGCGAAAAGTGCCCCCATTATTCCCATTGCCCCGCCATGGTGGCCAAGCGTCGCGCGGCAGCATCCAATATGCTGTTGGTGAACCATGCCCTGTTCATGGCGGACCTGAAGCTGGATTTTGCGCTGCTACCCGCCTACGAACATATCGTCTTTGACGAAGCTCACCGCCTCCCCGAAGTGAGCAACCAGGCCCAGGGCAGGCTGGTCTCCTTCTTTGGTTTCAGGAACACCGTCAAGACTCTGGTGCCTTCCAGGCTCAACAAAGATGGGCTCGTAGCCGAAATCGAGAACCGAATTCCTGCCGAGGAGACGGCCCTCCTTGCCGCCTGCGAAGAACTGATTGGCGCCCTGAACGAGACGGAAAAATGCCTGCACCGTTTCTTCATGAAAATCGGCAAGCGTATAGGCAAGCTGAAAACGGACAAGACCGGACTTATCTACCGAAACGGGATTCTCGCCGAATACGACGCCGACCCCAAACCCTTTGTGGACCAGTTCCTGGTGGCCGCATCCCAGGCCGACAAGCTGTTCGACGCCCTTTCGGCAGTGCCTGCGACCAAGGGCCTGGTGAAGGACGCCCGCGGCGCCATGGAAGAACTGTCCCGCTTCATGACGGATTTTGAATTCTTGACCAAGGCGGGTCGAAATGATTGGGTGTTCTACCTGGAAGAACCTTTCAACCCCCACACCCTCAAGATGCACGCCTACCCGCTCCATTCCGGCGACACCTGGAAGGAAAAATTCTACCCCTGGATAAAGTCTGCGCTGTTCACTTCCGCTACCTTGGCGGTGCAGGGCGACCTTTCTTACTTTGTCCAGAAAATGGGCATGTCCAGCGACGGCCCGGGCAAGCGGCCCTTCCTCAAGGTGTTCCCCGACGAACAGGCCCGCAACTCCCGCACCTCCGTCATCGTGACGAAATACCTACCCAAGCCCTCTACGGCGGAATTCGGCGAAGCCCTGAACGAAACCCTTTTGCAGGTCTTGCCCAAGACCGACGAAAATGCCCTGGTGCTGTTCACCAGCGTTTCCACCATGCTAAAGGCCCAGGCGGCGCTGGCTCCTGCCTTTGCCGCCAGGAACAAGCTTTTGCTGTGCCAGCACGTAGATGGTTCTCTGGATGGATTGGTGTCCATGTTCCGCAAGTCCCGCGGAGCTTGCCTGCTGGGTTGCCAGACCCTTTGGGAGGGTGTGGATTTCCCCGGCGATGCGCTGAAACTTTTGGTCATCACCAAGCTTCCGTTCCCCAACCCCTCGGACCCGCTGGTGGCGGGCATTTCCGCTGACATGAAATCCCGGGGCGAGAACACCTTCAAGAGCTACTTTGTGCCCGAGGCCTACATGGAACTGCGCCAGGGGCTTGGCCGCCTTATCCGCACGGAATCGGACTCCGGAAAAATCCTGATTCTCGACAACCGCGTGGTGAACGAGGCCTACGGCAAGACCTTCATGCGCATCTGGAACAACAAACAGCAGGTAGCCACCAGTCCTGAAGAATTGGACACGCTTCTGTAAGTTTTTGAATTCTGTCTTCTGCGTTAGGGGGCGTCGCACCGCCATTGCGGTGGCGAGACGGCCAACGCTGGGAGATCCCCGCCGCACATTCGTCATCCTCGCCCGTTCGACAGGCTCAGGGCAGGCTCCGGCGAGGATCCGCTTGTTTTCCTCCAGCGGATGTTCGCCTGCGCGAACATGACGAGGTTCCTGCCTTTGCGGGGATGAAGCGTTGGCCGGCTCGATGAGCCGAGCGTGCTCGGCGAGCAGCACCCGACCCGGCCTGTGGACGGGGAACGCCCTTTGACGGCAGGCACTTTTTTTGCTAAATTTGCGTCCCTATTTCAGGGGATGCGCTATGATGGATTTGTCTGTATTTTTCGATGGAATGTCCAAGCCCATGCTGCGTGAGGTCCACGCTACGGCATACGGCAAGAAGGGCCTGCTGAACAACGCCTTGATTCAGTCGGAGGTGGTGTCCTTTTATTCCAGCGAAGAACGCATGCAGTCTATCCGTCAAAAATTGGAGAGCTGGCAGCGGCATTGTCTGGACCTGATTTATCTGAGCGGGAACCGTGGGCTTTCTTACAACGAACTGCGTCTTTCTGTGCCTGCGGCCAAGAGCGCCGAGCTCCAGAAGTTCTTGATTTCCCTTTGCCAGCAGTTTTTGGTGTGGCGTTCTTCGACGCCTACCGCCGTTGTGTATTACGGTTTTCGGAATTTCGAGGAGAACATCCGTTACATTCCCGAACCGGTGGACCCTTCCAAGGGCACACACGTGGGTTACAGCGTCCTTCTGGACTGGCACGTTTGCAAGGTGCTGGGGCTTGCCCAGCGGGGCGAACTGAAGGTGAACGGCAACGGGACCCTGCACCGCCGCAGCCGGCAGCTCTGCCTGGATTCCTTTACGTCGGCTTCCAAGCTGTGGTCCAGCGCCGCCGAATCGGAACTGACCCTGATTTTCAGTTTCTTGACCCAGAACCGCTGGCTTTCCCTGGTGGGCACGAACCTTTACCCCTCGGAAAAGGCCCTGGACTTTTTGAAGAAGAACAGTTTCCGCCTGCACCAGGACATTCTCTCCTGGTGGTTGTGCGTCCGTTTCCAGAAAGACCGCATGCTCTGCAAGAGCCTTTTCAAGAACCTCTCCACGGTTACCTCTGTCCAGGACGCCGCCCAGATTTTCTGGGTGCTGGACCCCACCTTCCGCATTCTGGACAAGAGCCGTCACCTGGGCTGGGAAAACCTGCCCCGCCCCCTGCGGGAAGCGTGGCTTTTGGGCCTTGTGGACTTTACCCTCTCCGGGCAGAAGGGCGTGCACAAGGTGGAGCAGGTGGCGTTGAATGCAAGCGGCCTGGAATGGCTGGAGACTTCGGTGATGCCCATGCCCGAGGCGTCCGTTTCAGTGCTCCCGAACTTTGACATTGTGGCCTCCGTAGGCACGTCACCGAGAATCCTGTTCGTGCTTTCGACCCTCGCGGTTTCCAAGAACGACGAGACCTTCCTCTGTTTCAGCCTGGACAAGGAGACTTACCTTTCGGGGCTCCGCAGCGGTTTTCCGGAATCGGAAATTGAACATTTTAGGAACGGCGTCAAGACTCCCGACAACGTGTCTTCGGCTCTGGACGAATGGAACGGTTCTTTTTACGGGGCCCGGGTCCGTACGGTGCGCCTGCTGAAGATTGACGACGCCAAGGCGCTGAACGAACTTTCGGCTTTCCCGCAGTTCATGGAAAACGTGGAAGAGTTCATTCCGGGTTATGGCTTTTTGATCAAGCCGGAGCGGGAAGAAGGCGTATTCACCATTCTGGAAAGTTACGGTTTTTGCCCCAATGCCTCTCGCGCTTTGGAAAACGCAGAGAAGGCTCCTACGGAAGAATGGCGCAAGGATTTCTGTATCCCGCGCTACGAGGCGGGCACGCCGGACTACGAGCTGCGCGGAGGGCAGGACGAATCGTCCATGCAGTCTTCGCTGGACGCCACCAAGTACGGGAGCCTCTACCGCAAGCTGGATACCTTTGACCTGGTGAAGGTGCTTCGCTATGCGAAGGTGACGGGAACCCTGCTGGGCGCCCAGGTGAAAGACCCCGGCAAGCGCAGCGACAAGATGAAGGAAATCACCTTCTACGTGCATTCCCTGCATCTGTCCAAGGCTCCTTTCAACGCCGAAATTCAAGAAGTGGGCAGCGAGGAAAACCATCCCTTGCTTCTCTCCTTTATCCAAGAAGTCAAGGTCATGCAGAAAAAATCCGTCTAGTTCGGATTTAGTCGAAAGCGGTTTTAGGGCAGTGTCTGGGCGTAGCCCGCGATATCTACCATTTCGTCCAGCGTGAGTTCGTCGTAAAACGGTTCCATGCCCTCGCGGGTCTCGTCGCCGAAATTCATCTGGTACCAGAACGTGGGCATGTCTTCCCGGGCTCTTTGCCCCAGGTAGGTGGGCTTTGCCTCCATCGGCGTGAAATTGACTCGCCTGCCGTCTAAGTTGTGGCAGCCCCTACAGTTCTGGTAAAAAAGTTTCTCTCCCCTTTTCAGGTTTGCGCCCTTGATTTTTCCGTCTTTGTCCAGGAGCTTATAGACCAAGTAGGCCATGCGCTTGTCTTCTCTGGTGAGGGTGTCTCCGGGAGAGCCTGGCTCAGGCGCGTCTCCTGCAGGTGCCGGGTCTCCAAAAACCAGGCCGTAGCCTGCAAGACAGAGGGCGATTCCCAGGGTTCTAAACGAACGGCGCATGGGGAGAATATAGTAATTAGGGGGTAGGATTTACGCCTAGCCTTGTTTGGCGGCGATAGAGGAGCGGTGCTTCGACACTTTTATAGCGACGCTGTTTCGTGAGGCCGTCTGCTTGACGGTGGGCTGGGCCTTGTTAGATTGGTCTAGATTGAAGGCCTGGCAGCGTGCAGGAACGGCGGCGCCAAATACCCATGCCTGTTCCACGAGGGCCTTGCAGTTTCTCGTCACATTGATCGATTGATTGGGGATTGCCCGCGTATTTTCGGCAGAAGCGAATGTTGCGGCGACCAGTGCGAAGATAACCAAAAGCTTTTTCATTTTTTTGAACTCCTTGTTCTTTTTTGAATAGTTTGTTTTTTATGCCCCTAATATACCTTTGCAAATTCATAAAGTCAAATACATAATTTTCATTAAAATGATAGATTTTAGTTATAGGATTTGGAGCATAGGTGTTAGGGGCTAGGATCTAGGGGCTAGGGGTTAGGTAGTAGGTTGTAGGTATTAGGGCCGCGGGAGACAAGAGGTTTGAGGACGCTTCGCTTTGAGGTGAGAGGTTCGGGTCTTAAACGTTGTCATCCTCGCTGTCATTCTGGAGCCACGTAGTGGCGATAGAATCACGAGGATCTGCTAGATTGCAGTAAGCGGATCCTCACCTGCGTGAGGATGACGAATTTATTTCTCGCACCTCACACCTCACACCTCACACCTCACACCTCACACCTTCCCTCCTGTCCCTCATTTTATATATTCTTCAGCACAAATGAACACGGAAAAAACGCACATCTCCTTTGCCGCCCTCTTGCTTTTGGCGTTCGGCTTTTTCACCTTCTCTTTCGGAGGTCCTATGAATCATCCCCTGTTGGAAAACGTTCTCTTGACGGGCCGCTGGCAAGTTTCGTCCCAGGCCCTTACCGCAAGCGCTCCCGGAGTCATGGTCCAGTTTGCCGCTACCACGAAGGAACTTTCCTTTGACCTGGAAGGGGAGGCCCGCTACCGTCTGGATATCGACGGCAAGATCGCCGAGTATTTCGTCATCGACGCTCGCGAGACCCACAAGGTAAAAGTCCAGGGCGAAGGCGTCCACCAGTTCCGCCTGATCAAGGTAAGCGAGTCCAATCCGGGAAAGATTAACCTCTACGGTATCGACCTCGGCAAGGGAGGTAAGTTCGGACCGAAGCCCAAGGCCTCTAACCGCCGCATCGAATTTATCGGGGATTCCTACAGTGTAGGTTACGGCAACGAGGCGAACGGCCCCGAAGACGGCTCCGTTTTCGAAAAGACCAACGCCTCCAAGAGCTACGCGTTCTTGCTGGCCGACGGATACAAGGCGGACTTTCAGATTAACGCCGTGAGCGGCCGCGGCCTTGTCCGCAACTACGACGGGATTGTGCCCGACTGGCCTTTGAGCAGGCTCTACGACTACACTGTTTTCGGGGCGGCGGAACAGGGGGAATCCGAACTCTGGAATTTCGAGACCTTCCACCCCCAGGTCATCGTGATTTTTGTGGGCATCAACGATTTTCAGGGCAATCCTCCCTACGCGGACCCTGCCGCCTTCAAGGCGACCTACGACGCCCTGCTCGCCAAGCTCCGCAAGCTGCACCCCGGTGTGAAGTTCCTGCTGGTATCTACCAAGACCTGGCCTAACGACGCCATGACCCCTGCGGTGCAACAGGTTTTTGAAGACCAGCAGGCGAAAGGCTTCAAGGACCTGGAGTACAAGTTGGTCCAGACGGAGAACACCGCGCTCCACGGTCACCCCTCCCTTCACTCCCAAGAAGAGCTTGCACAGACCCTCCGTTTCACGGTTGGCCGTTTGGGAGGTTTTTTGAGCAGGTAAACTCTTGTTTTCGCAATAGTTTTGTATTATTTTGGAAGCAAGTTTAACGGAATCTTTTAGATGTCTTGGTTGATGGAAAAGATATACGCCCTGTTCAGGATGAACATCCTGATTTTTGTGCTCCTTGCCGCTACGGTTATCGCCCTTACGGCTTACCACAAGGGGCTGAACGACATTGTCTTCTTGAACC
>CACXMH010000013.1 GCA_902768715.1 Fibrobacter succinogenes | reverse complement strand
GCGAAACCCGTTGACTACGACGAAGGATGCCTCTCGCTTCCGGATATCTTCTGCAACGTCGTTCGCCCCAACAAGGTGTGCGTCCGCTTTTTCGACATCAATGGAGAGCCCCAAGAAATCCACAACTGCGAAGGCCTTTTTGCCCGCTGCATCCAGCACGAATCGGACCACCTGAACGGTGACCTTTTCGTAGATAAGATTTCTACTGCCGACCGCACCATGAACCAGTCCAAGCTCCGCAAGATGGCCAAAGAGACCCAGGCGAAGCTGAAGAAGAAGTGATTGGTAAGGCTAGGCTTTAGGTTATAGGGTATTAGGGCTGTAGGGAACAAGAGGCTCGGGACGCAAGAAATGTCATCCTGGGCACGAAAGGATCCTGGGTGACATAAGGTTTAGAACTTAGTAAAGAAGGGACGGCTATACGAGCGTCATCAGGGCAACATTTCTTTTTCTTCTGGCGCTTATCGTAACGACAAGTGCCGCAGAGGATTTTGAGCTGCCGGACATGCCCGCTCCTGCGGCCAAGACCATCAAAAAAGACTCCAGCGTCGAAGAGCCCGAGATTGTAGATTTCAGGCCCATCGAAGCGACGAACGTTTCCGACGTCCAGGCGAAAGGCCCGAGGGAAGCCCCTGCGTCCACGCAAATCAAGACGGTATCCGGAGATACTTTGGCCCGAGTTCAAGCGGAAAAGATACCGACGAACTTGAATAGGCCTCTTCGTGTAGGGGTCTATACCGACGTCAAGGAACTGTACCTTTCAAAAGGCGGAGAGGTCATCCATGTTACCGTCAAGGGCAAGGAGTTGAAATTCCAGGGGAAGGAAAATTCCTTTACCGCCGTTAAAAAGGACATTGATGACGGCAAGTGCGTCTCTATCGCACCGACCCAAAAACAACTTGCTAGTTCCTGCTATCCGGGATTTTTCACCATCTCCTACAACAACGGGAAAATCAACGCCGTCAATACGGTGGACATGGAAGACTACCTGCGGGGCGTGATCCCTTACGAAATCGGACAGCTGGACAGCAGCCGATTCGAGGCGCTGAAGGCCCAGGCGGTAGCCGCCCGCACCTACGCCTACAAGCATTTCGGGAGCCGGGAGTCCTTGGGATTTGACGTGTTCGCCGACACTAAGGACCAGGTGTATAAGGGCCTCCAGAGCGCTACGGCCCTGACAGACCGCGCCGTCAAGGAGACCAAGGGCGAGGTCATGATGTATAATGGCGAGTTCATTACCGCCTACTACCACTCCACCTGCGGAGGCATGTCCGAGACGCTGGACACCTGGGAAAAGCCGAACCTTCCCTACCTCAAGAGCAAGCCGGACCTGCGAAGCGATGGAACGCCCTGGTGCAAGGAGTCCAGCTACAGCAAGTGGGAGCGGACCTTCGAGAGCGACGAACTGGTGAAACTCTTTGTCCAGAACGCCAAAGATTCCAAGGCGAAAGTCGCCCCCTTCAAGAAAGTCAAGGACATTACCGTCAAGGATACGCTCAAAAGCGGACGCATCTTGACACTTGCGGTCACTACGGACGCGGGAACCTTCGAAGTCCGCGGCGACAAGGTCCGTTGGCTTTTCCGCAAAGGCGGTACAATCCTCCCCTCCAGTTTCTTTACCGTCAAGAAAGAGGGCAGCAAGTGGATTCTCGAAGGTAAGGGATTCGGCCACGGCGTAGGCATGTGCCAGATGGGCGTGCGAGCCCGGGCCCAGGCGGGTCAGAGCTACATCGAAATCCTGAGCCATTACTATCCGGGAATCACCCTGGAGCGGTTCGAAAGATGAGTTCCGCCACCTCGCCTGTCATTGCAGTTCTCAGCCAGGGCTGTGCCGCCAACTTCGGCGACGGGGAAAAAATCGCCCGGGCGCTGTCCGCACAACATCCGGACTGTTCCATCTCTTTTGAATTCCCGACAGAGCAGCCTTTTGCCTTTTACCTGAACGTGTGCACCGTCAAAGGAAACGGATCCGCCCTGAAACTTTTGCAGCAGGCGGTATCGGCTTTTCCGCAGGCACCTATCTTTATAACAGGATGCGCTCCCAAGGATTTCCAGGAAGAAGCCCGCAAGATTTCGGACAAGGTATCGTTCACGAGTTTGAAAGCGATAGAGTCCTTGGATTCTATCGCCCCGGAGGGGCTCCAGAATGACATGCGAATCCTCCGGCAGTCCCCCTTCGTAGGCATCGTTAACATCGAGGAAGGCTGCCTGGACGCCTGTGCCTTCTGCTCCACAAAGCTGGTCAAAGGCAAGCTCCGGAGCGAACCCGAAGACGCCATCGTAGAACAGGTCCGTCGCCTAGTAGAAGACGGATGCCTGGAGATTCAGCTCAGCGGGCAGGACTGCGCCTGCTACGGTTTTGACACCGGCACGAACCTTGCAAACCTCACGCAAAAAATTCTCGTCCAAGTTCCCGGAAACTACAAGATCCGGCTGGGCATGGGAAACCCGAGGCACATCCTCGGCTATAAAGACGCCCTGCTGGAATGTTTCCAAGACGAACGGCTCTACCAGTTCTTGCACGTTCCTGTCCAGAGCGGGAGCGAACGCGTTCTGCAGCTCATGAACCGCAAGCACTCCGTGGAGAATTTCCGTAACTTTGCGCTGGAGTTGCAAGAAAAGTTCCCGCTGTTCACCCTCAGTACAGACCTGATTGTGGGTTTCCCTGGAGAAACAGATGCCGACTTTCAAGAGACCATTGACCTGCTGAAGGAGACCCGCCCCACCGTCTGTAACATTACGCGGTTCGTGGCCCGCAAAGGGACCGTTGCCGCCCGCATAGAAAAAGCAAACGCCGACGACACGCCTGCCGTTCCCGACAGCGTAAAGCACGAACGCTCCGCAAAGCTGTTCGACGCCTTCCAGCAAATCGCCCAAGAAAACAACCAGCGCTGGGTTGGCAAGACCTGCACGGTCGTGACCGAAAAACAAGGCCACCGGGCAGGCACCACCATCGCACGTAACTGCGCCTACCGCCCCGTGGCCCTGCAGGGGAACATCCCGGCAGGCAAAGCTCTACAAGTGCGCATTACAAAAACAGAGCCCTTCGCCCTTATAGGCGAAAGGCTCTAGAGATTTCAGAAATAACCTTTACGACAAATTAGACGTCGTCAGCAGCGGAGGCGCTGATAGCCTGTTCCAGCGTGGTATGACCGTCCAAGGCCTTCTGGATACCATCCATACGGAGCGTAATCATGTCGCATTCCTGCATGGCGGCGCGTTTGATTACATCACCGGAAGAACGCTTGATGATCAAGTTACGCACGGTTTCGTTGGGCACCAAGAACTCGTAGATACCGCAACGACCCTTGTAGCCCGAGCCGTCACACTTTTCGCAACCCTTACCGTGGTAGAACTGCATGTCGGGAGACAGGTGGAGTTCTTCGCGCAGGGATGCCGAAATTTCTACAGGTTCCTTACAGTACTTACAAATACGGCGTACCAAACGCTGGGCAAGCACGCCCTTGATGGCAGTTGACACAAGGAAGGGTTCCAGGCCCATTTCCAATAGACGAGGGAATGCGCCAGCAGCATCGTTGGTATGGAGCGTACTGAAGACCAAGTGACCCGTCAGAGCGGCTTCAATAGCCATGGACGACGTCTCCTGGTCACGCATTTCACCGATCATAATCACATCCGGGTCCTGACGGAGCAGGGCGCGAATGCCCGCGGCGAAGGTAAAGCCCGCCGCGTTGTTGATTTGACCTTGGTTCACACCGTCAATATTAAGTTCCACAGGGTCTTCCATCGTAGAGATGTTGATTGTGGAATCCAGAATTTCTCGAATAGAAGCGTAAAGCGTGGTAGATTTACCAGAACCCGTAGGACC
Organism: Fibrobacter succinogenes; assembly: GCA_902768715.1. Classification (GTDB taxonomy): domain Bacteria; phylum Fibrobacterota; class Fibrobacteria; order Fibrobacterales; family Fibrobacteraceae; genus Fibrobacter; species Fibrobacter succinogenes_L. Next base: position 61,113 of record CACXMH010000013.1, on the reverse strand, counting down.
GGTAACCAGGATAATTCCGTTAGGTAGGTTGATGGCATCCAGAAACTGTTTGAGCACTCGTGCATCAAAACCCATTTCGCGAAGTGGGAACTGACCCGAGTTCGGGTCCAAAATACGCATAACGATCTTTTCGCAGACGCCACGCTTACGGAGCGAAATCGGGAAGGAGCTCACACGAAGGTCCACTTCGCTTCCCTTGTAACGCACCGTAAAACGACCATCCAAGGGCTTACGCTTTTCGGCGATGTCCATCTTGGAAAGCAGTTTGATACGAGAAAGAATCTGCGGCATCAGACGGGCCGGAATCGGGGACATGACCTGCAGGTCACCATCGATACGGTAACGGAGTTTGAGGAAAGTTTCTTGCGGTTCCAGGTGAATATCGGATGCGTGACGGGCAATGGCTTCGTGAATCAGCGTGGTCACGATTCGCACCACCTGGCGGCCTTCTTCGTCGGTCAGTTCCGGTTCGTCGTTACCGCCCTGACCCCGTTCCACGGTCTCCAGTTCTTCGCCTTCCTTGGTCTCACCAATCAGCTCCGCCAAGGATTCTTCGGAAGTGCTACGCCCCGCGAACACGCGGTCGATAGTCTTGACCACATCTGCGTCGGAGGCCATGACGATGTCCACTTCCATCTTTACCTTGAACTTCACGATGTTGATCACACGCATGTTGGTGGGGTCGGTCATCGCGATGGTCAGGGCTTCACGCTGGACACGGCGGTCATCTTCGCCCTTGGAAACAAACAGGGGCACCACCTTGTAAGTCCTGCACAAGTCTTCGGGCAGGTAAGTATAGGCTTCGGGGTCAATGGCAAAATTTTCAAGTTTTACGTAAGGAACTTCGAACTGCTTGGAGAGAATTTCGACCAGGCGTTCTTCGGGCATGAACTTCAGGTCCACCAAAGTACGGCCCAGACGCTTACCGGTCTTCTTCTGTTCTTCTAGAGCCTGGTCCAGCTGTTCCTGGGTAATGTACTTCTGGGCGAGCAACATCTCACCGATACGCATCTTGGTGGTAGATTGCATCTGCACACCCAAGATGCTCGTGAGGGTATCTTCGCTGACCATTCCCAGACGAATGAGAATCTTCGCCAGAGGGATTCCAGTACGCTTGTGTTCCGAGGTAGCGTGAGCCAGCTGGTCTTCGTCCAGGACGCCCTGACGAATCAACAGTTGGCCCAAGTTCATTTTCACGTTACTAATCATAAATGTGACCAAGCCTGTGCTTTAACAATCCTTCTTTTCCCCTCTTTGACCATGTAAACGCCGGAGCCTTCCCCGACGGAGCCAATCTCGTGTACATTCCAAAGAGTCCTATCACTTGAAAATATATCATTTTTGGCAAAAGCGGTAAACAAAAGCACGTATTCTTCACCGCCATCCATCGCAAAATCCATAGGATTTAGGCCATATCGGCCACACATTTCTGAAACCTTGGGGTCTATAGGAATCCTATCGGCATTCACCTCCAGGGAAACTCCCGACGACAAGGCCAAATGGTTAAGCTCCGAAGAAAGGCCATCGCTGATGTCCAACGCGCAACGGCATGCACCCGTAGAGGCCAAATCCGACCCCATATTCTCCCGAATTTCCGGACACAGGTGGTACTGAATCAAGTCCTGAAAGTCCTCGAAACCGGCGGGGCGGTTCTGCAACAGCCAGAGCCCTGCGGCAGAGCGCCCGAGTGTTCCCGAGACGAACAGCCTGTCGCCCGCCCTAGCGCCACTCCGGAGCAGGCGGGTCTTGGACACCTGTTCGCCTATGAGGGTCGTAGAAAACATTCCCACTTCACCGGAGACGGTATCGCCCCCGATAAGGGCGATGTTCCTTTTGGCAAAGCCTTCCGCCACCGCAGCGGACACCCGACGCACCGTGTCTTCGCTCCAGCTTTTACCGACGCACAGGCCGAACAGGGCCAGCCGAGGCCTCCCTCCCATGGCGGAAATGTCCGAGACGTTGGAAACAATGTGCTTTTCTACCGCCTGTTCCGGCGTGGACCAGTCCAGGCGGAAGTGGGTTCCTTCTACAGACAAATCCTTGGTGGCTAGCCAACCGTCAAACTCGGCGGCATCGTCGCCTACGGGAAGCCAGTCCCGAAATTCGGGGGCACCTTTTTTTAGGGGCAACGACTTTTCCAGGATGCCGTTTATCAGTCTGAATTCGCCTAGGTCGGGAAACATGTGCGTTAATTGTTGATTAATGTTTGATAGACTTTTCCTATCTCAAAAATAATAGATTTCGCTCCAAAATTGCCCTTTTTTCCCCTAAAAAAGGGCTTTCAATCTTTCTATACTTTAGCCCGTGGGACACATATTCTTCATAGCCCCTTCTTCGCCGGGCAGCTTGGACCGCCTGAGCCAGTGGACTCTCCGCTGGCTTCTAGAAAACGACATGGCCGAAGATTCCACCATGTACACCTGCAATACCATCGAAGAGGCGGCGAACATCCTGGAGACGGCGCTCATTACGGGAGATTCCCCGGCGCTTATCATCTTTGACCACGCCGACAGGCCCACCGATATGAACATCGCCTTCAGCAAGAGGCTCCGCAACAGCATTCCCGAATCCTGGATCATAGAAATCGTCCCGGACACCATGCCCATCGAAAAAGAAGATGAGGGCCTGTACTGGATTCGCAGGCCACTTACCGAAGACGAGTGGCGGGAGACCCTGGACCAGGTACTGCGGAAAACCCCTACGCCACAGTGGGCAGAAAACTAGCCGCTACACGGCGGTGTGAGATGTGGAATGTATAATGTGAAATGACTGATTATACATTGTACACCTCTCATTACACATTACACACTACACATTACTCCTAAGTTCTATATTGAGCCTGTATGATTAAAGGCGTCAGTTATTTCGGCGTACGCACGCCAAAGCATGCGTTAACCGACATGCAAGACATCAAGGCGGCAGGTTTCAACGCCGTGCTCCACACTTGGAGCGAAGAAGACCAGCAGTATTACTACGACACCATGGCTGAAATCGTGGACCGGACCGCCGAGCTAGGTCTAACAGTCTATGTGAACCCCTGGGGAGTGGGCCGCGTATTCGGCGGAGAAGCCTATTCCGAACTTACCGCCCGTAACCACGACCTGTGCCAGGTGGCACTGGACGGCAAGCCTAAGGTGGCCGCCTGCCCCAACCATCCGGAATTCCGGGCCTACATGCACCGCTGGATTGAATCCGTCTGTGCGACCAAAGTAAGCACCATCTTCTGGGATGAACCTCATTTTTACTTTGAGAAGGGCGGACTCCAGAACTGGAGCTGCCGTTGTGAGAAATGTCGCGAAAAGTTCTGCGCGCAATTCGGTTACGAGATGCCCGCCGAACTCACCGAAGACGTGTTGAAGTTCCGCGAAGATTCGCTTATCGACTTTTTGAAGGAAATGACGGAAGATGTTCACGCCCGTGGCAAGCGTAACTGCGTGTGCATGTTGCCGCCCTGGTTTCCGGCAGGCCTCAACGACTGGGGCCGCGTGGCATCCATGGATAGCGTAGATGAAATCGCCAGCGATCCTTACTGGGAACGGGGCGCCACCGAAGAATGGGTTCGCGAAAAGTACGCCGAGACCGCCCACAAACTCGTGACCGTGGCCGCCAAATACGGCAAGGCCGTGCAAATGTGGATTAAGGCCTACCAGATCGAAGCGGGCCGCGAAAACGACCTGGCCATTGCCGTAGCCGAAAGCCGCAAGGCTGGCATCGACAATATTTTCGCCTGGAGCTACCGCGGTACCGAGACCCTCAGCTGGCTAAAAAGCGACGACCCGGACGAAGTCGCCCGGGTCTTTAGAAAATCATTGAAATAAAACACATATTATTTCTTTTTTCTATTGGCAATATACTCCTTTTGTCATTTCGATATAATTAATGAAATTATTCATCGTTCCACTCCTATTGATTACATCCTGTGCATTCGCACAATACGAAACAAGGAGCATCTCTCCTCCGATTCAAGAGCATAAGGGGATATATTTTTCAGCCAATCCAGGATTCGCCTATACGACAGAACGCAGAAAAGTCTCATATGACGTAAGTGAAATCGAATCAGAAAAATTTTCTGGCTTTTTACACTTAGTCGAATTCCGAATTGGCAGATTTTTTTCCAATATGGCTTCACTTTACGCGGTACTTGGTTTAGGTATGGGAGAAGGCTCATTCAAAGGAGAATACATAACCAAAGAGAATGGAAATGAGATCAATAAAGTAACTATCAAGGATGATGATGACGGCACTTTCAGGGTATCTTCGGGCGGAGGCTTAGAAATCTACCCAGTTCAAGACATAACTGGCCTGATGTACGGAACTTTCATTGGTGTCAATGCAGGTTTTGAACTCGACTACTTTAAAGTAACCGCATATGACTTTAACCAAGTATACAGGGACTCATCGATGGTGACTGGATTCATAAACCTATTTTGTAAATTCGAAATTGGTAAAGAATGGAGGATGAACAGACTCTGGAATTACGGTTTCGCTTTAAATTATACTATCAGTTGGCTCCGCGATAAAAACGAGCACTACAGTTACACCAAGGTAAGAAAAAGCGCAGACAGAATATCCCATAAAAGCCACACCTTCGGCTTAACCTTTAGGTTATCACACTGATCTTGTGCCCCTAATATGAAAAAACGATTGGAGCCACTAAAAATTTCTACGTGAGCAACAAAGCCCCAGTTATTAAACTGGGGCGGTTGCGAGAGTGAGTGCAGTCCGGAGAATTTGCTCCGGCTTTTAGCACGAACGGTCTTATTGTGAACAACAAACGCTCGGTATTAACCGAGCGTGGTTGTGAGAGTGAGTGCCGGCCGGAGAATTTGCTCCGGCTTTTAGCACGAACGGTCTTATTTCGCTCTTTCGAGGTAAGAACCGTCGCGGGTGTCCACGCGGATCTTGGTGTTGTTCTCGATGAACAGCGGGATCATCACCTTGGCACCGGTTTCGAGAATGGCTTCACGCATCACGTTGCCGCTGGTGTTGCCCTGCACTGCCGGAGGTGCATCTACGATCATCAGGTCAACGAAGGTAGGCGGAATCACTTCGATAGGAAGCGTAGCGCCGGACTTCGGGTCCTTCCACCAGGTCACTTCTACGGTAGCACCGTCCAGGAGCCAGACTTCGCAGCCGTTCAGAGCTTCCTTGGAAATTTCTTCGGTTTCCTGGGATTCGTTGTTCAAGAAATACCAAGTAGAACCGTCATTGTAGAGGTAGGTCATTTCGGTGAAGGTCACATCGGCTTCTTCCACCGTATCGCCACTCTTCCAGGTGCGTTCCAGAGTGCGGCCGGTCACCAGGTTCTTGATACGAACACGGTTGAAGGCCTGGCCCTTACCCGGCTTCACGAACTGGTTTTCGATGATTTCGTACGGCTGATCATCAACCATGATTTTAAGTTTCTTGCGGAATTCGTTGGTGCTTACAGTACCCATATTATCCTCTTGTTGATTTTGAAGCTAAATTTAGTATATAATGGAAAATCCAGGGACTGTTTTTACACAAATTTCAGACTTTTTAGACTATTTGGGAAGTGATTTTGCGACCAACTTCGCTAAATCAGAGGCCCTTGCGAACCTGAACCCTACACCCAAGTTTCCATTCCTATGTTCCAGGCACTTCGCCGACCTGATCAAGAAATCTAGCGACCCCACCGCCCTATTAAGCGAAATCCTGCCGCATGTTGCCGAGCGCGAAAACGTTCCCGGATTCGTTGACGACCCCGTAGGAGACCTGCCTGCAAGCAAATCCGACTGCGTTATCCAGAAATACGACGGACGCGCCCTAATTGTCTCGACCGCCACCTGCGGTGTCCGTTGCCGCTTCTGCTTCCGCAAGAACTATCCCTTCCAGAATATACCCGACGTGGCCCGCGAAGTCAGCAACTGGATCGACACCCACAGCGACGTATGGGAGGTCATTCTCTCCGGCGGCGACCCACTCACGCTTTCGCCCGGAGCCTTCCGCGACCTGGTGGAATCCATCGCAGTCCACCCGTCAGTCACTACGCTTCGCATCCACACAAGACTCCCCGTAATGCGTCCGGACCTTGTAATGCAGCACTTTGAACTGCTGCGGGAACTGCCCACCCGATTCCACTGCGTTCTTGTGTCACACGTGAACCATGCCGACGAACTGGACAATGAATCGGCCACCCTGTTTGCCCACTTCAAAATTTGCGGCTGGACCCTGCTCAACCAGAGCGTCCTTTTGAAAGGTATAAACGATAGTCCAGACAAATTAACAGCTCTCTGTCGCAAGCTTTTTGAACAGGGTGTTCTCCCCTACTATCTGCACCAGCTGGATCACGCCAACGGGGTCGCCCACTTTGAAGTTCCCGACGAGCGGGCGCGTGAATTGATTGCAGAAATCCGCACCAAGTTGCCAGGCTACTTAGTACCGAAACTCGTCCGGGAAATCGCTGGCGAAAAAAGCAAGACTCCGGTTTAGGGGCTAGTGGTCTCAAGACTCCATTTTCCTATATTTTCACTAGTATTATGGAACTAGGCAACAAAACAGTAGCAGTCGGTCTTTCGGGAGGCGTAGATTCCGCCCTTACCGCCTGGACCTTGCAGCAGAAGGGCTACAACGTCATAGGCATCACCATGGCCCTCTGGGACGGTTCCATCGACATGCCCATCGTGGAGGGCCGCTCCGGATGTTTCGGCCCCAACGAAGGGGAAAGCATCGAAGCCGCCGAGAATGTGGCCAAGCGCCTGTCTATTCCCTTCCATGTGGTTTCCGTGGTAGAGGAATACAAGAAAAACGTGCTGGACTATTTCCGCGCCGAATACCGGGCGGGCCGCACGCCTAACCCATGTGTACGCTGTAACCAGTCCATCAAGTTCGGAGCCATGCTCCACGCCGTCCGCAAGATGGGCGTAGATTTTGACTACTTTGCCACGGGGCACTACGCCCGCCTGGATTTCAGAAGCCCCGAAGAACCATTCCTGTGGAAAGCCCGGGACTCTTTCAAGGACCAGTCCTATTTCCTTTCCAGGCTAACCGAAGACCAGCTTTCGTCGGTGCTGTTCCCGCTGGGCGAGATGCACAAGGAAGAGGTCAAGGAACTGGCCCGTAAAATCGGCTGGGAAGATTTTGCCTCCAAAAAAGAAAGCCAGGATTTTCTGGAATGCGGCGACTACTCCGTGCTCTTTGACGAAAGCGACAACGTTCCCGGGGACTTCGTAGATGTAAACGGCAAAGTCCTAGGGCAGCACAAAGGGTTCATCCATTACACCATCGGGCAAAGGAAAGGGCTGAACATCGGCGGACAGCCGGAGCCCCTTTTCGTGATTGCCATCGACGTCAAGAAGAATCAAGTGGTGCTCGGCCCTCGCAGTCTGTTGCAATGCAGCGAAGTCAGCGGGAGCCAGCTGAACCTGATGGTTTCCAAGGATTCTCCCCTGCTGCAGCAGAAACTCCAGGCAAAAATCCGGCTGGGTCACACCTTCGCCGAAGCAAGCATTACCGAACTTACAGACAACCGAATTTCTATCCGGTTCGACACGCCGCAATTCGCCGCCACCCCCGGGCAAATCATGGTGCTCTACGCCGGCGACGGCATCGTGGCCTCGGCAATTATCGAGAAATAGATAGAGATTAGGGGCTAGGGGCTAGGATCTAGGGGCTAGGGGTTTGAGGTCGCTTCGCTTTGAGGAACGTCATCCTCGCGAAGGCGAGGATCCGCTTGATAACAGCTAGCAGATGTTCGCCTTCGCGAACATGACGAAGATGGAATCATCGTTCATTATTCATCCCACACTCCACACTCCACACTACACATTACACACTACTCACGACCCACACCTCACAACTCACAACTCATGATTCACTACACATTCCACATTGCTTGACCTGAAGGACCACACCTCATACCCCATACCTCAAAGGGGCGAAGCCCCGACCTCACATCTACCGCGCTACCACCTGCTTGCGGATTTTTTCCGCAAGGTCGCGGCTGCCCAGCTGAGCGATGCACTCGAAGGCAAATTCTTCGGCGGTGCCCGCGCCGCGACTGGTGACAATGTTGCCGTCCACCACTACACGATCTTCCAGAAACTTGTTGCAGACCAGCTCCGCTTCGCAGCCCGGGAAACAAGTAACGGTTCTATCCACCAGGATTCCCGCCTTGCTCAGTACCAAAGGAGCGGCGCAGATGGCAAGAATCCACTTGTCCTGATCGTTGAAATCGCAGATGACCTTCTCTACATCGGCGGAGGCCTTCAGGTTCCTGACGCCCGTCCCACCACCCGGCAAAAGGACGGCGCCGAACTTTGCGGTATCGGCTCCCGAAAGTGCAAAATCCGTCTGGATTTTAAGGCCATGGGATCCTACCACTTCGGCCTTACCGGAAACGCTTGCGAGAGCAACCTCAAAACCCGCCCGCTGCAGGTAGTCGAAAGGTGTGACGAATTCGGTTTCCTCGAAACCGTCGGCCATCAAAAAAAGTATTTGCATAACAACCTCTTTTTACCTCAATTTAACAAAATAACATTAAAAAAACTAAATTTGTCCCGTACAAATGTAACAGGAGTTTCACCCTATGAATTACGGAATCTTCGGTGCAGCTATTCTCGCCACAGGCATTGCCGCCTATGCCGCAGACGCAGCCAGCGTTACCGACAATATGACCCTCAAGGGAAATGTGCAAACCCAGGTCACCAAGTCCATCAATGACGATGACCATAATTTCAGCAGCGGATGGATTCGCGCCAACGTGGGCGGTCAGTACAAAAGCGACAACCTGGACGGAACCATCATGCTCCGCATTTTCGCTCCGGAATTCGGCAACAAGAACGTAACGGATGTAGCCACCGATGAAAATGGCAACGCCAAGGCCACCAAGTCCGCACAAGACAAGATTCTCGCTGACCTCTACTGGGCAAACTACAAGTGGAAGGTTACAGACCTTGACCAGGTGAACCTGAAAATCGGCCGCTGGAAAACGGACTGGTCCCAATCGACTCACTACGGTACCTATATCGACAAGGACCTGACCAAGCGCGGTCTCTGGATGCGCGACTACAGCCACAACGCCATTGAACTGGGCTGGAAGCACCAGAACAACCAACTGAACGCCATGCTCGCCACCAAAGACGGCAATGCCAACCAGGGCTACCTCCGTGTAGAAGACGACATGAAATTTACCTTCCCGCTGGATGTGAAAGTGGCCTACCGCGGAAACCTCATCGACGTGGTACAGAACACCGCCTACCTCACCCACCGTGTAGCCGCCTACGCAAGCTACTCCATTATCCCGAACCTGCGTCTCTATGGTGAATACGCCTGCATCTACACACAGGATGATGACCTCGATACCGAAGCTTCCAACTATATCGCTCCGGAATCCAAATATTTCCAGCCGGGAATTTACTACCAGCCCACATATGTCGGCCTGGAACTTCCCGTCAGCCTGGTTCCTGGACTGAACGTGCTCCTTTCCAACCTTATGGTAGAAGGGGAATACATCAACGACAGGCAGATTATGGCAGGCAGCAAGGCCGAAATGGATGACTGGGCATGGACGGTGGCCCTGGTCCGTAACATCGGCAAGTCCAAGCTGCAGTTCAGCGTCTATAGCGAAAACGAAGTCAGCGACGTCGGTCTCGCCTTCCGCCTGACCAGTACCATCAAGTAATCAAAGTATAAAGAAAGGGCGAGTCATCTGACTCGCCTTTTTTATTTCGTCATGGCGGTCAGCCTGCCCTGAGCGCAGTCGAGGGGAGCCGCCATCTAGAATCACGGAGCAGGCGCTGGTGCGGCAGGCTGAGCTTCTGTCGCAGGGGCATCCGTCGCAGGTGCGGCGGCCTCAGGACCATTCGATGGTTCGGCAGTCTTGGGACCCGTCTGAGTTTCCTGTTCCAGAATCTCTTGCAAGATTTCTGCCGCCTGTTCGAATTCTCCCGAAGTAGAGCAAGTCTTGCTATTCAGAATTTTCTGCAGGTACTGCTTCTGCATATCGATGTTGCCTTCGGTGCTGTAGATAGCCGCCAGCTTGAACATGGTAGTGCAGACCTTCTGGCCTTCGGGGAAAGCGTCCGCGAGGCTCACAAACACCTTCTTCGCCTTTTCCACCTGGTTGGCGTCAATCAGGCACAGCGCCATCCAATAAAGGGAATTCTCCCCAAGTTCACCGGTCTTCATCTGTTCATAGACCTGCTTGAAACCGGCGTAGGCAAGCTTGTATTCACCGCGATGGTAGTCGGAACGGGCCGTATTGAACATGGCTTCGGCTTCCACCAGCTTTTCGGCTTCACGCTCCAGGCTGTCCATAGAAATGGGAGCCGCAGGAGCACCGCTGACCACAACCTTCTTGGCCAGAATCTTGTCGCTCTTGCCCAGCAGCATATCCAAGCGGTAGATGATTTCTTCTTGCCTGGAATCGTTCCTTTCCGATTCATCACCCATACGGCGCGACAGCATGGTGACTTCGGCCATCATGCGTTTTTGCACCAGGGCAGAAGCCTCCAGTTGAGCCTTCAGACTATCCATCTCCGCACGCAGGGAATCGTTCTCTGCAGAAAGTTTCAGCACGGCAGAATCCAGACCCTGCTGCATACCCGTCTGCACATCGCTACCCACAGCCTTCATCTCCTCGGTACGGAGCATGGTAATCTTGGAACAGCCCGTAAGGGCTATAAGCGTTGCAGCAATACAAATCGATAAACGTTTCATATTCGTAATTGTTGAAGAATGAATAGATTGTTGGAATTTAGGGGCTAGGATCTAGGGGCTAGGGCCTCGGACCTAATACCTACTACCTAAAACCTAATACCTATAACCTAAAACCTATAATTACTGCTTGATATTCACGCGGAAGTTGGCACGGCGGTTCTGGGAATAGGCTTCTTCCGTTTCACCAGCGGCCTTCGGGGCTTCCTTACCGTAACTCACCGATTCCATACGGCTGTTCTCGATACCATAGGCGGCCAGGAATTCCTTCACCTTCATGGCGCGCTTTGCACCCAAAGTAAAGTTATAGTCTTCTGTACCGCGGGCATCGGTGTGGCCTTCGATGGTGATGGTGAAGCGCTGTTCCTTGAGCAACAGTTCGCCCACTTGGGCCAGCAGTTCCTTGGCCTTTTCTGTGAGTTCCGAACGGTCAAAGTCAAAGTAAACGTCTTCAGACATAATCTGGTTAATAAGCGCTTCCAGACGGGCGCGTTCTGCTTCCAGGCGTTCCGCCTCTAGGCGGGCCTGTTCGGCAGCCAGGGAATCAGCCTGGGCCTGAGTCATGGCAGGAGCTGCTTCCTGGCCTGCGGCAGCGGCAGGAGTAGCTTCGGCAGCAGGGTCAGTCTGGGGTTGCTGCTTCTTGGCACACGCCACCAATGCAAGGCAGGCAGCGCTAGAAATCAATGCAATCTTGACGATGTTTTTCATTTGGATCCTTCTTTAGGTTGTGGTTTATTTTCTTCGTAGAACCAGGACCATGTAGGCGCAGTATTTTCGCCGGCCTGGGTAATGCGGGTCACGTTGCTTCCGTCTTTCCGCATAATGTAAATCTGGTAGGTGCCGCTCCGGTTGCTAGAAAAAGCAATAAGCTTGCCATCCGGCGACCAGGTGGGGTGTTCATTATTACCTGCGTTGTTGGTGAGCTGCACAATGTCGCTACCGTCCAGGGCGCAGGTGTAAATGTTCATCTTGCCGTTGTCCATGGAGGTGTAGGCAATGCGGTCTCCTTCGGGTGACCAGCTGGCGCGTTCATTGTAACGGCCCATAAAGGTCACTCGACGCAGGTCGCTTCCGTCCTTGCCCATCACAAAAATCTGCGGGCCACCACCACGGTCGCTGGTAAACAAGACTTCGGTAGCATACGGGCTCCAAGCGGGGCTGGTCTGGTTGCTCTTCAGGTAGGCAAACTTGCGGGCCTTGCCCGTCTCCATGTTTCCGATATACAAGTCCGTCTTGCCGTCCTTAGAAGAGGAGAATAAAAGTTCCCCATTCACGGGATTCACCGCAGGGCTGTAGGTCTGGTCGAACTGTTCGAACAAGGGCTTTTCGGGCCTGCCAAAGTTCTTGGTGTAGAGTCTCGGGCGGTTGGTCTTGAAGTTCACATACACAAGACCCTTGTTGTTTCGGGTCCACACCGGCATCATGCTTATAGTGGAATCCCTGGTAATCTGGGAGCGGTGGAAACCATCATAATCGGACACCACCACCTGCTTCACACCGTCAATCTTCGAAACGTATGCAATGCGGGTGCTGGCCACGCCGCGCTCACCCCACAGCTGGTAAATCACCTTGTCAAAGAAGGCGTGCATGGCACGGCGGAGTTCCTTCTGAGGCACCGTATAGCGTTCACCAAGGAGCAAGTCCTTGGACTGGGACACATACAAGTAACAATCTACGGCAAGGCGGCCATCGCTTGTAGGTTCAACCTTCCCCGTCATGTAATGCTTCGCCTTGGAGCGGCTGAACAGGGCCAAGTTAAACTTTTCAGAAGCCACCACATCAAAGCGTCCCGAAAGGTTCGCATCGCGAGTCAAAATCTGATGGGGTTTTTCCTCGATCCAGTCAATACCCGGTTTTTCTTCAAAGGGGACAATGCCTATGGGCGTAGTCTTGAAAACAGAAATACCCACATCTACGGCAATGGTATCGATAGAGGCAAACACTCCCTGCGGGAAAACACAGGCCAAGGCAAGGACAAGTCCCCAAACAAACCTTTTCAAATTTTCTCTCATTCTTAAAAATACTCTCTTACAATTATACAAAATCAGTTAGGCGTAAAGTTGAAATTCAGCACCAGATTCGGGGCACGGTAATTGAAAGGCAATTCTGGCACCTTGGAAATCTGGATAGCACGCACCGAAAGGTGATCCCAGGCCTTGTTACCCGAAGACTTCTTGAGTATGACAGCCGTAATTTTCCCGAATCGGTCCACGGTAAACTGCACCGTAGTCTTGGCATCCCTACCAACCTTAAGATCTTTGGGCGGTCTGAAATTACTCATGATAATCTTCTTGAGCTGTTCCAGGTACACCTGCATCAGAGGGTCCATATCCACAGAACCCACCGGGTCTAGACTCGGTGCTTCCATGGCAACGGGCAAGTCCATATCGTCCATGGGGAAATCATCCACCGGTTCCGGCTCAGGCTCGGGCGGTTTCGGATCTTCATCTACCACCTCCGGCTTTTCCTCTGGTTCGGGCTTGATATCCGGCGGCAACCTCTTGTTGACCTTCGGTTTGGGCTTGGGCTTGGGCGGAGGCGGCTGCGTCCTGGGCGGAGCAGGCGGTTTCGGTTGTGATACCTGCACCATCTCGAACACGGGAATGGGCTCCGGTTCAGGCTTCACGTTCACGTAGTGGAAAGCGATACAGATTCCGACAATGGCCAGGTGGAACACCACGGCGCACACGATAATCTTTACCAATGTAGAATCTACATCGGAAGCGAAATACTGTATCCTGTCTTGAAACTTCTTCATTTACCCGGAGTTTCTTTGGGGTTCATGGTCAAGAATCCAAGCTTGGTCACACCCAGCTTTTGCACCTGGGTCACCACCTGCATTACCAGACCATAACGAACAGATTCGTCGGAGTTGATGACCACCGCCATCTCACCATTCCAGAGGGACTGAAACACGCTATTGAAGCTGTCGAAATCCACCATCATATCGGCGATGTAGATTTCATCGTCCTTGGTGATAGACACCTTCAAAAGTTTTTCCTGCTCCATGGTAGGAGCTTCGGCCTTGGGCAAGTCCACCTTGACGCCCTGGCTCATAAGGGGGGCAGAAATGATGAACACAATCAGAATCGAGAACACGATATCAATCATGTTCGTGAGGTTCATCTCCTGCTTCAGTTCTTTTCCGCGGCTACGCTTCACCTAGGCCTCCTAGCCCGCCACTTCTTCGAGAGCCAGCAGGTCACCGCGTTTGAACAAGCTCAGCACCTGGGAACCAAAGTTGAAATAAGAAATCTCGTTCTGGCCGTTACAGCTGGTAAAGTAGTTGTAGCCCGCAGAGGCAGGAATTGCCACCACCAGGCCGCCTACCGTAGTAATCAAGGCCATGGCGATACCAGGAGCTACCACAGAAAGGTCGGCAGAACCGTGCTGGCCAATCTGGAAAAAGGCAATCATGATTCCCCAAACAGTTCCCAAAAGTCCAAAGAAGGGAGCCAGATTGGAACTGGTGGCCAAAAAGCTCAGGTACTTGTCTTCGGTAAGGCGAAGGCCCTCGATAGAGCGCTGGATGGTATCTTCCAGAAGGGAGGCTCTGTGCTGGATAGAGTCGTAACTTACGAAGTTACTGAACTTGGAAGCCTCTTTCAAAACTTCGGCGGTAAGGCGGCGAAGCGCACTGTCTTCGGCCTTTTCGCACAATTCCTGAAGTTCCACGAACTGGGTCACCGTATTGAACTTGCGGAAAAATTCGGCATTGGCGTGCTTGTTCTTGAGGTAGGTAATGTACTTGACAATGATGATGCCCCAGGATCCCAGAGACATAATCGCCAATATGCAAAGGACAACGATGGTTGCAATATCGGACTGCAACACCATTTGCACCAAAGGAATGGAATTGTTCAAAAGAACCTCCGGTTAAAATCGCTAGAGACAATATAGAAAAAAGACCATGCCCCGAAGGACACGGTCTTTTGAAAGACATCGATTAAGATTGTCGATTACTCAAGGTCGTCAATAATCGAGGCAATCTTACGAGACTGCGTTCCGGTCTTGCCGAGCGAGGTAGAAGCAATCTTCTCACTAGTTGCAGAAAGGAAGTACGGCACCACGGCAAATTCCGCATCATTATTGGTGACAGAAGACTTGTTCTGCAGCGCCTTCTCCCAGAAGGGACCATTCTCAACGGAGTTGTGCGTTACGGTAATCTTGGTAGCAGCCGCAGTCGTAGAAGCCACTTCTACCCAAGTGTTACCATTCTTGAAGTACACGAGGTAACCGGCAGCACCATCCTTTTCAACAGGGGTAAAGTCGATAACGTAGTCAAGAGCGAAATAATCAGCAGCAAGAACTTCGGCTTCGGTAGATGCCGAGACTGGGCAAGTAGTCACATTTTCACCCGTGCAAGCGTAACCCGCAGAAGCCTTAAGGGTTTCCACGCTCTTAACAGAGGCTTTTTCATAAGTGTCCATCTTGGCCTTGGCCTTATCAGCCACCTTGACCGTAATCACATCGGCCTTAGAAGCGTCGGATTCACCAGCAGAGCTGAAGGGCAGCACGATAACCTGGACGGTCTTCACTTCCTTGGCGCTAACAGGATATTTCATATTGTTGTCGTCGTTCAAGAACGAAGCAACGTCAATGGAAGTTGCATGGGCACTGGCGCCCAATTCCTGAACCTTGACAAAGTCAGCATTTTCAGCATTGTCGCCCTTCACATAGACATTGTAGCCCTTGACACCCTTGGACACTTCCTTCCAAATCAGGCTGATGATGGCATTGTAACCAATTGAGTCGTTACGGGTGGCATAGGTGCGTTCACCGTAGAAGCTAATCACCACGTCCTTGTTCTTGGCTGTGTCAAGCTTCACATTTTCGGCCTTACCCGGAATCTTCACGGTACCCACGGAGAAGTCACGAACGCCACCATCAGCATCCTGATCCTTGATAGCGGTCTTGGTCCAAACACCGAAATTGACCTTGTAGTCGTTGCCATCGACCCACTTGCCAGAAGCGGGCTTCACGGTCACGGTCTTGTTGTCGGCATTGTAAGACACCACCACGGCAACTCTCTTACCTGCAGCGTTTTGGACATAGACATGTTCCGTCTTCACGGAATCCTTTTCCAGGTCTTCAGAGAACTCCAGCTGCAGGGCAGTGGTGGAGTCAATCTTCTTCAGGTTGCTGGAGAGGAGCACCGGAGTAAGGCCAAGCACCGGAGCGGCCTTGGGGTCAAGTTCCTTGACCACTTCCTTGGCTTCGCCCTTGCGCTGAGCAAAGGAGTCAATGACAGTCTCGTCATAGACGATGTTGGTGCCTTCCAGGATGAAGCGTTCACCACTTACAGTGATTTGCACGTCGGCAGCCATGTTCTTGAATTCATAAGAACCGTCTTCCGCGGTGGTGGTATAAACTTCGTTAGGATAGATTTCGGCATCACCGGTGTACTTGGCATAGACCTTCACCTTGGCGGCAGGAAGGTAGTTACCCGTTTCCACGTCGGTGTAATAGAACTTACCCTTGACAGTCACACCCGTCTTGTACATGTCAATCCTGGGGTGCTTATCCTTTACACGGGCCACGTCATTGGCGATATCATCCGTAAAGGTGTACTTGAAACGCTTCATAGCATAGCCATCAAGCTTGAAATCCCAGTAAATATCTTCACCGTATTCCACATCTTTCCAGACGCTGGTACCTGCAGAGTCAGTGTACTTGGTCTTATCGGTCGGACGGAAATAGACCTCAACATTTTCCAACGGGAGGTTGGTATTGTTGTCCACGACCATAAAGGTCACGGTGGCCTTGTCCTTGATTTCGTCATTGGCATCGGAAACCGAGGAGTCGCTACAAGCAGCGAGCAGAGCCGCAGCCGAGGCGAGGGTCAAGAGTTTATGTTTCATACATTCTCCTTGTGATTGTATTTTATGTTTTTTTGTAAATAAACTTGTCTGTTAAAGATTAAGAAGCCAGAATGTGGCACGAGCACCGACATGCCAAGCACGGCCATCTGTGTCGCTGGTGAATTCCATAGTCTCAAGGATGTCATAGGCGGCATAAGCACCCAGTTCACCGGCCATACCGGCAAAATTGATCCCGTAACCGAATCCCAGTTCAACATCATATTGGGCTTGGGGCTTGTAAACCACAGAGGCGTGCTTGGAAGCATTGGGGTACAGAACGATGTCATTGGAAGTGACCCATGCACCGGAAACGCCCAGTTCAACAATAAGTCCGTCCTCTTTCTGGTTGGGCATAAAACGTCCGTAGAGGCCGGCACCAGCGCGCCAGTAACCTTCGTTTACGGTACGGTTGCGGGATTCACCCACATAGAGGCGATTGTACTGCATGGTTCCGGCCAAGCGAGCGCCGAACATACCCTTAGTGAAAAGTCCGCTCACCCCAAAAGTAAAGGGGAAGTCCTTAAAGTGGTTGTCGTCGTACTTGACATTAAACATACCGAAGCCCGCCGACCCGGTAATACCAAGAGCAAGGCGACCTGCTGCGGCAGCCTTGTCGGCTTCGGCCTTCTGGGCAGCTTCAGCGGCGGCAATAGAATCGGCCTCGGCCTGCTTGCGGGCTTCTTCGGCAGCGGCGATAGAATCAGCTATAGCCTGCTGGCGAGCCTGTTCGGCGGCGATGGAGTCCGCAATTGCCTGCTGACGGGCAGCTTCTTCGGCGGCAGCGATAGAATCGGCTACCGCCTGCTGGCGAGCCTGTTCGGCGGCGCAAGCGTCAGCGTTAATCGGCTGACCCAGGGAATCGACAGCGCAGGGATCTGCGGCAGGGGCTTCGGCTACAGGTGCAGCAGGAGCCGCTTCAGCAGCAGGGGCTGCGGCTACCGGTTGTGCGGCAGGGGCAGGCTGTGCAGCGGGGGCTGGTGCAGGAGCAGCGGCAGGAGCCGGTGCGGCCGCAGGAGCCGGTGCGGGAGCGGGTGCAGCAGGAGCCTGAGCATAAGCCCCGCCCACCATAGAGGCAAGGAAAACAACCATTGCAAGTTTCTTCATAGATTCTCCATTCATAAAAGAGTTTGCATTAAAATCACGGGGAAATATATAAAGAATAACCCATTCGTGCAAGTTTTTTCTAAGAAACGCCCCAAAATGGGCATTTTTCTGTTCCCAGAGCGTTTTCTAGATGTGAAGTGTGGGGTGTGAGGGGTGTAATTTCCCACTACTCACGACTCACAACTCGCAACTCATTACTCATTTTCTACAGTCCTTTCGGATGGAACGTCTTGCGGTGCACCGGCGAAAAGCCCTGCTTGCGAATGGCGGCCAGGTGTGCCTTAGTGCCGTAGCCAGCATGTTTTTCAAAGCCGTAACCCGGATATTCCTGAGCCAGGCGGTCCATATAGCGATCACGGAAGACCTTAGCAAGGATTGATGCCGCAGAAATAGAGGCCACCAAACCGTCCCCTTTTATCACGGGGAACTGGCACTCCTGGTCCAAACCGCGAATTTTCAAATTTCCATCCACCGCTACTAGAACGGTCGCACCCGGCTTAAAATGTCCCCGGACCTCCACGGGTAGTTCGGGCTGTTTTTCCGTGATTTCCGTCATACCCAACGCCTGCAATGCCCGCCGCATGGCCAAGAAATCGGCTTCCAAGATGTTCAGGCGGTCAATTTCCTCAACGCTGGCGCTGGCGATGGCATAGCATTCACAGGCATCTTTTACTTTGTCGTAAATAGCTTCTCGCTTGGGTCGAGTGAACTTTTTCGAATCGTTCAATACGGACAAAATATCGGCAGATTTGAGCACGGCGGCACAAGCCACCACAGGGCCCGCCAACGGGCCGCGGCCAACTTCGTCGATACCTACTATAATATAATTAGGGCCAAAAGTAGATTCGGCGTAGTTGCGGAAGGCAATTTCACCCTCAATAGGAGTGGTGACGGCTGACATAAAGTCGGGATTCTTGTATTTCATGGTTAGGGGCTAGTGGTTAGGTTGTAGGTTGTAGGTTGTAGGGGTGCAGGTTACAAGAAGTGTCATCCTGAGGAGTGCAGCGACGAAGGATCCAGTCCGTAGGAATAGGTAAACTGTGGTTTGAGGTCGTTTTGCTTTGAAGTGTGAGGCAGTACAAAATTCACATCTTTCAGTCAAAAGTTTAAAATTTTTCTATCAAAATATAGTTCATTTATCAAACTTTTACAACAAATCAGCTTTTTTCAAATCAACAAAACCAAAATTTTCCGCAACTTTGTCATTTTTTCACAATTTTTAGCAATTGAAAGCTCAAAAAAATTCATTTTTTATTAAAAAATTCAAAAATTTTCAACAAATTCAGGAACTACATCTTGCCGTTCCCAATAAAATCTGCTAATTTTTCGTCAACTTTTTATAAAATTTCAAACTCTAACTCAGGTATTTTATGGCAAACAAGACATTAAGTGGAGCCGAAGTGATTATCGAGTGCCTCAAAAGAGAGGGCGTCGATACCATTTTCGGGTACCCTGGCGGATCTGCAATCCCCATGTTCGACGCGATTCTCGATTCTAATATTAAGGTAGTGCTGACCCGCCACGAGCAGGGGGCCACCCACATGGCCGACGGATACGCCCGCCAGACCGGAAAGGTGGGCGTTGCCCTGGTGACCAGCGGTCCGGGCGCCACCAACACCTTTACGGGTATTTATACCGCCCTTATGGATTCTAGCCCCATCGTGGTGCTGGCCGCCCAGACCACCACGCCGAACCTGGGCAAGGACGCCTTCCAGGAATGCGACACCAGCGGTATGACTTTCGCTGCTGTCAAGCATTCCTACCTGGTGAAGGATTCCAACGACCTTCCCCGCATTATGAAAGAAGCCTTCCACATCGCGCGCAGCGGCCGACCGGGCCCCGTGCTGATTGACCTGCCCAAAGACGTGACCGCCGGCCCCTGCACCGCCCCCTTCACCGACAAGATGGACCTGCCGGGTTACAAGATTCCCACCCACGCCCCCATCCAGGCAGTTGAGAAGGCAGCAGAATTCCTGAAAAAGTCCAAGAAGCCCCTCTTGCTGGTAGGCCACGGCGCCATGATTTCTGGAGCTAGCCGCCAGGTGCGCGAACTGGCCGAAAAGCTGAACGCCCCTGTGTGCTGCACCATGCTGGGCCTCGGCGCCTTCCCCACCGACCACGAGCTTTCTCTGGGCATGCTGGGCATGCACGGTACGGTTTACGCCAACAAGGCGGTGCTGGACTGCGATTTGATTTTCTCCATCGGTAGCCGCTGGGACGACCGTATCACCGGCAAGCTGGACGTGTTCTGCAAGGACGCCGTCAAGATGCACCTGGACATCGACCCCGCCGAAGAGGGCAAGGTGCTGCAGCCCGACGTGTTCCTCTGCGGCGACGCCAAGCTCGTGCTGGAACAGCTTTTGCCCATGGTAAACAAGCTGGACACCGCCGACTGGGTTAAAACTTGCCAGAGCTGGAAAAAGAAGTTCCCCCTCACCTACCCCAAGCAGGGCGGGCTCCGCATGCAGCACGTGATTGCCACAGCAAGCAAGCTCACCCAGGGCAAGGCCATCGTCACTACCGACGTGGGCCAGCATCAGATGTGGGTCGCGCAGTTCTTCGACATCAACTACCCCCGCCAGCTGCACTCCAGCGGCGGCGCCGGCACTATGGGCTTTGGGTTCCCCGCCGCCATCGGCGCCTCCTTCGGCAACGAGACCGGCTGGCCGGTGCTCAGCTTCAGCGGCGACGGTGGATTCCAGATGACCGAAGCGGAACTGGCCACAGCCGCTATCCACAAGCTGCCCATCAAGATTTTCGTGATGGACAACAAGTACCTGGGCATGGTGCGCCAGTGGCAGGAACTCTTCTACGAGCACCGCTACTCTAGCGTGGACATGCAGGGCAACCCCGACTTCGTAAAACTCGCCGAGGCCTACGGCATTCCAGGACTGCGTATCAAGCGCGCCGCCGATGCCGAACGCGTGATCCAGAAGGCCCTGGACTACAAGGACGGCCCCATCCTTATCCATTGTGAATGCGAGAAGGAAGACAACGTGTTCCCCATGATTCCTGCCGGTGCCCCCATTACCAGCATGATTGTTGAACAGCCCAAGGCCCAGCTTGAAAAGCCCACGGGATCGACCTAATAGGAGGATTTGAAGATGATTGATAAGGCACATTCTATTAGTTTGTTGGTTGCGAACCGCCCCGGCGTGCTGGTGCGTATCGCGCTAGTGTTCTCCCGTCGTGGCTACAACATCGATTCCCTGGTGGTCTCCCCCACCTTGGACCCGAATTTCAGCCGCATGAATATCATCGCCCACGGCAATCCCGAAATCCTGATGCAGATTATCAAGCAGCTGGAAAAGCTGGTGGACGTGGTGCAGGCCAAGGACCACACCGATACCAACGCAGTGGAAAAGGAACTGGCCCTCATCAAGGTGCGCTGCACTCCGGACCAGAGAACCGAAGTGCTGCAGCTCTGCGACCACTTCAAGGCCCATACCGTAGATATGACCGAAAAGTCCATGATTATCCAGATTACCGGAAGCAGCGACAAGGTGGACAACCTGAAGAGTCTGCTCCAGAAATTCGAAATCGTGGAATACATCCGCACGGGCAAGGTCATCATGCTCCGCGGCGAAGACAAAACTTAAGCGACCGTTCGCGCCAAAGTCAGGAGCAAATTCTCCGGACTGCGCTCACTCTCGCAACCGCCCCTGGTTAATACCAGGGGCTTTGTTGCTCACGGACGACCGTCCTTTCTTCGATTTGTCATGCCCGCGAAGGCGGGCATCTCCTTTTCACCTCGTCCATATTTCGGGCGGATTTTTCTATATTCCGCCACAACAAGAAGGCTTTATGGCAGACTCTCAGGTTAAAGATTCTCTCGTTATCGGCGGACACGAATTCAGTTCCCGTTTTATTCTTGGTTCCGGCAAGTACTCGCTGAAACTCATCGAGGCGGCGGTACGTGACGCCGGAGCACAGATCGTAACGCTTGCTGTGCGCCGTGCCAACACCAAGGACCACGAGAACATTCTGGACTACATTCCCAAGGGTGTGACGCTGCTCCCAAACACCTCGGGTGCGCGGAATGCCGACGAGGCGGTGCGTATCGCACGACTTTCCAGAGAACTGGGCTGTGGCGACTTCGTGAAGATCGAAATCATGCGGGACACCAAGTACTTGCTGCCCGACAACTACGAAACGGTAAAGGCCACGGAGACCTTGGCAAAGGAAGGTTTCGTGGTGATGCCCTACATGTACCCGGACCTGAACGTGGCACGGGACCTGGTGAACGCTGGAGCCGCCGCAGTGATGCCACTTGCCGCCCCCATCGGGTCCAACAAGGGGCTTTCCACTCGGGAATTCATCCAGATTCTGATTGACGAAATCGACTTGCCCATCATCGTGGACGCGGGAATCGGGAAACCTTCCGAAGCCTGTGCCGCCATGGAGATGGGGGCGGCGGCCATCATGGCGAATACCGCCCTCGCGACGGCAGGCGACCTGACGCTCATGGCGGAAAGTTTCAAGCTTGCGATAGAGGCGGGTCGCAAGGCCTACCTGGCAGGCCTTGGGCGCGTGCTCACGCGCGGGGCTTCCGCCTCCGACCCGCTAACGGGATTCCTGCGAGACTAAGTTTTCTTCCCGAAAATTCCTGCCAGGGTCTTTTCAAGAACAGCTACATCGATAGGCTTGGCCACGTAGGCGTTCATTCCCGCCTCCATGGCCTTTTCCATATCTGCGCTAAAGGCATTGGCCGTCATGGCCACGATGGGGACATAGGCCTGCTCCACATTGCCGAGACGGCGGATCCGGCGGGTGGCCTCGTAACCATCCATGACGGGCATCTGGATATCCATCAGGACCATGTCGTAGTAGCCGGGATGGGCACTGGACAGCTTGTAGACCGCCTCTTCCCCATTCGCCGCAAATTCCACTTCGAAGCCCATGTTTTTCAGAATCAATCCGGTCACCTCCCGATTGACAACCATGTCCTCCACCAGAAGGATTCTCTTGCCCGCAAAATTCACCGGACAGTTCGGCAAATCGGAACCCCACTGGGCTTGCATGGCCGACTGCAGGCGCATGGGGAGTGTCACCACGAACTCCGTCCCCTTTCCGGACTGGCTCTGCACCTGGATTTTTCCGTCCATCTGGTCCACGATACGCTTGGTGATGGCCATTCCAAGACCCACGCCCTGGACACCGCTCAACGAAGAGGAACGTTCCATTTCAAAGGCGTCGAACAGGCGGCTCACAAGGCTTTCGGTCATGCCGATTCCGTTGTCCTTCACCCGCAATTCATACAGGCCGAAGCCTTCCCTTTCCGACGGCTTTTCGGAAAGTTTCAAGGAAACCTTTCCACCATCGGGCGTAAACTTGCAGGCGTTACTCAAGAGGTTCATGACGACCCGGTTGAAGCCCTGGCGGGAACAAATGACCTGGGAATCTTTTATGCTGGCGCAATCCACCGTGAAGTCGATGTTCTTCTCCTGCATCCGGGGAGCAAAGGTTTCTTGCCAGCCGGACACCATTTCCCTTAAGTCCAGGGCGGATTCTTCCGCCTCGATTTTTCCGCTTTCCAGGCGGCTCATTTCCAGCACGTCGTTCACCAGCGACAGCAGATGCTGGCAGGAGCGCTCTATCTTGGCCGCATTCTCCCTGATTTCGGGCAAGGTGGCGTCTTCCCTTTTGCAAAGGGCGACACAGCCCATAATCGCGTTCATGGGGGTGCGGATATCGTGACCGATGTTAGAAAGGAATGCGGACTTGGCCTCGTGTTCCTTCTTTTCCGCATTCAGGTCCTTGTGGACCGCCCCGATACGTTCCTCCCCCTCTTCCACTTTTTTAAGGACAATCTTCATCAGGGAGAGAATCAGGAACACAAAAAGGCTCCCGCCAAAGAGGATGGATGGGACCACGTTGTCGTGAGTTCCCACGTACCCCACTGCAAGGTAACCCAGAAGGAACAGGACCAACAGCGCCAAAGGAATGTGGAGAGGACCGCGGCCCTTGTCCCAGTAGTTTGACCTGAGAACAACCCGTTCCAGCAGAATGTAGCGGACAATGTTGAGAAGCATCAAGGCGCTTCCCAAATAAATCAACGCTGACGACAGTTCCGTCATGGTCTATTGCCGGCTTTTCAAACTAGTTTTTCAAGCATCGCACGGCAAAACCGCGGCCCTTCTGGTTATAGTCGGTGCTCTCCTTGAAATAATCATAACGATAATCTAAGAACCAATAAATCGCCCTTGTGGCAGAGTAGGTTCCCGCAGCTTCCGATGCCGACCAGAAGTTGGTAAAGTATCCTTCGTCATCAAAGGTGTAGGCGCTGTAGGTATTGCCCGTTTCCGCATACATCCCGTAATAAGCTCCCGTGGGAATTGCCGAAAATCCATATTCGTCAGTAGGTATTGCCGCACTGTAATAAGACCATCCCGTTTGCGACTTCAAGTCTCTCCCGGCATATCCTTTTAGACCCAGAACTTCCACATATTCCATGAGATCGTTCCACTCCGACGATGTAGGAATGTGCCAGCCACTGGGGCAAATTCCCTGATGATTTTCAGCAATCACATCTGCCGCACTTTCTTCTAGGTAGAATTCCGCCAGATTCATGGCTGCAGTCCAGGTGTAGAGGCGTCCAGCCATCTCGCAATTCTTTGCCCGGTTATTGAAACACCAGGAATTACCAGCCAACAGCGGCGTCTTCACACTATCGGAATAGTTCAAGTTTTCCGCCATCCAGGTCTGGGCACCGATTTTTATGGTTTTGTATGTCTTGTTATCGCGGCTATCCTTGAGCGTGCCATAATTGGCAGTCTCGCTGAAGAAATCCTCCTTGGAATAGTCATAAATGCCAATATCTCTCCAAGAACCGGAATCGCATATCTTCGTGTATTCTGTCGAATAGGATGTATAGCTCTTAATAGCGCCATCCCTTGTTGCCGTGCACGCATACCCGATAAGACTATCCAGGGTTGACATGACGCGAAGCTTTCCACCGTCGCACACCAGGGTTTTTCCATTGAACTGGCTTCCGACTACAGCTACCTGCTCCATGTTTCCATCAAGTTTTTCGTTACATGGAATCGAGTAAACCGATTCAATAAACCGATAAATCCACTTTTCGAAATCAGGAACAGGGGTTTTCAACGCCTGCAGATTTGTGCGATATTTGGAGAAATTGGCCCTGATGTTAAACGCCCAGTCCGCAATTGTCACCTGCGATGTAGAAGAGACACTCCCATTCCACTTACCGTCATCCTTGAAATCTGCCGAAAGTTCAGCCAAGGTGGAGGTGAGTCCGGTTACATTGAGGGTCCGGGTAAGCAAGATGGAGATGGCCAGAAGTTTCGCATCGTCATCGGACGATCCGAAAATGCTCAAATCTTCGAAAGAATGGCGCAATGGAGAATCGGACGAATTCATGTAAAAAGCAGACATCACTTCTTGTTCCGCCTTCGCCTTAGCAGCGGGAACATTTTTATAGTCTCCGCTGGCGTACAAGGCCATTGCCCTGTTGTATGACAGATGGGACAGGATATTCAGGTTCACCTTGTCGCGACCGTCCAGATTCACCAAGCCCTTCAAGGTAAAATCACCCGTTGCCGAAGTCCCTGACACTTCGTTGTAAAACGCCCCCGTAGCCTGCAAGAGAGCGTACTGGGTGGTCAGATTCACCTTGGGCGAAGAATACTCTCCCAGAGAAGTGGAGACTTCCCATTCAAACTTTGTACCCGTCAAACTCAATTCATCATCCATTTCCCATATTTTCATGGTAGAACCGCTTACGAAAGGACCTTTTTCTGCGACCCCGGAAAACGCCTTGGATATGGGCTTCGTAGGAATAGAATCGTTAGTTCCGGGAGTGCTGGAACTGGAAATTTCCACAGCACTGGATGCTGGCGATGACGTTCCCGAATCGGATGAACTACCTGACGAGCTACCCGATGAGTTACCCGACGGGTTCTCAGAAGCAGAGGAATCGGTCTTTTTTCCAGAAGAGGACGATTTCTTCGAATCTCCTGATTGCGGAGGGTCGTCTTCAACAGGAACCCATTCCCCATCCTCACAGATAAATTCCATGCCCTCTTCTTCAACGAACCTCACCTTTCCTTCGTTGGAAGCCCTGCATTTCCCTAAATCTTCAAGGGTTCCCGTTTCCTTGGAAGCGCTGCTTTCTTGTTCTTCCGCATTTTCCGAAGGGCCGCTGGAAGAACTGCCACATGCACTAAAGACAACGGCAACAAACGCTGCCATCAAAAAACGGAGTGAGATTCTTGTTTTCATAGGACTCTCCTTTCGTAAACCATGTATTCTTAATGATAGGAAAAAAAAACAAAAGGGTGGCAATTTTTTTCAAGACAAATGGCCGATTTCCCTTTTTGAGAGATAAAAATTGCTAATTTCGGGGCACTATGGTCAAGTTGGAAGAATCCTGGCTAAAACTCCTGGGCGACCAGTTCGAGCAGCCCTATTTCCAGAAAATAAAGGAAACTCTCCTGAAGGAGAAGGCGGAACACCATGTGGTGTATCCGCCGGGACCGAAAATCTTTGCGGCCCTGGACTTTTGCCCTGTGGGCAAGGTAAAGGCGGTCATCATCGGGCAAGACCCTTATCACAATCCGGGACAGGCCCACGGGCTCTGCTTCTCGGTGCCCAACGGAATCGACCCGCCGCCTTCCCTCATCAACATCTTCCAGGAACTCCACGACGACCTGGGCATTACGCCCCCGCCCCACGGGAACCTGGAATGCTGGGCCAAGCAGGGGATCTTGCTCCTGAACGCCTCCCTGACGGTGCGGGCCCACATGGCCGCAAGCCACGCAGGAATCGGCTGGCAGACCTTTACCGACACCATTATCCAGAGGCTCTCGCAGGTACGGGAAAACCTGGTGTTTCTGCTGTGGGGCAGTTTCGCCATCAAGAAACAGGCCCTGGTGGCGCCAAACCGCGGACACCTGATTCTCACCGCCCCACACCCCAGCCCACTGTCGGCCTACCGGGGATTTTTCGGCTGCAGGCATTTCAGCAAGGCAAATGCATTCCTTGTAAGCAAGGGAATCGAGCCTATCGACTGGAGCGTGAAGTAAGGGGAAAGGAAGGGAGATCCCCGACCAAGTCGGGGATGACAAGGAAGGATGCGGGGAAGACATCTCGGAGGAAACTCGCAGGGACTAACAGTCACAAGAGTTTCCTCCTGCGGTAATGTTTCTCACCTGTAGTAAATGTTCTTGCCCGAAAAAGCACTTGTATGCCAAAACCAACGCTTGTTTTTTGACCGAGATGTGTGCTTCCCGAGAGAACAGTCGAATGAAATGAATCTGCGAGCGAGGGAACACACATCGAGGGAAAGATTTGTTATAAAAAGACTGGATCCCGTCGCTTCGCTCCAGGATGACGGGGCATGACAAATTGGGGTGGATCCTATCGCGCTACGCGCTCCAGGATGACAGGAGAAGGGTTCTCACCCCTTCTAACTTCCCTCTACAAAAAACAAGGCGAGCCCAAAAGGGCTCGTCTTGTTTTTCGAGCGGGAAAAGGGGTTGTTGACAATCAGACACCGCTTCGCGGCTGATTGCCAACCCTTACGGGCTCAACGCTCGTACACTCGCGTTAAGCTCAAAAATTGCCTATTTCATGGGCAACTTTGTGCCCACGGCAATTTTGTGTCAAACCCTCTTCGAGGGTTCTCATCCCTTCTAACACCCGCCATAAAAACAAAAAGACGCCTGGTGGCGTCTTTTTGTTTTTCGAGCGGGAAAAGGGGTTCGAACCCTCGACATCGACCTTGGGAAGGTCGCGCTCTACCAACTGAGCTACTCCCGCGAGAGTTTTCCAAATTTAATAAAAAAACGCACCCTGTAAAGGGATTCGCCCCGCCAAAGATATTTTTTCTATCATTGGGGCATGGTTATTTCCCGCTTTACACGAGCCATTCTGCCCGCAACCCTGCTCGCCCTCGGGCTTGCCTCCCTTTCCCATGCCGAAGAAAAATCCCTGTGGCAAAAGTTCAAGGACTTTTTCTCCCCCATGCCCACCGTCGAGGGCGAAGGCCCGGAATACGACAAGCTCCGGGAGCTGGACAAGAGAATCAACACCCTAGAAGGCAAATACTCCCGGGAACGCAGGCCGAACAACAAAGCCAACATCAAGAAAGAACTGGATGCCCTCAAAACCGAACGGGCCGCCCTGGAAGAACAAATCCGGAAGAACCCGCCACAACCGTCCAGTTCAGCGGCGGCACCACAGGGTGCTGTTCCAACCTGCAAGACCGATACCGTCTTTGTGCGGGATACTGTAGTCGTCCACGACGTCGTTCACGACACCCTCTATGTGATTGTGGCCGACAAGAAAGCAGATGGCTCGGCACTTGTCACACCAGCCGTAGATTCCGCGACCAGCGCGAAAGTTCAGGATTCGACGGCTGTACCTTCCGCGCCCACAGCGCCGGACTCCGCCAGCGTTCAGCCCGGCACCAAGTAGTAGTCGGGCCGCACGCCTAAGGCGGCTTCGTCTGCAGCAAGGCTTTCTGCAGGAACGTTGCGACCTACCACCAGGGCGGCATCAAAGCCTGCAATCTTTGCACCGTAAACATCCGTCCCGATGGTATCGCCTATCATCAGCACCCGCGCACCCGCAGGGAGCGAACGACGGACCTTTTCCCAGATGGCAGGAAACGGTTTACCCAAATAACACGTCTTGCAGCCGGAGGCTACCCGCAAGCGTTCCGCCAGCGTGCCGGACACGGCGCTCCGGCTGCCGTCTATCTTGGGCGCCCAGGCGTCGGGATTCAGCACCAGCAGCAAGCCGTCGGGGCGCCGCAATATCTCTACCGCCCGCTCGAACATCTCGGAGGTTGCCGTGTAAGACGATACCGCCACCACCGGGTCCACCGGATTTTCGGCAACAGCCATTCCCGCCTGGGCAAGCACGTTCACGCCGGTGTCCCGACCGATGTAATAAACTTCACGGACGTTTCTTTCCAGAGGTTCCCCGATTTTCAGTCCCTCAACCGGCCCGCGTTTCTGCCCAGAAAACCCCACAAAATCAAAAACACCCACGGGCTCACCCCGAGACAGGTCCGCAAGCAATCCGCCCGAGGAAATAGTCTCTTCTGCCGTAAAATCAAAGCCCCGGGCCCCGGCGTCTGCCGCAAGGAACTCGTCGGTGTTGGAGGCCGCATTGGTCACCAGTCGCAAGTGCTTGCCCGCCGCCCGCAAAGTGCGGTACCACTCCATGGCTCCGGGGTAAACAAAATCCCCGCGGTTGTATAGCGTCCCGTAACCATCGAAACAGAAGGCGTCATAGCCGTCCAGGATTTCAGACAAAGTAACTTGACAAGGTTCTGCCCCTAACTTCGATTCAGGCAAGGAAAGCTCTATAAAGGATTGGTACCCTTTATAGATTTTCGTCTCTTCCAAGTCCATGGGAAAAGCAGGCCCTAGCGGCGGACCACCCCGAACACGTAGGATGCCGTGGCGTCCGTTCCGTTCCGGAACACGGCCTTGCCGTCGTATTCCACCACGGCGGTCACGTTTGCGATATAGACGCCCGTAGAAACACGGCGACCGTGACTGTCCATAAAGTTCCAGCGGAGAGAAAGCTGCGTGGGCTTGCCGCCCAGGCGTTCGTCGCTTCCGGCGATATCGGCGCGGGTTCCCACCACATAGGCGCCCAGGTTCGTGTAGATGCGGATGTCGAAGCGGACCTTCAGTTTTGACAAACTAACAGGAGTCTTTTCGTCCATCTTCAAAATTTCACGGAGGGCGTTTTCGAATTCTTCACCCAGCACGTCCATATAGACGCCCCAGGCCGTATCCCGTGCGGATTCTACAGGCAGAGGCTGGAAATTCAGTTGGAAAATCGGAAGGCCCGCACCTTCGGCACCTGCGCCATGCCTAGAGACGCTGTCCACCGCCATGGAGGGCACTACCACCTCGAAAGGAGAATATCCTGTCAGCGACGAGAACTGGGAGACCTTCGACACCGCATTCCCGCTGGTATCTTCGACGCAGCCGTTCACCAACCGCAAGGAATCCCGGAAATTCAGCGCATCGGCAGAGGCCTTCTTGTCCAGAACGAACACGGCGGAATTCATCCAGAAATTCCAGCGGATTTCGTCTGTCTTGAGTTTGCGGACCTTGCCGTCTTTTGCGCTCTTGTATTCCAGCAGCGCCGGGCAGCCGGGAACCGTTCGGACAGTTTCCGAAAACAGCACCGTCAGGGAGTCTTTGGACTTGCCCCGCATGTTTCTCAGGTAGGCCGACATGATGGCTGGCGCCATGGCGTCTTTCAGGGCCACGGGATACATGGAACCGTCCCGCAGGTACAAAAGCGCCGAACCGTAGATGGCGGCAGAAAACTCCATGGTAGAAAGGGCCGTCAGCAGGCGGAAACTTTTCTGCATCCCTTTCAGGTCAACTACGAGGCTGCGCTTGTTGGCCGGGTTCAGCTGGAACTTGCCTGCAGCCACGCCGTAATGCTTGGCCGCTCCCGAAGAATCAATCCATTCAAAAGTGAGGCTGTCCAGCATGGAGGACACGTATTCCTTGGTCAGGTTCCCCAGGAAACGGATTTCCATCTGGTCCATGCGGCCATCGCCGTCGGTATCTCGCACAAAGTTCTGCTGAGTGCTGGGCGGTATGGGGCTCTGGATAAAGGCCGCAAAAGCCCCGCTGCAAAGCAGGGACATTCCGAGCATTACCTTTGTCAAGAGCCTACGCATCACTCCTCAATATACCATAATCCCTGCCCTCTACGGGAATCACCAGCTGCATTTTGGACAGAGTTTCGATGTGTTTTTCGAAAACGGCCTTGAAATCCTCCCCCAAAACCTCTTCGTCATCGTGGTCCAGGTTGTAAGAAGTGTAGCTTCCGTCGGGGAAAATGGAGATACAGCAGTCCCAGGTGATGTCTCCTTCTTCCTCCTCCTGGTCGTCGTCCCGGTCCTTGCTTTCTAGCATGAGCATAGGGCGCGGGGCTGCGATGGGGTCGGCGTGTCCGTTCTCGTAGATAAAGTAATTGCGGCTAATCAGTTCGTGCTCCAGGGCCATGGTGCTGGGCACACGTTCGAATTCACCGCGGAGCCTGCGGATGTTCCCCAGGTCGTCTTCGTAGGGGTCCTGGAAATCCTGGGGCAGCACCACCTGATGGTAGTCGAACTTTTTACCGCTGGCGGCGTAGTTGTCCAGCCAGGACTGGGGCGGTTCCGGACGCAGGGTCAAAAAATCCTCGAAAGAATCCAGAATGTCCTGAAGGCGGGACTCCCAGGGCTTGGTCTTTTCGGCCTGGACCAGTTCCATGAAATTTTTCAGACGTTCTTCCCCCGGAACCATGGAAAGTTCTGCACTGGGCACGCTTTTTTCATCAAATTCAGCCATATAAATCTCTCGTCTGTAATCACCACTCCTCCACGGTCCTTACCGTAAGGCTCATGGCGATGTCCTTCTCGTAGTAGGCGGGTTCGTTGATAAAGATGGGCCACACGCTCTCGCGTCCGTCAGCCTCGCCCTGGTACAGAATGTCCTTGCCGTCGAAGGTGCGGAACAACTTGTCGCCCTTTTTCAGTTCGCCAAAGTCACGGCCCAACAAATCGGGATGAATCATGGCCTCGATGGGCGCTCCCGTCCAGGCCTTGGGGTAACCCAAGTCCCGAAGTTGCGTAAACACTTCCACCTGAATAGGGGCACGCTTCTGGAGTTCCCCACGGTTCCATTCCTCCGCAAGTTCCAGGTAACGCTTCACAAGACTTTCCGATTCCTCGAACAGGCGTGCATCCAGGGTGCCGTGCTGCTGGGGGCCAATCTCGATGCACACGTCCGCCTTGGCCACCGTGCCAAAGTAAGGCGACATGCTCCGCTCTTCGGGTTGGTAATAAATCCAGGCGTCCTTGAATTCCTGGGTCAGCACGGCGGAGGCTTTCATAGTGAAAGGGTCCCGCGCCGAAAGGATCAGGCACAGCCCCATGTTGGCTCCCGTATTGTGCACGTCCAGCAACAGGTCTGTCTTTGTGCCGGTTCCCTTGGGGCCGTAGATGCGGTTCAGTTCCCGTGCACGGCGGAACTCGTATTCCTGGGGTTCTGCGCTCATGTCCAGGCACACCTGTGAAAAAGCCCTGTTCAGGTCGTGGTCGCGGTACCGCCTGTTCTGCCGGACCGCCTCCGGGTTCGAAAGCACCAGTTCCACCTTGGCGCTTGGGCAACAGGAGCTGTAGCATTCGGGGTATTCCATCCACTTTTCCACCAGGCGGACACCTGTCCGCTCGTTTCCATGGGTCCCGCCCGCTACGACAATGTTTTTAATCAGGCTCATGGTAAGCATTATAGAAAAATGGCTAGTGTTTGGCGGATCCTCGCCTTCGCGAGGATGACATTTCCCAAACCTCGCGCCTCGAACCTCACTCCTCAAAGCGAAGCGACCCAAAACCACAGTTTACCTATTCCTACAGACTGGATCCTTCGTCGCTACACTCCTCAGGATGACGCTTCTTGAAACCTGCACCCCTAATACCTACAACCTATTACCTAATACCTAACCCCTAATTACTATCTTTCCCCCCATGGACCTGGATTTCAACCGACGGCTTTCTATCGCCCCCATGCTGGACTGCACCGACCGTCACGAGCGGTATTTTTTGCGGTTGATTTCCAAGAACATCTTGCTCTACAGCGAGATGGTGGTATCTACAGGACTTTTGCACTGCAAGGACCCGGAACTGTTCCTGGGCCACGAAGACTGCGAAATGCCCGCGGTGCTGCAACTGGGCGGAAGCGACCCTGCAGAACTTGCGGCGGCAAGCAAGATGGTGGAATGCGCAGGCTTTGGCGAAGTGAACCTGAACTGCGGATGCCCTTCGGACCGGGTACAGAACGGAAACTTCGGTGCCTGCCTCATGAAGGACAAGAACCTGGTGGCGGACTGTTTCAAGGCCATGCAAGACGCCGTCTCCATTCCCGTTTCCATCAAGTGCCGCATCGGCGTAGATGAATTCGACAGCTGGGAATTTTTCCGGAACTTTGTCGGGACTATCGCCGACGCAGGCTGCCGAATTTTCATTATACACGCCCGAAAGGCCTGGCTCAAGGGGCTCAGTCCCAAGGAGAACCGGGAAGTTCCGCCGTTGAAATATGAATTTGTCCACAATTTAAAGGCCGAGATGCCCCAGCTGAACATTTCCATCAACGGCGGCATCAAAACCATGGACCAGGTAGAAGAACAGCTGAAAGACCTGGACGGCGTGATGGTGGGTCGCGAAGCCTACGAGAATCCTTGGTTCCTGCGGGATGCCGACGAGAGAATATTCTGTGATGGGAGATTCCCGGCCAAGCCGGGAATGACAAAAGAAGGGAAGCCCGCGTCCCGCAAAGCGGTTCTCGAAGCCTATCTGCCCTATGTGGAAAAGGAATTTTCCAAAGGGACTCCAGCTACCATCCTCACACGCCACCTCTACGGGCTGTTCACTGGACTCCCCGGCGCCCGAAAATTCCGTCAGGTCTTGAGCCAAGAAGCCCCCAAAACAAAAGACGCCGCCGGAATGCTCCAACGGGCCATGGACCTGGTTGTAGAAGAGTAGCTACTCTATTTCCACCTTCACATCTACCCCGGGGGCAAAGGCTTTGGGGTTGTTCACCACAGGCCCGAGCACGCTGCGGACGGCGTTCAGTTCCTGGGTTTTCAGGTAGAGCCTGCTCCAGTGCACGTTCTGCACCACAGGCACAAAGGCCTCCACAGGCCCAAGCACCATCAGGGACTTTTCCTTTTTGCACAAAGCCTCAAGCTTTGACAGCGCCCCATTCAGGGCCGATTCGTCACGACTCCCGACCGACACAGTCACCAGCTTGCAGAAGGGCGGATAGAGCGCCGCTTTCCGGTTCGAAAGTTCACTCCGGGCAAAACCCGCATAGTCGTGGTTCAGGGCGAACTGCATTATGGGTTCCGCAGGATTCATGGTCTGAATCAAGACGCGGCCGCCGCCCTGGGCGCGGCCTGCACGGCCTGCCGTCTGGCTCAACAGCTGGAACAGCCGCTCCGTCCCGCGAAAGTCGGGAATGCCAAGCCCGCTGTCGGCCCCGACGATCCCAACAAGACGCACTCCCGGAAAGTCGTGGCCCTTGGCCACCATCTGGGTGCCCAGCAGAATGTTGTGTTCCCGTTTCCTGAAAGCCTCCAGAATTTTTTCCACAGAACCTACGTTTTGGGTGGTGTCCCTGTCCATACGGACCACGTTCGCCCCCGGAATCCACTGTACAATTTCTTCTTCCAGCTTTTCGATGGCGCCACCCACGTATTCGTAGGTCTCCGCCCCGCAGGAATGACAGCAGGTGTTTTCCGGATAGATGCTGTTGCAGTAGTGGCACAGAAGCCCGCGGTACTGCCGGTGGTAAACCAGGGGCACGTGGCAATGCTTGCAGTAGAGCGTCTCACCGCAGCTGCTGCACACCCGAATCTTGGAATAACCACGACGGTTCATAAGCACAATAGCCTGTTCCCCCGCCGAAACGCATTCCGTCAAGGCCTCCCGCAACTCCGGCGACATAAGGATTCCCTTCTGCTGCCGAACCTCCCCCATGTCAACAATCTTTACATCGGGCAGGGGCGCCGCCGTGGCCCGCTTTTTCAGGGAAAGCAGTTCCAGGTGGCCCTGGTTCGCGTTGTAAAATGTTTCCAGGGCCGGCGTGGCAGACCCAAGCACCACCAGGGCCCCGTACTTGTGGGCCAAGTGAAAGGCCAGTTCCCGCGTGTGGTAGCGGGGGGCCGGGTCCTGCTGCTTGAAGGAACTGTCGTGCTCCTCGTCCAGAACCACCACGTCAAAGTCGAAAGGCGCAAGGATGGCGCTCCGGGTCCCGAGAACCACACGGGCCTCCCCCTTCAGCACGGACACGTAGGCAGAACGCTTCTTGGGGGCCGAAAGGGCAGAATGCAACACCTGCACGGGCACGCCCAGAAAACTCTCGAACCGCCCCGCCGTCTGGGGCGTGAGGCCTATTTCGGGCACGAGAATCAAGACCTTGAGCCCCCGGCTGAGAGCCACGCGGGCCAGTTCCTGATAGACACGGGTCTTGCCGCTGCCGGTGACCCCGTGCAAAAGCGCCCCACGGAAACCGTTTCCTTTTAGGCGGGCCACCAGGGCGTTTAACGCCACCTGCTGCTCGTCAGTCAGGGGCGCGACACTTTTTATGCCCGATGCAACACCGTCCGAACCAGCCAAAGTTTCACCCGTACCAACCGGCGCAACTTCCGTGCCAGCATCGGCAGCGACAGCGTCCAGATACTTCCCGAAATCCGAGGGCCAGAACACGTCCAGGGCCTTCATGGGAGTACTTATATAGTAGCGTGCCACCCATTCCAGGGCGTCCATGTACCGCTCGTTAAAGACATAGCCCGAAGCATGGGGGTAGGCGCACCGCACGTCAAAGGCGGGCCGTTCCCGGCTTACACGGGAAACCAGGGCCAGCAGGGGGTTCTTGCGGGTGGCGAACTGCACCCAGACCACGCTTCCCCGTTCAACTTTTGCGCCTTCGGGAACGCCGTAGGTATAGACCGACGGGGCCAGCGGGATATAGACCTCGCAAAAAAGTTCCAGCTCCTGGGACTTTCGCTTCCGGCCAACCTCCAGAGGGGCCTCGGTCTTTGGTATGCGTTTTGCCACCCTACTCCTTAAACTTGCTCCTTAAATATTCCGCGGCGCTCCGTACCAAAGAAACGCCTTTTCAACAAAATAGAAAAGACCCGCTACAAAAGCGGGCCTTTTTATCGGGATGACTGAATTCGAATCAGCGACCTCTTGAACCCCATTCAAGCGCTCTACCAGGCTGAGCTACATCCCGAGACTCTTACGAGTGCACCAAAGTTAGTTAAAGTCTCCCCTTTTTTCAAGGCAAAATTGCGAAAAAACAGAATTTTTCGCGCTTTTTAGACCGGACTACTCCTTCCAGTAGCCCACAATCAGCACCTCAGGGGTGGCCTTGGGGTGCTTTTTACTCTTGAAGCCCACAATCTTGCGGATGCTCCTCTGCTTTAGCTCCAGACCTTCACGCAAAAGTCCCTTTGTGGTAAGAGTCACCTTGAGACCCGGGACCTTGCCCCCTTCCCTGATCTGGTCCAGCTTGTCCACGTTCAGCATCACCGGCTTGGACGTCATGGAAAACTCCCGCAGGGCGGCGGAGTCCAGAGCCAGGTCGGGCCTTTCCTTCTTGTCGGTCTCCCACACATAGAACGTCCATGACCGCTTTTCGCCCTTGGCGTAGAAACCCGTATCAAAGAGCTTTTCGCCAAAGAAGATGGGGGCCTTCACAAAACCGTCCAGGGTTGCCGTGTAAGGCGTGCCGTCGGTGCCCACCATTACCACCACCGGGTTGATCTGGCCGTCCATGCCCGCAAAATCCATGTCGAACTCGATAGCAACCGCAGCACCTTTGGCAATCTTCTTGGGAAACTTGAAGTTGGACATGCCAACCCCCTGGCCCATGACGCTTTCCAGGTTGATTTCTTTTCCGGAGACATTGGCGCCCTTGAGCACCACATGCTTCACCTCCCCCTGGTCAGCCTGGCCAATGGGGTAAGGTTCGGGAACAAAACGGATGTTGTCGTCGGCAAAGGCGACAGAAGAGGCCGCGGCAAATGTGATAGCCGCCACACAAAGACACTTGGATAAATTCTTCATAGTGATAAATATAACATTTTCGACCTGTTTTCGCCCACTTTCGCACACAACACCCCAAAATAACTTATATTGAACGGGTAAACTAAAATCAGGAGAAACAACATGAAAAAGATTATCGCCCTTCTGGCATTCGCCCTGTTCATTGTCGGTTGCGCAGGCACCCCCCAGGAACAGTCCGCAAGCAAGATGATGAAGATGCAGAGAGAAAAGAACGAACTGCTCGACAAGGGCGTCGTGGCCGGTATCGGCATCGGCGAATCCAAGTCCGAACAGCTGGCCTACGACGAGGCCGACCTGAATGCCCGCACCGACGTGGCACGTTCCTTGGAATCCAAGGTCGAAGCTCTTATCCGCAACTACCAAGAAGAAGTAGGTGACGAACTCACCCAGCACAAGGAAGCGGTCAAGAAAAACGTCATTTCCGACATGCAGAACGGCGTCAGCGTGGTCAAGATGGACATGGAAGTCACCGAAGAAGGCAAGTTCAAGGTCTATGCCATTGCCGCCATGAACACCGAAGCCTTCAAGAAGGCCTTCGAAGCAGCCCTTGCCGCCCAAAAGGCCAACGTAGATCGCGCCCGCGCCATGAAGGGTTACGCTGACCTGGACAACGCCGCAGCCGCCCTTGACCAGTACAAGGCCAACCAGAAGTAGCCTACTCTAGACATTTTTCCCCTGACCGCAGCACATGGTGCTATGCGGTCTTTTTCATATACACAGGCTTTTGCCGACACCTCCACTCCTATATTTTTTTATATTTGCCGCGCCTAAATAAAATGAGATAATAGGAGTAAAATATGGCTTCTGAAAATGCAATTATCGAACGTGCCGAAATGTACCTGCGCAAATTGTCTTGCGGCATCAACCCTCTTACCGACGAAATCCTCCCCGAAGGGGACTCCTGCAAACAGGAACGAATCAGCAAGTGCCTCGCCTATGTGGCTTCCCTGTTGCAACAACAGCTGAACCACGAACAGTTGGCCCCGGTGAGCGCTCCCCGCAAGCCCGCACCTAAAGCGCCCAAGACCCCCAAGCAGCCCCTTTCTATTGCCCCCGAAGCTGTTAGTAAATACCGTTTCTTCGACTACCCCGTCTCCATTTCCCGGGTGGTCCGCAATATCAACGAACTTATCCCCGCTGGCGTGAACATGAACCACCTGCTCTACGCTGACGTGGCCAACTTCTTGGTTCAGCAGGGCATCCTCGCCCGTCAGATGACCGAAAACGGAACCGAAGCGAACCTGCCCACAGAACTCGGAGAATCTTACGGGTTCGAGAAGGGCGAATCGGACCTGCGGGGCCACCACAACATCTATACCCAATGCTGGGAAAAGGCCCAACAGTACGTGTTGGACAACCTCCAGAAGTGTATCGACATCGCCAACGAACGCTTTGCAAACCGCGGTTCCAACCATGCCGACGAAGACGGTGCCGAAGAAGGGAACTCACTTCGCAAGACTCGTGAAAAATTTCATGTTTCTGCAGAAGAACTGAGCAACTACCCCGCCGACGAAACTCCCATACCGGTAAGCGAGATTGCACGG
This sequence comes from Fibrobacter succinogenes, assembly GCA_902768715.1. Classification (GTDB taxonomy): domain Bacteria; phylum Fibrobacterota; class Fibrobacteria; order Fibrobacterales; family Fibrobacteraceae; genus Fibrobacter; species Fibrobacter succinogenes_L. The sequence continues at coordinate 23,308 of CACXMH010000013.1, read as the reverse complement.
CGTCTCAATGCCCTGATTGGCCCCAACACGGAACGCATTTACTACAAAGTAATCCGCGATTGGTTCGTGTCCGAAGGCTACCTGGAATTCAAGGAATCTCCCGACGGCAAGGGCGCGTTCCTCCCCACCGAAAAAGGCTCCCTGGCAGGGCTTATGGTAGAATCCCGCACCGGCAAGTTGGGCGAGCTCTACGACGTGGTCATGTACGACTCCAAGGCCCAGCGTCTGTTCCTGGACAGTTTGGTTGCCAGGGGTTAGGATCTAGGATCTAGGGGCTAGGATTGTCATCCTCGCGACCTGTGGTAAGCGAAGTCGAACCAAGGCGAGGATCCGCTAGATGTAGGTATTAGGGTCGCCGGTAGCAAGAGGCGTCATTCCGAGCCACACCTGTTCCGAGCCGCAGGCGAAGGAATCACCCCGAAACCAGGCCTTTTAGTAAAAAAACGCTTACTTTTACCTAAAAACACAAAAATGTAAGCGAAAACAGGCCAAAAAACGGTCCATTTTATTGACCTTCGTCACTCTAAACTCTTTTTTACAAGCCAATTTTAGCACTTTATTATATTTTTTAAACGGGTAATGGGTATAAAGAGAGGTACCATGAAATTTCCGTTCTTCAAATCAATGTTGGTTGCGGGTGCGCTCATGCTCGCCTGGAACTGCACCGACAACACCACCGTAAACCCGGCCAATCTCATTCCGAATATGGCCGAAAATGTCCAGGTTCTTGATCAAGACGGACAGAAATACTACATCACAGAAGATGGAAGTGTCTTCGATGAACAATGGAATGCCGTTGGGCATTATGCCGACCGCAAAATCACTGATGACGACGGCAACCCCATCGTAGAAAACATCGATGATGAAAATCTGTCTGATGTAAAAGTCGTCACGACTGATGACGGGCAGAAGCTGGTGGTTGACGGCGACGGCAAAGTTACGGATACCGAAGGTAACGATGTAGGTAAAGTAGATGACAATGGCGACATTGTGGACAACAATGGCGACATCATCGCCGAAAATCCGAACAAGACTACAGAATCCTCTGCAGAAGCCTCCAACCCCACAAGCAACGCCAACCAGCAGACGGTGACCAGTTCTGCAAGCAACGGCGGCAACAACAACCAGAACAACAACACAACCAGTTCTGCAAGCAACGGTGGCAATAATAACCAGAACAACAATACGACCAGCTCTGCAAGCAACGGAAGCAACAACCAGAACAACAATACGACCAGCTCTGCAAGCAACCAGACGCAAAACTCTGCTTCATCGGGGGATAACTGCGGCGATAACAAATGCTACGACAGTGTTTCGAGTCAATGTGTCGATCATTATGCGCATGGTCTGAGAGGAGCCCATGAGGAACAGTACTCTTATGATGCATCCTGCGTTTTACAATGCTGGTACGATCCAACGGGAAATAACTGCGCAGATGTGGGCACAGTCTCGAACCCGAATCCCAATCCTAACCCGAACCCGAATCCCAATCCTAACCCGACTCCGAGTTCCAACTCCCAGCAGACTCCCAGTTCCAACTCCCAGCAGCAGACTCCCAGTTCTACAAGCCAGCAGACAGGAAGCTGCCCGAACATCGTTGCCAAGGGTGGTGACTCGGGAAGTGGTTTTGCTAGCCGTTATTGGGACTGCTGCAAGCCCAGCTGTTCCTGGGCAGCAAACACCCAAAACCTCGCAAGCCAATGCTCGAACAAGGGCACAACGAAGTCTTCAGACTGGGGTGCTGCCAGTGTCTGTGATGGCGGTCCCATGGCAACTTGCATTAGCCAGATTCCGTTTACCATTGACGGTTGTTCAAATATCGGCTTTGCTTTCGCGGCCGTTCCGACAAACGCCGCCTGCGGTAGGTGCTTTGAGCTTACCTTTACTGGCGAGGGCAAATACGAAACCACGCTGAATCACAAGAAACTCAAGGGCAAAAAACTTATCGTCATGGCCTCCAACATTGGCTACGATGTGAGCCACCAGCAATTCGACATTATGATTCCGGGCGGTGGATATGGTGCATTTGACGGCTGTAGTTCCCTGATGGGTTGGAGTGGCAATATGGGCGAGCGTTATGGCGGACTTTTAAGCGTCTGCGAAAACGAAGCCGGATATAACGGATCCGAAGAGGAAATTTATACCAGGCGCAAGGAGTGCTTGGTCAACAAGTGCAACACGTCCTTCGGCAGCGACTCTCAAGCCAAGCAAGGTTGCCTGTTCTTGGCCAACTTCATGGAAGCGGCCGGTAATCCCAACCACACCTATAGGGAAGTCGAGTGCCCATCGGTACTCACTGCCAAGTACTAATCCTTTTTCATTAACCTCCATAAAGCACCTGCCGCAAGGCGGGTGTTTTTTTCTTGTATTCGAGCGTTCCTCCCCTTTTTTGCTACATTATTGCGCAACGTATAGGAGATCCCCGCCGGAGCCTGCCCTGAGCAAGCCGAACGGGCGGGGATGACATTCTCTCACGAGGATGACATCTTTTAAACACAAGGAACTATTATGCCGAAACTTCGTTCGCTCAAGACTATGGAAGGCCGTGAAATGGCCGGTGCACGCGCCCTTTGGCACGCAACAGGAACCAAGGTGGAAGACTTTGGCAAGCCGGTGATTTGCGTGGTGAACAGCTATACCCAGTTTGTTCCGGGCCACGTTCACCTGAAGGACTTGGGCCAGGTTGTCGCCCGCGCGATCGAAGCCGCCGGCGGTGTCGCGAAGGAAATGCACCGCGCCGACGCCCTCGTGTGCATCTCCAACTGCGACAAGGTGACTCCGGGCATGCTCATGGCCGCCATGCGCCTCAACATTCCGGCAATCTTCGTCTCTGGTGGCCCGATGGAAGCTGGCCACGTGACCACGAAGGACGGCAAGGACCGCGCCCTCGACCTGATTGACGCCATGATCGATTCCGCCGACAGCTCTGTAAGCGACGAAGAAGTGGCCGCCATCGAAGCCAACTCCTGCCCCACTTGCGGCTCCTGCTCCGGCATGTTCACCGCAAACTCCATGAACTCCCTGACCGAAGCCCTGGGCCTTAGCCTCCCGGGCAACGGCACGATTGTTGCCACCCACGCCGAACGTAAGAAGCTCTTCGAAGCCGCCGGTAAGCGTATCGTGGAACTCTGCCACCAGTATTACGACTTGAACGACGACAGCATCCTCCCGCGCAGCATCGCCACGAAGGACGCCTTTGAAAACGCCATGCGCCTCGACATCGCCATGGGCGGTTCCTCCAACACCGTGCTCCACTTGCTCGCCGTCGCCCAGGAAGCGGGTGTCGATTTCACCATGAAGGACATCGACCGCCTCTCCCGCAACACGCCGTGCATCTGCAAGGTAGCCCCGACGGTCCACAACATCCACGTCGAAAACGTGAACCGCGCCGGTGGCATCATGGGTATCATGGGCGAACTCGACCGCATGGGCCTCATCCACAAGAATGCAAAGACCGTTCACGCCGCTACGATGGGCGAAGCCCTCGAAGTGAACGACCTCAAGCGTAACCCGACCGCCGAAGCCAAGCAGCGCTACCTCGCTGGCCCGGGCCGCAAGTACAACCTGGTCGCCTTCTCGCAGAATTTCATGTACCCCGACCACGACCTCGACCGCGCTACAGGCGCTATCCGCGACGGCGAACACGCCTACACCAAGGACGGCGGCCTCGCTGTTCTTTACGGTAACCTCGCCGTGGATGGCTGCATCGTGAAGACCGCCGGCGTCGATGAATCCATCTTCAAGTTCACCGGCCCTGCCGTGGTGTTCGAAAGCCAGGAAGATGCCGTGAAGGGCATTCTCGACCCGAACGTGGTGAAGGCTGGCGACGTGGTCGTTATCCGCTACGAAGGCCCGAAGGGTGGCCCCGGCATGCAGGAAATGCTCTACCCGACCTCTTACCTCAAGAGCCGTCACCTCGGCAAGTCCTGCGCCCTCCTCACCGACGGACGTTTCTCCGGCGGTACGAGCGGCCTCTCCATCGGCCACGCTTCTCCGGAAGCCGCCAACAAGGGTAACATCGGCCTCGTGCACACGGGCGACGTCATCGAAATCGACATCCCGAACCGCAGCATCAACGTGCAGCTCACCGACGACGAACTGGCTGAACGCCGCAAGGAAATGGAAGCCCGTGGCGCCAAGGCATGGCAGCCGGAAAACCGCGACCGCGTGGTGTCCAAGGCTCTGCAGGCTTATGCTGCGATGGCCTCCAGCGCTGACAAGGGTGCCGTGCGGGACCTGTCTCTGATTGGTGTGAAGTAAGGAGATCCCCACCTTGGTGGCCATGCGCACTAAGCACTAAAGTGCTAAGTGCTGTCCGCCCGCCTGCGCGGGGATGACAACGCTGGACAACGTCGGGTAAAAACGGCAATGTCACACATAGGATTGTCATGCCCGCCACCGAGCGGGCATTTCCTTTTATTATAATTTCCATAGGAAATCTCTATCGGGGGTATCCATATGGAATCAAAAAAACAGGCCAGCATTATGCGGGCCGCCATCACGGCGGCAATCGTTGTAGCGGCCATTCTGATTGTAGGCTCTTTCTGGAACGGCAAAAGCGCCGGCGCAGACACCGAAAAGGCTGTCAGGAGCGTGAGCCTCCTTTACCTGAACGAACTGGCCGAACGTCGCGAGCAGGTGGTTTCCGCAAGGCTTGCGGACTTTATCAGCGACATGGACATCGCCATAGGCCTTATCGAAAAAGACGACCTCAAGAGCATCGAAAAACTCCAGGCCTACCAGGCCCGTATGAAACAGCTCTACGGGCTCGAAAAGTTTGCCTTCGTGGACACTACGGGACTTATCTACACCTCCCGTGGAACCCGCACCGACATCCAACTGTACAACATCGACTACAACAACCTCCAGAAACCCGAAATTTCCATCAAGAACGTAAGCGCCGAAAACAAGACCATCATCATCGCCATCCCCGTTGACCGGCTACCCCTAGAAGACCGGGTCCTGGTGGTGTGCTTCATGGAATTGAGTATCCCGAACCTGCTAGAAGGGCTCTCCTTGCAGGGAGGCAACAACAACTCCACCTTCTGTAACATCTACACCAAAGACGGGAAAGCCCTCACCAACATGGTGCTGGGAGGCCTTGCCAGCGAAGACAACCTGCTGAATGCCCTCAGTCACGCCGATTACGACATGGGCTATTCCTTTGAAAAGGTAAAGGACGATTTCAACGGACACATCGAAGGCGAAGTCTCGTTCACCTACAACAACATTCGCGAGACCCTGTACTACGTGCCCATCCACAACACGGACTGGATGCTCACCTACCTCATCCGGGAAAGTGTCATCAGCAACCAGATTGGCAGCATCTCTTCGGGAATCATCGTCCGGAGCCAGTTCCTTTCGGCGGTAACGGCCTTTGTGCTCGTCGCCATGTTCGTCTTTATCATCTTGCATGTCCGGCGCACCACAAGGGTTTCGCTCCAGCACGAAATCCAGGAAGCCGAGGACCGTATCAAGCGGGAGGCCCTGTCCGAGGCCCTGAAGGTGGCAGAAGAATCCAACAGGGCAAAGACCATATTCCTCTCCAACATGAGCCACGAGATTCGCACCCCAATGAACGCCATCATCGGGCTGGACAGCCTCGCCCTCCATGAACCGGGACTTTCGGACAAGGTCAAGGACTACCTGCAAAAAATCGGAGGCTCCGCCGAACACCTGCTGAACCTCATCAACGAAATCCTGGACATGTCCCGCATCGAATCGGGCAAGTTCGCCCTGAAAAACGAAGAATTCCCCTTCTCCAAGCTTATGGAGCAGGTGAACACCATGTTCAGCGTGCAGTGTCAAGAAAAGGGAATCCAGTACAACTGCCACTTTGTCGGAAACATAGACGAATACTTCGTAGGCGACGACATGAAGCTCCGACAGGTGCTCATCAACATCCTCGGAAACGCCGTCAAGTTCACCAACAAGGGCGGGAGCATCGATTTCAGCGTCCAGAAGACAGCCTCGTTCAACAGCAAGTCCACCCTCCGGTTTACCATCAAGGACACGGGTATCGGCATGAGCAAGGAATTCTTGCCCAAGCTGTTCGAGACCTTTACCCAAGAAAACACCAGCAGTTCCAGCAAGTATGGCGGTTCTGGCCTGGGCCTTGCCATTTCCAAGAGTATCGTGGAACTGATGAACGGCAACATCGAGGTAGAAAGCGAAAAGGGCAAGGGCACCACCTTTACCATTACCGTCACCCTGCAAGATTCTACGAAAAAGCACGAGAAGGACAACGGAGACATCGACATCAACCTGAACGAACTGAGCGTGCTTGTAGTCGATGACGACCCGGTGGCCCTGGAGCATGCAAAGCTGGTGCTGGAGCTGGCGGGAATCGCCACCGAAACGGCCAATTCCGGAAAGGAGGCCGTGGAGATGGTCAAGCTGCGCCACGCCCGCAGGGAGCCTTTCAACCTGATTATCGTGGACTGGCAGATGCCCGAGATGGACGGCGTAGAGACCGCAAGGCAGATACGCGCCACCACCGGCGACGAGTCGGCAATCATTATCCTAACCGCCTACAACTGGGACGACATCCTGGACGAGGCCATCCAGGCCGGCGTAGATAGCTTTATCGCAAAGCCAATCTTTACGGGAGCGCTGCTGGACGAATTCAAGACCGTGCTCAAGAAAAAACGGAGCGCAGAACAGTCTTCCCGCAAAAAGGCGGAACTGAAGGGCAGGCACATACTCCTTGCCGAAGACGTAGAAGTCAACGCCCAGATTATGGAAAACGTTCTGGAAATGCGCGGCATGAAAACGGACATCGCCGTAAACGGCAAGATTGCCGTGGAGATGTTCAGCAAGCAGCCCGAAGGCTATTACGACGCCATTCTCATGGACATGCGCATGCCGGAAATGGACGGCTTGCAGGCCACCATGGCCATCCGAAAGATGGACCGGGCCGACGCCAAGAAAATCCCGATTATCGCCCTTACGGCCAACGCCTTCGACGAAGACGTGCAGCGGAGCCTGCAGGCGGGCCTCAACGCCCACCTTTCAAAGCCCGTGCAGCCCGAAACCCTCTTTGAAACCCTGGAAACGATGATTCCATAACGGAGATTCCCGATGAAAAAGTTTCGACAGAACAGGACCATCAAGAGGAACGTCCTCATCGTAGATGACGAACTGATCAACCGCGAGATACTCGGGAATATCCTTTCGCAGGAATATACGGTCAGCTATGCCGACAACGCGAAAGACGCCCTGGAAAAACTTGCAAGGCAGGATTCCAGCTATTCCCTGGTGCTGCTGGACCTGCTCATGCCTGTCATGGACGGTTTCCAGTTCTTGCAGAAGCGGAGCGAAGACGAATCCCTTAAGCGGATTCCCGTCATCGTGATGACCTCGGAAAAAGAATCCGAAGTCAGGAGCCTGAAACTGGGTGCAGAAGACTTTATCAAGAAACCCTTTGACATGCCCGAGGTGGTGCTTGCCCGCTGCGAACGCATTATCGAGCTGTTCGAAGGCCAGAGCCTCATCAAGCAGACCGAAAGGGACTCCGTCACGGGGCTCTACACCCACGACTATTTCTTTGAATACATCCGCCAGATCGAGCGCTGGGATGCAGACACCAGCCGCGACGTGCTGGTCATTGACATCGAGCGATTCCACCTGGTGAACGAGTTCTGCGGAAGGCCCTTTGGCGACCTGCTACTTTCGAAAATAGCGGAAACCCTGGAAAGGGAGCTGCCGGCCATGAACGCCATGGCCTGCCGAGCAAACGCAGATACCTTCTATGTCTATGCCGCCCATCAGGACGACTACGAAGACCTGCACGTGGCCATCTTGAACGTGCTGAACGATTTCAAGATGAACAACATCCGCGTGCGTTGCGGCCTTTGGGAAAACGTGTCCAAAGACGTAGAAGTAGAGGCCTGGTTTGACCGGGCAAAAATCGCCTGCGACCAGATTCGGGGCGACTACACCCATACCCTCGCCCGCTACGACAATGAAATTCACGCAAGGCATGTTTTTGAAGAAACCCTCATCCGCGACCTGCCCGAAGCCATCGCCAACAAGGACCTGGTGGTCTATTTCCAGCCCAAGTACAACATAGAGGGCGACACGCCGAGACTTACCAGCGCCGAAGCGCTTATCCGCTGGAACCACCCGAAACTCGGGTTCGTGAGCCCGAGTGACTTTGTCCCACTTTTCGAATCCAACGGGCTTATCCAGAAGGTGGATAACTTCGTGTGGAGCGAAGCCGCCGCCCAGATCCGCAAGTGGAAGGAACAGTTCGGAATCACCGTCCCCGTCTCGGTGAACGTTTCCCGCATCGACATTCTGGACCCGAGTCTCGAATCCAAGCTGGACAACATCCTCAAGGGAAACGGCCTTTCTCCCAGCGAATACATGCTGGAAATTACCGAAAGCGCCTACTCCGAAAATGCAAGAAGGCTCATCGAGGTTGTAGAGAACCTGCGCAAGAAAGGATTCCGTATCGAGATGGACGATTTCGGTTCCGGGTACTCCTCCCTCAACATGATTACGAGCCTCCCCATCGATATTTTGAAAATCGACATGTCGTTCATCCGCAACATGGAAAAAGACGAACGGAACATGAAGCTGGTGGAACTGGTCATCGACATCGCCAAGTTCCTGAACGTGCCCACGGTGGCCGAAGGCGTAGAGACCGACTCCCAGCTGAAAACCCTGAAGCAAATGGGTTGCGGTATCATTCAGGGATATTACTTCTCGAAGCCGGTCCCGCCCGAGGAATTCAAAAAGTTTATAGAGAAAGAACTTGAATATAGGAGAAACGCCCCATGATTACTATCGAAAAACTAAAAGCCTTCGGCGCCAATACCGAAGAAGGTCTTGGCCGCTGCATGGGAAACGAGGCGCTGTACTTACGGCTGGTAGCCACAATCCCCGCCGAAAAGAACTTTGACAAGCTCAAGACGTCTATCGAGAGCAACAACCTGGACGAGGCCTTCGACGCGGTCCATGCCCTGAAAGGGGTCCTTGGGAACCTAGCCCTCACGCCCATGTTCGACATGGCGGTAAAGATTACTGAACCCCTGCGTAACCGTACCGCAATGGATTACAGCGGCATGGTGTCGGAACTGCTTAACCTCAGGGACAAACTGTCGGAACTGTGCGCATAAACACTTAACCGAAAGGTGCAACCATGTTCAACCATTTCAAGCTGAACGACAAGAACATGTCCATCGTAGAAGACATCGGGCGCTACATGCCCGGTGGATTCTTCATCTACAAGGCACAAGGTGATGGAGAACTGCTCTACGCAAACCACACGGTGTTCGATATTTTCGGGTGCCGTGACCTGGACGAATTCAAGTCACTGACCGGTTTCACCTTCAAGGGCATGGTTTACACCGAGGATTACGAAAAAATTCAGTCCTCTATCAACAAGCAAATCGTAAAATCAAGCGAAAAACTGGACTATGTCGAGTACCGCATCAAGCGCAAAGACGGAAAGCTCCGTTGGGTAGATGATTACGGACACTACGCCGACAGCGAAAACTACGGCGGGCTCTACTACGTGTTTATTTCGGACATTACCGAAAAGCACGAACAGATTGAACAGAAGCTGTTGGAAGGCCAAAAACAGCGGGCGCAGCTGGACAGCATGATTACCGCCATGGCCTCGGACTACCGAAGCGTCTATCACGTGGACCTCGACAAGGACGACGCCGTCTGTTACCGCGGCGACCCCGAAGACCACCACCAGCACGCCGAAGGAGTGCATTTCCCTTACCTGGAACGGTTCCGGGACTACGGCAACAACTGCGTTACGGAAAAATACCGCGAAGGATTCTTGAAGTTCATCGAGCCCGCGAACATCCGCGAGGCGCTCCAGAACGAACAACTGATCGCCTACCGCTACCTGGCCCGCCGGGACGGCAAGGAATACTACGAAATGATCCGCATGGCAGGGGTGCATCACCCCGAAGACCGCAAGGACCACATGGTGCATGCGGTAGGCATGGGGCTTACCATCATCGATGCCGAAATGCGGGATTCCATGGCCAAGAACCAGGCCCTGGGCGAAGCGCTGGATGCGGCGGAAGAGGCCAGCAAGGCAAAGACCGCCTTCCTTTCGAACATGAGCCACGAAATCCGCACGCCCATGAACGCCATCATCGGCCTCAACAGCCTCGCCCTGAGAGACCCGGCCATTTCGGAGCGGACCCGGGAATACCTGGAAAAGATTGGCGGGAGTGCACGGCACCTGCTGGGGCTCATCAACGACATTCTGGACATGAGCCGAATCGAATCCGGCAGGCTGGTGATGCGCAAGGAGGAGTTCTCCTTTGCCGGAATGCTAGAGCAGATCAACACCATGGTCATGTCCCAGTGCTCGGACAAGGGCCTCAAATTCGAATGCCATATCGAGGGCCATGTTGACGACTACTTTATCGGCGACGACATGAAGCTCAAGCAGGTGTTCATCAACATCTTGAGCAACGCCATCAAGTTTACCGAAGCCCCCGGGAGCATCACCCTTACCATTTCCAAGGTGGCCCAGTTCGAAGACCAGAGCACCCTGAAATTCGAGGTGAAAGACACGGGTATCGGCATGGACGAATCCTTTATCCCGAAGGTGTTCGATTCCTTTACCCAGGAAGATTCCAGCCGCAAGAACAAGTTCGGCTCCACAGGGCTTGGCATGGCGATTACCAAGAACATCGTGGAAATGATGAACGGTTCTATCTCGGTAAGGTCAAAGAAAGGCGAAGGTTCCGTATTCACGGTGGTGGTGACCCTCAAGAACTGCGACCACGAGGTAGTGTCGATAGGCCACGTGAACCTGCGCGACATCAGCGTGCTGGTCGTCGATGACGACCCCATCGCCTGCGAACACGCGCGGTTCGTGCTGGATGAGGCGGGCATCAAGGCGGACACCAGCACCAGCGGCGAAGAAGCCCTGCAGATGCTGGAGGTAAAGCACGCCAAGCACGAACCCTACAACCTGGTGCTCCTGGACTGGAAAATGCCCAACATGGACGGTCTGGAAGTGGCGACAAAGATCCGTGAACGTTACGACAACGAGACTACGGTGATTATCCTTACCGCCTACAACTGGGACGAAATCATGGACGAGGCGCTGCATATCGGGGTGGACAGTTTCCTTGCGAAACCGCTCTTTGCAAGCAACGTCATCGACGAGTTCGAACGTATCGCCCGTCGAAACAACATGAACCTTTTCAAGAAAAAATGCCGTGCAAGCCTCGCCGGGCGGCATATCCTGCTGGCCGAAGACATCCTCATCAATGCCGAAATCATGAAGGAACTGTTGACGGTAAAAGACGCCATTGTCGATCACGCCGGAAACGGCCAGATTGCACTGGACATGTTCGCCAAGAGCAACGAAAATTACTACGATGCCATCTTGATGGACATCCGCATGCCCGAAATGGACGGTCTGGAAGCGACCCGGGCCATACGCGCCCTGGACCGGAGCGATGCCCGGACGGTGCCCATCGTGGCCATGACCGCAAACGCCTTCGACGAAGACGTGCAGCGTTCCCTGCAGGTAGGCATGAACGCGCACCTTTCGAAACCGGTGGAACCGGAACACCTGTACCAGACTCTCGAAGAGCTCATCTGGTCAGCGGAGAATAGGAAATAGGTATGCTGCAAGACAAGGATTCAGCAATTTCAAAATACATTTCGCGCCTAGACGTCTGGGGCATGGCTTTCGGTGTCATGGTCGGATGGGGAATATTCGTGATGCCGGGGACCACGTTCCTTCCGGTGGCAGGCCCGTTGGGAACCCTCATCGCCATGCTGGTGGGTATGGCTATCATGCTGGTGATAGGCTACAATTTTTCTTACCTGATGGGTCGAAACGGCCAGCCCGGCGGTGTGTACGCCTACGCCAAGGAAGCCTTCGGCCGTGACCACGCCTTTCTCTGTTCCTGGTTCCTGTGCCTTTCTTACCTGACCGTCGTTTTCCTGAACGCGACCGCGCTTTTTATCGTGGCGAGACTCCTGTTGGGCGACACCCTGCAAGTCGGCTACAGCTATACGGTAGCGGGGCACCAGGTTTTCCTTACCGAGGCCATGGTATCTGTGGCGAGCCTCGCCGTGGTCGGAACCCTATTCTTGCTCCTGAAGGGAATCTTGCACAAGTTGCAAACCCTCTTCGCACTGATCCTGTTCATAGGAATTGTCATTATCGGGATTATCTGCCTGCCCAAGGCCATCGCTACAGGCGCCCTCACGAGCGGCCCCATTTTCGGTACGGCCGGGCTGAACCCGTTTTACGGCATTTTCAGCCTGGTAATTCTTGCCCCGTGGGCCTTTGTGGGCTTTGACGTAGCCTGCTTCGAGACCTACCGCTTCAAGTTTGCGCCCTCAAAGTCCAAGTGGATTATCGCCATCGCCATTATCCTGGCCGCCATTTCGTACATATCGATTGCACTGGTAGGAGTGGCCGTTGTTCCAGAAGGATTCAGCTCCTGGAGTGACTATGTCTCCAAAATCGGCACGCTACAAGGGGTCGTTTCCGTGCCCGTTTTCTACGGGGTAAAAGAGATTATGGGACCCTTTGGCCTTGTGGTCCTGGGAATCACTGCCGTTGCCGCCATCTTGACCGGGCTTATAGGCGGTTACCGCGCCATCGTGCGCATCCTTTCTACCATGGCCGAAGACCGTATCCTTTCTGACGGATTCTCGAAGACCACCAACAGCATCCTGTTCATCATGGTCATTTCCATTGTGCTTGCGCTTTTGGGCCGAAACACGCTGAACTGGTTTGTAGATCTGACATCCTTCGGCGCCATTGTAGGGTTCGGCTATGTATCGGCTGCGGCCTGGAAAATCGCAAAGACCGAAAACAACTCCAAAGTTCGTGTGGCCGGCGGTATCGGCACTATCATATCCATTATCCTCGTGGTGGTGCAGCTTGTGCCCAGGCTTGCCGCCATGGAAGCCATGAGTTCTGCAGCCTTCTTGCTCCTGTCGCTGTGGTGCCTGCTGGGCTTTGTCTTTTACTGGAGCACCATTCGCCGGAGTTCCCTCGCCGAATACAGCGGCATGTCCATCTCGGGCGTGGTGCTGTTTGCCCTGCTCCTGTATTCCGCCATCATGTGGGTGGCAAAGTTCCTGTATGCAAGGGCAACCGACGATGCTTCCCGTGACACGCTGGTATTTACCGGCATAGTGCTCCTTGCCATTGTCTTTATCGGTCTAATCGTTATGCTGTATGTGCAAAACCAGGTCCGCAAAAAGAACGAACTGGTGGAACGAGAAAAAATCCGCGCCGTAGAAGGGAGCCTTGCCAAGAGCCAGTTCCTGTTCAACATGAGCCACGATATCCGCACGCCCATGAACGCCATTATCGGATATACCAACCTGGCCATGAAGGAGCCTGCCTCCGAAAACCTGCACAGCTACCTGAAAAAGATTGACATGTCAAGCCAGCACCTGCTGACCCTCATCAACGACATTCTGGAAATGAGCCGTATCGAAAGCGGCAAGGTAGAGCTGGAATTTTCACCCGAAGACCTGTGCAAGATTTTCGAGAGCATCCGGGACCTGTTCGCCGAACAAATGAAGCAGAAAAAAATCGATTTCAAGCTGCATCTATCGCAGGTCAAGAACAACCTGGTCTGGTGCGACAAGAAAAACCTGAACCGGGTGCTGTTGAACGTGCTTTCCAACGCCTTCAAGTTTACTCCCGAAAGGGGGAGCGTCAACGTGTCCCTATGGGAAGTTGGAGCAGGCGAAGAAGGCTACGGCTTCTACGAAATCCGAATCCAGGACACGGGCATCGGCATGTCCAAGGACTTTGTAGGCAAGATTTTCACCGCCTTCGAACGTGAAAGGAGTTCCACCAACAGCCGTACCGAAGGAACCGGGCTCGGCCTTGCCATCACCAAGAGCATCGTCGATATGATGGGCGGTACCATCGAGGTGCTCACCTCCCTCGGGAACGGTACCGAAATCATTATCCGGGTCAAGTTCAAGCTCGCCACCGAAGAAGACCTGCTCAAGTTCGGCGGCGACAAGCCCGAAGAATCCGACGAAGGCGCATCCAGCGAAGTTTCCTTTGCAGGCAAGCGCGCGCTTCTGGTAGAAGACAACCTGGTGAACCTGGAAATCGCAAAGATGATCCTTTTGCAGACAGGCTTTGCCGTAGAAACCGCCGAAAACGGAAAGACCGCCGTGGAGATGGTGGAAAAGTCCGCTCCCGGCTACTACGACCTGATTCTCATGGACATCCAGATGCCCGTCATGGACGGCTATACCGCCACCAAGAACATCCGGCTCCTTGAAAACAAGGCCCTGGCACAAATCCCCATCGTGGCCATGACCGCAAACGCCTTTGCCGAAGACGTAAAGGCCGCCGAAGACGCAGGCATGCAGGCCCACATCGCAAAACCCGTAGATGTGAAGCTGATGATCAAAACGCTTGCACGGGTACTGGACGGGAGAAAAGCATGACATACTCCATCATAGGCATTCTGGCAACAATCCTGCTGCTTATCGGTAACCGCGACGTGTTGCGCCCGCAGGACGGAGCGGAAAACGCCCCTACCAAAAAGTATTACCGGCGATTCCTTTTTGGCGTACTTGTGTATTACGTGACCGACATGCTGTGGGGTATCCTGGACGAGTACCACCTTATCAAGCTCCTGTTTGCAGACACTACCGTTTATTTTGTGGCCATGATTGCCACAGTCATGCTGTGGACCCACTACGTGGTTTCCTATCTCGACCGCAAGAACTTCTTTGAGCGATGGCTCCTGCATGTAGGGCAAATCATTTTCTGGCTGGTTCTTGCCGGCATCATCTTCAATTTCTTCTACCCCGTGTTTTTCTGGTTCGAAAGCGACGGAAGCTACCACACCGGTTACATGCGCCATGTGGCGCTGGCCCTGCAAATCCTCATGTTCCTTTCGACATCCATTTACACCCTGTACACCACCACCAAAACCGAGGGGGTTGTCCGGCAGCGGCACCTGACCATCGGGCTATTCGGCCTTGCCATGGCGGTGTTCCTCCTATTCCAGGTTTTCTTTCCGCTGTGGCCCTTCTACGCCATGGGATACATGCTTGGCATCAGTTTCTTGCACAGCTATGTGCTAGAAGACGAAAAGGAAGAATACCGTCACAAGCTTGAAGTTAGCCGCGAGGCCCTGAAAGAGGCCCTAGAGACCGCCGAAAAGGCGAACAAGGCAAAGACCATATTCCTCTCCAAGATGAGCCACGAGATCCGCACCCCCATGAACGCCATCATCGGGCTCAACAGCATCGCCCTGACCGACAAGAACATTCCCAAGTCCACCAAGGACCATCTGGAAAAAATCGGCGCGTCGGCGCAGCACCTGCTGGGCATCATCAACGACATCCTGGACATCAGCCGTATCGATTCCGGCAGCATGACCCTCAAGAACGAAGAGTTTTCCCTTTCGAAAATCCTGGAACAGGTAAACTACATCATCCAGGGGCAATGCGAGAGCAAGGACATCCTTTACCATTACGAGGTGAAAGAGGGAGCCTTGGGCAACTACATCGGCGACGAGACGAAGCTGCGCCAGATCTTGATTAACATCCTCGGGAATTCCGTCAAGTTCACCCCCGAAGGAGGCGGCATCAAGATGACCGTAGAAAGCGAGCCCGCCAGCAACAAGAAATGCACCCTCCGCTTTATCATTGAAGATACGGGTATCGGAATCGCTGCCGATTTCTTGCCCCGTATATTCGAAACTTTCGCCCAAGAAGACGAATCCTTTAGCAGCAAGTACGGGAGCACGGGCCTGGGACTGCCCATTACCAAGAGCCTCGTGGAACTTATGGACGGACACATCGATGTGGAAAGCGAAAAGGGACTCGGTTCAAAGTTCACCGTTACCGTTACGCTGCAAAAGAGTTTCCGCAAAGAATCCGGACAGCGTGGACAGGGCGCGGCAAACGGGGACGGAACGGACAAACCGAAGGTTGACCTTGAAGGCCGCAAAATCCTGCTTGCCGAAGACGTTGCCGTAAACGCCGAAATCACCACCATGATTCTTTCTATGCGGAAAATCAACGTGGAGCATGCCGAAAACGGACGCATTGCGGTAGAAATGTTCAGGGACCATAAGCCAGGCTACTACGATGCCATCCTTATGGACGTTCGCATGCCCGAAATGGACGGACTGCAGGCCACCGCCGCCATACGGGCCATGGACCGGGAAGACGCGAAAACCATCCCCATCATCGCCCTCACCGCAAACGCCTTCGACGAAGACGTGCAGAACAGCCTGCAGGCAGGCCTCAACGCCCACCTGAGCAAGCCCATCGAAGCCGAAACCCTTTACCAGACCCTGGAAGAACTGCTGTAAAGGGGCACGAGGCTCGGGTAACGTCATCCTCGCGACCTGTGGTGAGCTGCGTCGAACCAAGGCGAGGATCCGCTTAAGGGAAAACGGCGCGCCACCCCCTAAATCGTCATGGCGGGCATCTCCATACACCACAACGAAAAAGTCCCGCATTCTGCGGGACTTTTCCTTTTAAACATCGACAGGAATTACTTTCCGAATTCCTTGGTGTAGGCGGCGGTGTTCTTGGCACCGGCCTTCTTCAGTTCCTTGATCAGGCGGGTGTAGCCTTCGTTCTTGGCCCAGTCCATCACGGAATAGCCCTGGCCGCACTTCACGTTCACATCTACGCCCTTCTTGATGAGGAACATCATGGCGTCGTAGTGACCGCCCTTCACCGTCAGGTGAATCGGGTAATAACCATCGGGGCTCTTGACTTCGAGGGGGGCGCCAGCGTCGGCCAGCAGTTCCAGCATGTCCACCTTGCCGGTCTTGGCGGCAATGGTCACGGCCGTGCCCAGGTTCTGCACATCTACGCCTTCTTTCTTGAGCTGGGCCAGAAGCAGGGTCACCACTTCCTTGTTGCCCATCATCACGGCGTTGTCAATCACCTGTTCACCGTTGCCGTTACGAACGTTAGCCTTTGCACCGTGGTCGAACAAATAGTTCAGCACCATCACGTTGCCCTTGTTGGCGGCAATGGCCACGGCGTTGTTGCCGTTGTCGGCGGCGGCGTCAATTTCCATAGAAGCCTGCAAGAACAAGGTCATCTTGGCGGTATCGCTGTTCACCGCATAAGACACGAACTGGTTCGGCGTAAAGGCGATTTTCTGCTTCGTCAAGTACTTACGCACGGACTGGGGATCGTTAGGGTCCATCGTATCGTTACAGGCGGTAAGGCCGGCAGCAAGCAGGCCCATAGCGCACAATCCAAGGATTTTTTTGTTCATTTTCGGGGCTCCGTAATAGTTTTTTCGTTTTCTGTCACTAAAATTACACTTTTTTTCGGGAAAATACACATTTTTTTCAAAAAAAAGCGATTTTTTGCATTATTTTCGGATGATGAGCTTGTCACCAATCCGGATTTTGGTGTCCTTGAGGTCGTTCCAGCGGACAATGTCCTCAATGGTCACGCCGTACTGGCGGGAAATGTCCCACAGGCCCTCCCCCTTCTTGACCACATGGACCCGCTCCTTGGCAGGCTTTTCCGACTTTGCGCTAGCCGAGCCCGCCTGCTTATCGGCGGTCTTTGCCGGCTTGGCCGATGGCTTTTCGCTAGAAGACTTGTCCGCCTTGGCCTGCTTTTCAGAAGATTTCGGGGCGTTCTTTACCACGGTCTGGGTAAACTCCGGAATCACCAGGGAATCCCCTACCGAAAGGCGATGGCTGTAGCCGCCGTTGGCCTCCAGAAGCATCACCACAGGCACGCCGAACTTCTTCGCGATTTCGGCGTAGGTGTCTCCC
Source organism: Fibrobacter succinogenes (assembly GCA_902768715.1). Taxonomy (GTDB): domain Bacteria; phylum Fibrobacterota; class Fibrobacteria; order Fibrobacterales; family Fibrobacteraceae; genus Fibrobacter; species Fibrobacter succinogenes_L. The sequence goes on along the minus strand of CACXMH010000013.1, from coordinate 5,555 downwards.
TCGCCCACTACGTAGCGTTCGCCCTTGGCAAGCTTCGGAGCCGAACTCGCCTGGGGCACCACGGGCTTCAGTTCCGGCTTGGACACGAACAAGGTATCCCCCGGATTCACCACGTGGTCCTCTTTCATGGAATTCCACACCCGGATGCTTTCTTGAGATACGCCAAAGAGCCGAGCCACCGTAGCCACGTTGTCGCCCAACTTGGCCACATAGGTCTTGACCTTCGCAGGTTTCTTGCCCGTAGATTTCTTGGGCGTGACCTTGATGGGAATCAGCAGGGTCTGCCCCGCACGAATGCGGGTGCCCTTCATGTCGTTGGCCTGCTGGAGTTCCTTCACCGAAATGCCGTACTGCCGCGAAATCACGCCCAAGCTTTCACCCCGCTTGACCTTGTGGTGGTGCCAGCTAGAAAAGTTGTTCTTTTCCATCTTGTCGTAACCATCAACAAAGGCGCTGCGGGTGCCCACCGGCAGGCGAAGCAGGTAAGAATCCCTGTTGGGCGGCGTGCACCACTTGACCAGTTCCATGTTCAGGCTCCGCAGGGTGTCTTCGGGAACCTTCAAAACCTTGGCCACTTCCTCCAGCGGGAAAGAGTCAAAAACCGTCACCGTATCAAAGTCGGGCCTGTACTGCCGATTGATTTTCATGTCGTACTGTTCAGGATAATGGCCTATCACCATGGCGGCCAAAATACGAGGCACATAGCGCATGGTTTCCTTGGGCAGTTCCAGATCCCAGTAGGTCACCACCTGGGTGGTGTCCCAGGTAGAATCGGCCATCTTCTCCTTGACCAAGCGGCGCACGCGGCCCTCGCCGCAGTTGTAGGCGGCCATGGCCAACAGCCAGTCGTTGAATTCGTTGTACAGGCGCGACAGATACTTGAGGGCAGCCGTGGTGGCCATCTCCGGATTGCGGCGCATGTCCACCCAATAATCGACTTGAAGACCGTAGCGCTTGCCCGTCTCCGGAATGAACTGCCACATGCCGCTGGCCTTGGCACGGCTATAGGCCTTCAGCTTGAAACCGGATTCCACCAGGGCGAGGTAAATCAGGTCGCGGGGCATGCCCATCTCGTCGAGTTTAGAATAAACTAACGAGTCGTAGGCGGTCTTGCGGTTAAGGGAGCCTTCGGTAAAGGACCGGGCCCCGCCACTCATGTAGAAAATTTCTTGCATCACCCTTTCGTTGAACACCACGGGCAGCGTAAACTGAGCCACGTCTATGGTATCCAAGAAGTTTTCGATAACCTGCAGGGCAGCGCTATCCGCAACGCTTTCGTCCAGGGCGTCCACGCCCTCGATAGACACTTCGTTCTGCTCGAACACCCCTGCATCTACACCGATTTCAGAAATGTTGGGGTAAACCTCGTCCAGGGCATCCACAATGCGGAGCGGCATCTGCGCCCGGTATATGGAATCAACGGATTCGGGAACGTTGTGGTAAAGGGTGTCGTGCTTTTCGGCAATGAACTGCCGCAGGGATTCGTCCAGGTAATGCCTGGCCAAGAGCCATTCCTGGTTATCCATGGCCTCCAGGGCATACTGGTAATAAGTCCAAGAAGGCCTTACCGCCAGGGAATCGTGGACCTTTTCCCGGAGGGCCACCTGGGCAAAGGATTCCTGGCCGTCTTCGGAATACACCAAAGAATCGGGCTTGCCGACAGGACCGCCCGAAGGAACATCATTTGCAACTGGAGCCTGAGCCGGAGCACAGGCGGCTAGCAGAATAGCCGAAAGAAAAGTTCCTAGTACTACGATATGCCTAGAAAGGCATATCACTGGTCGTAATCCAGGTCTTCGGCGTAGTCGGACCAAATCTGGTCACGCTTGAAGGACGGCTGGTCAAAATCGACTTCTTCGTCCAGTTCTTCTTCCTCCTCCTCGATTTCCTCTTCGATTTCCTCGTTGGGAAAAGGAAGTGAATTATCGAAAGAATCACTCTTCGGCCTACGGCCGCAATGGTACGCATAGTTCAACATAGAATTCTCCTCAGTGCAGGACACGACTGATTCCAACCAGGATTACCCCGCTCATCACCAAAGACGCCACTATCTGGAGCACGATGATGATCCTATTGACTCGATAGGCCTTTTGGGCCTTTCTGTGCCAGGGAGGGAGCCCTGATTTAGTCTCTCGGTTCGGTTCCACGAGTGGAAATGTATACATAAACTTTAAAAAGTCAATACCTTTGCGAAAAAAAATTAAATTTTTTGCGATGAATACTAGAAAACTGCTCATAAGTCTTTGTCTGGCAACGACTTACGCATTTTCGCACACCGGGGCAATCCGCAACGGCGACGGTTTCAGAGTACCCTCGTCCACCACCCTAGGTCAGGGCTTTTTCTTCTTTTCTGGGAATTTCGAGAACCTGAGCGACGGCTCCCCCATGGCCATTGGCGGCTTTGAAAATACCAGAACTGGGAATATGCACGATGTCCCAAGCAACATACCGTCTGTCGGCGGAGCGTTTCAGGCCACATACGCCCCCCTGGATTTCTTTGAATTTGGCATTTACCAGCCCCTCTATTACGACGGGCAAGTAAAAGGAACCGATTTCGAGACCTCCGGAATCGGGGATATGCAAATATACGGCAAGGCCTCTCTCCCCACGGATTTTCCGATAAGGCCTGCGGTATCGCTGGAGCTGTTTGCACCCACAGGCGCCAAGGACGCCGGATTCCGTCCTAGGCGCATCTGGAACATTAAGGACGGCAAGACCCACGCCTACACCTACGGCGAATGGTCCTTCGCCACCACACTTTTCTTAACGCTAGAGTTGTTCAATATTGTACAATGGAACAACTACATCGGAAACTTCAGCACAGAATACGTGATGTGGGGAACGGGCCTCAATCTTTTTCCACACAAACTAATTTCTGTCATTCTTGAAGTTTCCGGGGAGACCAAAATTACCAAGACAAAAATCAGCGACCACCTGATCAACGATTCCTTCCGCTTTTCGCCAGCAATTAAACTGCACCTACCCCAAGAATTCAATCTCCTGTTCGGTGTAGATATAGGCCTGGATTATTTCAGAGGCGCAAAGACAAGCAATGGGCACCTGGTAAAGCGCGACAACGCTGGAGAAGAAATATCGTACTATGTTTCTGGAAGCCCCAAAATTTCTATGACGCTTGGCATCAGCAAGGCCATAGACTTCAGCTGGAAAGATGCCGACCGCGACGGAGTGCCCGACCGTCTGGACATGTGTCCGGGATCAGCCCGTGACATGGTGGTAAACAACCGCGGATGCCCCGTAGATGAAGACCAAGACGGAGTGCTGAACATCGTCGATGATTGCCCAGGAACACCGCTAGGTGTTAGAGTGGACTATTCAGGATGCCCCCTGGACCAGGACATGGATGGCGTGCCTGACTACAAGGACACCTGCGAGAACACTCCGGCCGGTATGGCCGTAGATGCAAGCGGCTGCAAACTGGACACTGATGCCGACGGAATCGACGACAACGCAGACCAATGCCCGAACACCCGTAAAGACGACCCCGTAGATGCAAAAGGCTGCCCTCTGGACGAAGACCACGACGGCGTGCAAAACGAAAACGATGCCTGCCCAGGTACACCCGAAGGCTGGAAGGTCAACCCCTTCGGCTGCCCCATGGACGAAGACCGGGACGGTATTCCCGACGAAGTAGATAGCTGCCCGGGAACAGAGCTTGGAGAAACGGTCAACAAGGACGGTTGCCCTGTAGATTCCGACGGCGACGGCGTTTCCGACCTGCACGACAACTGCACAGAAACCCCAAAGGACTATCCCGTAGATAAAAACGGCTGTCCGTTGGACACCGACAAAGACGGAGTCCCAGACGCTATAGACCAATGCTCCAAAACTCCTGTCGGAGCCGTAGTGGATTCTTCGGGTTGCATCATGGATTCCGATTTTGACGGAGTGCCCGACCACCTGGACAAATGCCCCGCTACGCTCCCAAAAGTCAAAGTTGACGAAAATGGTTGCGCCCGAAATACCAAGCAGAACCTAAGCTCTATCGCCAAGGAAATCAAGTTCTTCAAAAACTCCAACCGCCTTATAGCATCGAGCTATACCGCCCTGAACGATGCCATCATGCTCATGCGCAAGCATAACTTTACGCTAGAAGTAAGCGGGCCAGAAGGTAAAATCAATGCCATCGGCGAATACCTAGAAGGCAAAGGTTTTGACTCCAAAGTCGTGACGCTTACGCCAACGGTTGGCGAAATAAAGCTGATTGCCGTTAATGTCAAATACGAAGAATAAAACCTAACGCAAAAAAGCTCGGACAACGCCGAGCTTTTTTCTTTAGTAAAATCAAATAGGGTTTTAATCCCAGTCGCTATCGTTCTTTGCAGGAGCGGGGGCGGCCGGAGCCTTAGAAGCGGCGGGCTTATCGGCCTGCTTTGCAGGAGCGGGCTTCTGTTCCACCTTCTTTGCTTCGGGAGCAGCAGACTTTTCAGAAGCGGGCTCAGAAATATCCACATTGCCAATGTAGTTACGGATAATGCGAGGCGTCACAAAAATCACCAGATCCTTCTTAATCAAAGCCTTACGAGAATACTTGAACAAGTTGCCAAACAGCGGGATATCCTTGAGGAACGGAATACCGCTTTCAGACTCTTGAGTCTCGTTACGGGTCAAACCACCAATAACCACAGTTTCACCATCGGCCACAACCACCTTGGTCTTTGCTTCCTGGGTACTAATGACAACTTCTCCCTTAGAGTCATAGTCATAGGAGTTATTTTCAGGATGCAAGTCCAACAAAATGCGGTTATCGCCAGAAACATGAGGCGTCACCGTCAGCTTAATACCCGTTTCTACCAACTGGGTGGAAGACTCGCCGTCATCATCAATAACGCGAATGGAAATCTTATCACCCATAAACACCTGTGCTTCGGTGTTATCCAAAGTAGAAACCTGGGGGCTGGCAAGTACTTCAGTAGAAGCATCGCCCATCAAGTTAGTAATGGCCAATTGCATATGGTTGTCCAATATGCTAGTGGTAATGGAAGCCGAGGGATTAAGCACTGCCGGAGATGTACCCTTGTTGGTTCCAGGGAAAGACTGCGCAGCAACACCCATACGAGGATCCCCTGCAGCACTTCCTGTAGGCATTTGAGCCTGGCCCGGGGTCAACCCTGTTTTGCCAGCCTGATAAGTCCAGTCCACACCCAATTCACGAGCGAGTTCGCTGTTCACCACCACGAGTTTGGCAGTAATCATAATCTGCAGGGTTTCCACATCCAACTCATTCAACGCATTTTCCATCTGTTCAATACGTCCATCGGTATCATAAACAATGATGGAGTTAGAGCGTTCCACCACTGTAATGCGGCCTCGGTTAGACTTCATACTTTCAAGGACTTTTACCAGTTCCTCGGCTTTGGCATGATGTACCTGGAAATTCTTTCGAACCAAGGGAGCATTCTGTTCTGCCTGAGCTTCTTCATCGGCGATTTTCTTCTGCTTGGCCTGGTAAGTACTGGAACGCTGAATCACAATGTACTTGTCCTGGATAAGCCAGGTCAGGTCATTGATTTCGCAGATAATGTCCAAAGTCTCTT